>NZ_JBQFMH010000005.1:0-333385 GCF_056531745.1 Ruegeria sp. L12
CGGATATCAAATACTTACCGCCCCAAGGGGCGCTTCTTGCGTTCTGAGCTTCCGCGCCCAGTGCTACACCAGCGCTACGCCAAAGAGCAAACAACAGCAGCGTTTGCGGAGCGAATCTTACACTCCTCCAATTCCGAATTGCTCTAACATAAAGACCAACGCAGCTTCACCGTCAGTGCTATCAGCAATGCCAGCCAAGTGAAACCGTCTTGCCCGCAGGCGTATGCAAAAGGATTTTCCCCTACCCGGGGTATACTCGGTGCCGGGTATATCCCGGGTAGGGAGAAACCACGGCCCAAGACGATATCTCGAATGGCGGTTTTGAGCCCAAACCTACCACGCAGGATTAAAGGCGCGCTGCTGTTGCATTCGGTAAAACAGCGACCCCATGCGGACCTTTAGAGTCGGGCCACTTCTGGAAGCACTCGTAAATGAGCCTACCTAACTGGTGGCGGGACCTAAAATGGTTTGACCATATAGTTTTCCTGGAAGAGTTTTCACATTTTGGCTCCGCCATTGATTAAAAATTTCCCATAAATCCGAGAATTTATGTTAAACGGGTCAAGCCTGTGACGCTTTTGGTCGCTTAGGTTTTAATGTTTCAAGTTACTTTTTTAGAGGGGACTAACAGGGATGGCTTTGATCTTTAGGCGCGGTGGAAACGACAGCATTTTTGGGACAAACAAATTTGATCTAATATTTGCAGGAGCTGGTGACGACGAAGTCGACGCAAAGGCAGGTAAAGACATCATCGTCGCAGGGCGGGGCAACGACACTGTCAAGGGTGGTTCCGGAGCAGATATCGTTCTCGCCGGTCGTGGAGATGATATCGCAATATTCAATCTCGCCGAAAATGCTGCAAATGGACACGGTTGGGACCGTTATGATGGAGGAAAAGGTCAAGACACCCTGAGATTAGAGTTAACATCTGAGGAGTGGGCTAGTTCAGAGATTCAAACCGAAATCTTAGCCTATTTCGAATTTCTAAAAACTGCGAGCGGAAAGAAAAAATTCAATTTTGAGACGCTAAAGCTGTCAGTTTCTAAGTTTGAATTAGTAGAGCTAATTGTCGATGGAGAACCGATTAACCCCCTGCAGGAAGTAGTTGATCTTTCGGATTCTACATCCAACGAAACAATAGAGATCACAAGTCAGGTCGGTAGCGTCGTCACAACTGGGTCTGGCAGCGACAACATAACGGGAAACATCGGGAACGATGTGATACTGAGCGGCAGCGGTAGCGACTTCATTTACCCAGATGACGGCAATGACTATGTAGACGCCGGTAGCGGGGATGATACCATCGTCGCGGGTCAAGGAGCGGGAGATGATATTTATATCGGCGGCGCTGGCAACGACACCATTACATATACATCTGCCGAAAATAGGGTTGTAGTTGATCTACGAGAGATAGATCGCAGCGCGCAAACATCGGCCTTTTCAGTAACATTCGCCACGATCGGCGAGTTGCTTTCGAACCCACCTGCACCAGCGCCTTCCTTGGCTTCAAATACACCGACAGGATTTGCCGAAGGGGAAGATGTCGATCTGGATGCGCTTATCGGGATAGAAAACGTGATCTCTGGAAACGGTGATGACTTTATCACAGGTTCCGATTCAGACAATTTGATCGAAAGCGGAGCTGGCAACGATGAAGTCAACGCGCTTGGCGGCAACGATTTCGTGAGAGGTGGTACCGGCAATGACACACTGAACGGCGGGTCAGGAGATGATACGTTGGTTGGAGGTGAAGGAAACGACACAATCATTGGCGGTCTTGGTAACGATACAATAATTCTATCGGGAAACAGCACTGAATACTTGATTGAGAATGTTGCAGGAAGCACTTACAGGATCACTGACTCCGTGGCAGGGCGCGACGGTGTTGATACGTTTTCAAATATTTCACTCGTTGTTTTCGCAGATGTCTCACTGTTTGATTATCAATTGCCACCGGCAGGACCAATTGAAGGCACTGAGGATGATGAGACCCTAATTGGTACTACCGGCCCAGACTCCTTTTTCAGTTTTGGCGGTAACGATACTATACTGGGCGATGATGGCGGCGACTACATTCTTGCGGATGCTGGAAATGACAACATCGACGCCGGTGAGGGTTTTGACACGGTAGACTATACCAATTCCGAATCCCCGATAATTGTAAATCTCGTTGATGGCGTTAATGGCACGGTGGCACACCGTTTCGGGGGCGTCGACTATTTGGACACCATCACAAATACAGAGTTTATTTTTGGCACTATTGGCGATGATGAATTCAATTCTTCCGAAACCGGTGGAGCGATATATGAGCCATTTGGTGGAAACGATGTGGTCACGGGAGGCGCTGGCTTCGACGGTGTTTCCTACGGATTGTTGGATCAAAACTCTCGCGGTTTCGAAGTAATTTTTTCGACAACCGAAGCTGGGAACGCTGATGTTGTTGTTGACACTCAAGGTGACCGAGACACCCTAATAAGTATAGAGAATGTCGCCGGCTCTCAAAACAGTGACATATTTCTTGGGGGAGCAGGAGATCAGGTGTTTGCGGACGGAAACCCTGACATTTCACCGGGTGATCCAGTGTTCGGCACATCGGATTTGATTGATGGTGGAGATGGCTTTGACACTCTCGATGTTACCGGCCCACTCTCGGTTAGTATCGATATGGAAAACGCGCTAACACCTGAAGAAGTTACGCAGTTTGTTGATGATACTTTCGGAGGATTTGCCGCCCTTCACCCCGACACCGCAGCTAGATTGCAATCTGACTTAACTGGGTTCTTCTGGTTCACCAACGGTGCAGGAGAAACAAGCATAGCTCGTAGCATAGAGTCTGTAGACTTGTTCCGTGGCGCGTCAGATTTTGTTGCAGGAGATTCAGGGGCTAACGTGTTCAGTGGATTTGCTGGCGATGACGAGCTGCTTGGACGTGGAGGAGATGACTTTCTATTTGGTGGTCTCGGAAACGATATCTTAGATGGTGGATCTGAACAGGACAGTTTGGCAGGAGGTGCGGGAACTGACGTCTTAATTGGCGGAGCGGGCGATGATGAAATGGCCGGTGGTATTGACGCCGACGAGTTTCAATTCAATCCTGGGGATGGCAATGACACTATCAGCGATTTTGAACTTTTGTCCGACTCCCTGATACTGAGCGGCGGCTTAACCATCGAGAATCTCTCTGAGGCGGACATCAACGGCGACGGGGAACTAGACACAACCGTCGAGTTTTCCTCTGGTGACAGCGTAACACTACTGTTTGTCAGTGGCATCACTGACCCTAACGATTTACTGTAAGTTGCAGGCCACCCTCGTGAGACATTCGGTCTTAAATCGCAGTGGCTCTGGCACAACCGACTGATGACCGAATTGTAGAGCGATTAGGAAGCGGTATCGTACTGCTGGTTGCGGATCAATCGCGATTATATGGGTCTTGGGGGGCTGCTGTCAGCAATGCCGACGTTAGCCTCGCTTGAGTTTGTCTTGATTGGGCTCAAGGTTGTGAATGTGGTGCCGGACGCTATCGCTTAACGCCGCCTGGAATAGCTACCGTGTTGGTAACTTCAGCGGGAAACGCAGGCGTCCTGATGAGGCCAGCGTCGGTCGTTTTCGCATCTTGGGCATCGACCCCGGCTCTGGGCCTATAGATTCTTGAGATGCTTCTGTTGTCAATTGCGATTTCCGCTAGACCGGTTTAGAAGGTCGTGGCGGTCGTTCATCCTATTGGTTAGTCTTGACGCCACGAATTTGTTCTAGCGGTACAATTCGTTAGAAGGACTTAGTGCATATTAGAACTGATCGGACGTAATGGTGTAGTCCATGCTCAACTAAACTTTGCAAAGTCTGGTTTCTGGGCTTTTTTTGGCGTTCTACAGCCCGGATGTTGCTCCGCAGCGAATTGGGGCTTTGTCCCGCATCTCCCCAGTTGGGTACCAGCGCAGCGAAGGACCGGTCCAGAATATGGCTTCATAGCCCAGTCTGAACGGCGGCTTCCGCCGCTTCGACATGATTTTCTTGCGCCTGCAGAGAAGGGCCGGTTTCCGCCCTCTGGTATAAGCGAAGTCCTAGAAATAGCCCTTGTAAGCGAAAGGGATGCATTCTGGCTCCCGCAAGACTTTGAGGTTCAATGCTCCCATGGATATAGCGTCAGGGAACATCTTCATTGGGCAGAAAGTGCCTGCCCAATGTTTGCCTTCAATGTGGAAGTGCTTCTAGAGACGAGTAACCAGAGTCGCGCATTCAGAAGCCCGTGTAACAGCGGTATAGAGCCAATTCCTCGCATATTTGTCGAAGATGTGACTTTCATCCTCTACAATCACGTGGTTCCACTGGCTGCCCTGGGCGCCTTGTTTTATTGGTCGGAGTGAGAGGATTCGAACCTCCGACCCCTGCCTCCCGAAGGCGAGCTCCCGGGGTGAAAGTAAATAAAATAAGGGCCTTGAATGCCAACTATTGCGCTTCAGTAGCAGATTGCGCTGCGATAACGTTGCGGTTTCATTGCGAGCAAACCCGGCCCCTGTCGTATCTTGGTAAGCTCTTGTTTTTTTGTAGGTCATCCAGAACCTTATATTCAGTGCTAGTTTGTTCTCTGCATTATTGCCCAGATCCAACCCACTTATGCACGGTGAAGAGTTCTGCCATGGGTCAGGCCATTCACTTTCTCCAGGATAGCGTCTGCGTCAATGCAGTGATGGCGATAGAGATCGCCGATTGTTCCGGTCTGACCAAAATGCTCGACGCCCATTGGAATTGTCTGATGTCCAAGCACTGCCCCGAGCCAGGATAGAGTTGCAGGATGACCATCGATAACGGTAACAAGCTTGCAGTGTGGCGGAAGGTCGGACATCAGGGTTTCGATGTGAGAGCGTGCCGCTCGATTGCCACGAGAACGCGCTCGTTGAGCGGCGGTCCATCCGGCATCTAGGCGATCTGCTGATGTCACGGCCAATACACCTATGTCGCGACGGCCTTCACCAATCATACCGGCAGCCTTGATTGCCTCCGGCGCGACTGCTCCTTGATAGGCAATTACAACTTCGCAATTGGGCCCCGGTTTTCGTAACCAATAGGCCCCATCAATGGCACCTTGGCGGAACTCGTCATCGAAACGTTTGCCGGGCTGTTCAATCGGGTTGGTCGTCAGGCGCAGGTAGACAGACCCTCCGGTTTCATCGCGCAGCCATGTGCGCTCGTCGGGCTGCCCTTCGCCATCGCGCTGCAGGTAGTCGAAGGCCCATTCCATGATTACCGCCAGTTCATCAGCAAAGGCGGGTTCAAAAGCGGCCAACCCGTCTTGGCTCATCCCGATGAGCGGTGTTCCAACGGATTGGTGTGCTCCACCTTCTGGCGCGAGTGTGACACCCGAAGGTGTGCCAACCAGCATGAAACGCGCGTCCTGATAACAGGCGTAATTTAACGCATCGAGGCCGCGGCTGACAAATGGATCATAGACGGTGCCAATTGGGATCAGCCTCTTACCGAACAGGGAATGCGACAGACCCGCCGCTCCTAGAAGCAACATGAGGTTCATTTCGGCGATACCAAGCTCGATATGCTGTCCCTCCGGCGTAAATTCCCATTTCGCCGTCGAAGGGATCCGGTGTTCTATGAAGGCGTCGGCTTGCTCGGATCGGGCGAATAGTTTGCGCCGGTTCACCCAAGGACCAAGGCTTGTCGTGCCTGTCACATCCGGAGAGGTTGTCACTATGCGTTCAGCCATTGGGCTGTCGCCTTTTGATAGATCGTCTAGGATCTTGCCAAACGCCATCTGTGTCGAGATTTCGCGACTGGTGTCGATCTCGATGGTCGGCACATCCAGCTTGTCATCAAAATAGCGGCGCGGACCTTTGACAAAGAACGGGGCGCAGGCCAGAAAATCCTCGAGCGCGTCTGGGTCTTGCACCGTCACAAGCGGCTCCCATTCTTTGCCTTCTGGCACACCCATATGCGATTGCCACGCGGCGAACTGGCTATTGTTCATCAGCCCGCCGTGGTTGTCCTTGTGGCCTGCAATGGGGGTGCCCCATCCTTTGACTGTGTAGGCCAGGAAACATGTTGGGCGATCATGATCGATTTCGGCAAATGTTTGGGCCATGGTCTCGACGCAGTTGCCGCCCAGGTTTTCCATAAGGGCCGCGAGCTCTGCATCCGTGCGCCGTTCGATCAGAGCGGTCACATCCCCTTGATCCCCGAGATCGTCCATCAGACGCTGTCGCCAATTCGCACCACCCATGAAAGTCAAAGCTGAGTATTCCTGGTTGGGGCAAGCGTCGATCCAATCACGCAGGCGGTCTCCGCCGGGCTCGTCGAAGGCAGCACGTTGCAAGACGCCATATTTCACGCGAACGACATCCCAGCTGAAAGCATCGAAGATTTTCTCGATCCGTTCAAACAGACCTTCCCGGACGATACCGTCCAGCGACTGTCGGTTATAATCGATGATCCACCACGTGTTTCGCAGGTCGTTTTTCCAGCCTTCCTGCAACGCCTCATAGACGTTGCCTTCGTCCAGTTCAGCATCGCCAACAAGTGCCACCATACGCCCCATCGGGGCGTCTGAACCCCAGCTTTTGGCCTTGATGTAGTCTTGAATGATCGAGGCAAACGAGGTGATCGCGACACCTAAACCTACAGACCCGGTCGAGAAATCAACATCATCTATGTCCTTTGTCCGGCTGGGATAACTTTGCACACCCCCAAATCCGCGGAAATTCTCCATCTTCTCACGGGTCTGATTGCCCATGAGATACTGAATCGCGTGAAATACCGGCGACGCATGGGGTTTGACTGCGACCCGGTCCTCAGGGCGTAGGGCCGAGAAGTAGAGCGCGGTCATGATAGATACCATCGAAGCAGACGAAGCCTGATGGCCACCGATTTTGATCCCATCCACCTTTGGTCGGACATGGTTGGCATGGTGGATCATCCAATGAGACAACCACAACAGGCGCTGTTCGACGATCTTCAGTTGGGTGGGATCTATGTGCATGTTGGTCTCCTGGTTTAGGCGGCGCTGCGAGCAGGGTAGGGCAAAGCTTGTTCCAGGTCTGCAAGGATATCTTCGACATCCTCTAGCCCGACAGACAGACGGATCAGGCCATCGCTTATCCCATGCTCAGCCCGCTCTTCCGGGGTATACGTCGAATGAGTCATGGAGGCTGGGTGTTGGATCAGTGTTTCCGCGTCGCCCAACGACACCGCACGCTGGATCATATTCAGGCGGTTCATGAATTCAATTCCTCCGGACAGACCAGATTTGATCTCGAACGCTATCATAGCGCCCGGTTGGGACATCTGTCGCTGCGCTACATCGTGCTGTGCGAAGCTCTCAAGACCGGGGAAATAAACCTCACCGACGGCGGGGTGCGCTTCGAGGAAGTCCGCGACGACCTTGGCGGACGCACAGTGGCGATCCAAACGCAGGTTCAGTGTCTTCAGACCACGCAGGATCAGCATCGCGTTGAAAGGGGCCATTACCGCGCCGGTCATGTCCTTCATCCCAACAAGGCGGATCTCAGCAATCTGTTCGGCGGACCCGACAACCAAGCCGGCAACCACATCGCCATGCCCACCGAGGTATTTGGTGGCAGAGTGCAGAACGATATCTGCCCCGTGCTCGATCGGGCGGGTTAAATACGGGCTAGCGTAGGTATTATCGACGACGACCGTTGCACCAACCGAATGCGCAATTTCGGCGCTCGCGGCGATGTCCACCAAGCGCATATTCGGATTAGCCGGAGTTTCGAAATAGACAACGCGGGTTTTGTCAGAAACGGCAGCTTTCAGGTTCTCAGGGTCTGTCATGTCTACATGCGTGATCGTGACTCCCCATTTTGCCAAACCGTGACGCATGAAAGCGAAGGTGCAGCCATAGAGCGTTTTGTCCACGATGACTTCGTCACCTGGCGACAGCAGGGTCCAAAGCACTGCCGTAATCGCCCCCATGCCGCTTGAGAGAGCTAGCCCGGCCTCGGCTCCTTCAAGCACGGCAATACGTTGTTCAAGAAGGTCGCATGTGGGGTTTGAAATACGGCTGTAGATATGACCTTCACGCTCTCCAGCGAACATCTCTCCGCCAGCCTCTGCGGTTTCAAAGGTAAACGTGGACGTCAAATGTAGCGGTGGTGTCAGAGCACCGTCATTTTTCAGAGGGTTATAAGCATGGTGAATGGCGCGGGTGGCAAATCCGGTTGAACGGGTCATTACAAGCTCCTGAATCATGTTGAAGCTAGTTTGCGCCTTAGTTTCGAGTTAATGATTGCTAAGTATGCCAACATGAGAATGAATGTTAGCAGATTCTGCTAAGAATGAGGGTAGAGTGGACGCTAAGGACAGGCAAATCATTCGAGCGTTGCAGCGGGACGGGCGCATGACGAACCAGGATCTTGCTGACGAGGTGAACTTGTCTCCCTCACCGTGTTTGCGCCGGGTCAAAAACCTTGAAGCCAACGGAGTGATAAAGGGATACAGCGCCGACGTTGACGCAGCCGCATATGGGATCGCCATTACCGTCTTCGTGCGTATCAGGTTGGAGCGACACAACGAAACGGACGTTCAGAACTTCGAGAAACGCGTTCGGATGATCGATGAAGTTCTTGAATGCCACGTGCTGACCGGGGCAATGGACTACCAATTGCGGGTTTTGGTATCGGATCTCGAGGCCTACGAGGAATTTATTCGTCACCGAATTCATCCTATCGGTGGGATAGCCTCGATCGATACCAGCTTTGTCTATGGAACGGTAAAAAAGACCGCAATTTTTCCGCCCGAATAGATGGACCCAGTTTGAATGAGTTGTTGCCAATCGGCTAAACAATTTAGTTGATTGATTTTTTCCCTCCGCAATTCCCATTCTCACCGTCGCTATATCAAAGACATGCAGCGTTTGCTGCATCACTTCTGAGAGGATAGCGATGACAAATAAACCGTATGGCGACACCCGGATGGCGAAGTATGTCGAACGGAGGGTGCTCGAACTGAAACCTACCAAGAGCCAAGCCGAGATCGCGGCGCAGGTGGGATACGTCAACCCGAACATGATCACGATGATCAAGCAGGGTGGTTCCAAGGTGGCATTGGATCGCGTCCCGGCTTTGGCGAAAGCTTTAGAATGCGACGCTGCCTACCTTATGCGCCTCGCAATTGAGCAGTCGATCGGCCTGACCGCAGCCGAGGCAGTTGTCGAGGTGTTCGGAGAAACTGTCACGTCGAATGAACTTGTCTGGCTAAAAGCAATTCGCAAGGCCTCTAACAACACTGATCCCCGGCTGACCAGTCGGTCAGAGAAGGCGATCAAGGCCATCTTCGGTAGATAGATGCCAATGTATGATCGGAAGGACGACCTGACTTTGAATGAACTCGCCTGGTTGCGCTTCCTCCGTGACGTGAGCAACGGAAGTGATCCTGAGCCTACCTTACGGAGAGTGCAGCTATTGAGGCGCCTTTGTCGACCTCACAAAGAAAAATGGAATGGGTTTTCGAGATTGCGGCGAGGAATGGCTGGTGAACCCTGCCTCGCCGGGTCCCTCGCTGATTGAACTGAGGTTGCACAAGGTTGACAAAGGTTTACATTCGCCTTCCCGGGATCGACGGAATGTAAACCTTTCAACATTAAAAACACCTCAAATCAGGCCAAAAGGTTTACACTAAGTTTACATTAAGTTGACAGATTTCGGCTCAAAACCAGTTTTTCAGACCAAAATGTAAACCTTTGAACCAGAGAAACCCAATAAAACATGGTTCTCTGAAAACGACACAAACGAACTCAGGCCAAATAAGCTCACCAGAGAGCGAAACACAGGCCAGCTAACACCTGACGCACGTAAGAGAACGGATGTAACTCAGGCCAGCGTAGAGAGCGCCTGAGCTAAAACCTCATAGAGAGCAAACACACAGGTCTAGGCCAGCAAAGCTATTGAGCTACTCCGGAGACGAAATACCGACGATTGCTCATACTACGGAAATAGATGCACCTAGAGAGAAACACCCTAAGAGAACGGACACACGTAAGAGCACCCAAGAGAGCGACCGATAGAGAGAATGCGTGTAAGAGGTGCATGTGTGCCTAGAGAGAAGAGGTGCGCGTGTGTAGAGGGGTAATCGTAGGAGGGAGTGCTCAGCGGCGGCACCCAATTTGCGCTTGTGTTTACGAGACTCTTATATGCTCCGTTGCTTCAATGCACTCATTGGAGAGCCGGTAACTTGCGGTGCAGCGTAAAGAAGGCAGTGCTTCGATTGTATGTGCTGTTATTCGTTTGGAAGATCCTATTGCGACTTCAAGAGAGCAGCTTCATTGAACCCTTGAGGCGTCGTTCCGCATCTTTTGCAATCGCCGTGAGTCTTTCCTGTCGAGTTGGCTCACTAACAGCGTCGCTAACTGGTATGGGCCTGCTCTCGACAGGGCGATCCGACTTTTCATTGTTCGACCGGCTTGGAACGTTTTTCGGTGTATGCGGATTCTTAGATTTTGCCATTGCCACTAACTCCTGGCCTCGACGAAAATAGACCGGTGATTGTTTTCTGACAACCGCCCGGAGATCAACGCCAGCACCACAGACGCGTCGCCCCTTCGCACCAGCGACGCAGTCGTATAACTTGCAGTTCGTTACGCCCAACTGGGCGGCTCAAAAAACTGCTCGGGGGCCTGGAGTTGGACAAACTGTCAGTCATGCAAGCTTTTCGCCGTATCGTTGAACGCGGTAGCTTTGCCCGTGCGGCGGAAGACCTTAGTGTTTCTCCTGCGCTTCTCAGCAGAGAAATCAAGCTTCTGGAAGAAAGTCTGGGAACCGTCCTCCTTACCAGAACGACCCGATCGATGTCACTGACTGACACCGGCAATCTCTATTACCAAGATGCAATTGGAATTCTCGACGCGGTCGAAAAAACGGAACAGACCATCAGGGAAGGTGCTAAAGCGATGCGTGGGCACCTTCGGGTGAATGCGTCAAGTTCCTTCGGCCAAACCGTTATCGCACCGATGCTTCCAGAGTTCTTGGAAACTTATCCAGATCTGCGATTTACTCTTTCGATGGACGACAAGGTGATCGATATGGTCGAGGGCGGGTTCGATCTATCGATACGTATCCGCGCTGCCATGCCGGACTCGGCCCTTGTTGCGCGACGGATCGGCGTGATGCGACAGCGGATTTTTGCGTCTCCTGACTATTTGGAGCGATGCGGGACACCGACCCAGCCGGCGGATCTGAAAAACCACGCGATCATTGGCTTTTTGCTTGCTGATCATTTGACGAGCTGGAAGCTCTCGGCCGCCGAAGGTGTCACAACATTAGAGCTTGATCCGCGCGTGCGCGTCGGCAACAGCCTCGTTTTGCGGGATCTGCTGATAGCGGGGCAAGGCATTGGAACACTGCCCGAGTTCGTCTCTGATGCTCCCGAAGCCAGTGGGGCCTTGGTGCGAGTTCTTCCTGACCACGAACTACCTGCGCCAGAAGTATTCGCCGTTACAGCATCTCGCTTGGGAATGGACGCAAAGGTCACAGCCTTTCTTGATCATCTGCGCCTGGCTCTCAGATCCTGACATTATTCAATACGGGTAAAGAGTGATGTCAAAGAGCGCGCCTTAATTGGCGGCGCAACAAACTCCATTCTCTCAGGGAACAAGTTGCAGCCCTGAGAGGTACCCTATGTCACGTATTCTCGTTCTCTACTATTCAAGCTATGGCCACGTCCGCACATTGGCCGATGCCGAAGCTGAAGGCGCCAGAAGTGTTCCCGGCACTGAAGTTGACGTTCGACGTGTGCCCGAAACCGTCCCTGCGGAGGTCCGTCAGCAGGCTGGCTATGTCGTAGATGATACACCTGCCGCCTTGCCGACAGATCTGGAAAACTATGATGCAATCATCATTGGAACACCGACCCGATTTGGCATGATGGCTGGCCAAATGAAGTCCTTCCTTGACCAGGCGGGAGGGCTTTGGGCCAGGAATGCACTGGTTGGCAAGGTCGGAGCGGTCTTTGCATCAACAGGTTCGCAACATGGCGGGCACGAGGCCACCCTTCTGACAACGCAAGTCCCTCTTCAACACTTTGGGATGCTGATTGCCGGAATGCCCTACACATTTGCTGGCCAGACTACATCAGAAGATATCATTGGCGGCGCACCATATGGTGCCGGAACGATCGCCGGTGCTGATGGTTCCCGCACACCTACCGAAATTGACCTTGCCGGAGCGCGGTTCCAGGGCGCTCATGTTGCAAGGATTGCAGCGTGCCTCGTTGGATCAAACCTCCAAGCGGAAGCAGCGTAACCCGCGCGCATCTGACGTCTCACTCAAATTCTCAAACGCCTTAGCCGGGAGACATACTATGTCACGCTCAACCGATATTCTTTTCACCTCACTCGCCCCAGCGGTATGGGGAAGCACTTATCTGGTAACTACCGAAGCGCTTCCGGCTGGCTATCCGATTACCCTGGCTGCGTTACGAGCTCTGCCTGCTGGCTTGTTGTTGCTTGCAGTGACGCGCTGCGTTCCACCACGCGAATGGCTTGGTCGAGTTTTCGTCTTAGGCAGCCTCAATTTCGCTCTGTTCTGGGTGCTCCTCTTCGTTGCTGCGTATAGGTTACCCGGTGGTGTGGCCGCCACCCTAGGATCGTTGCAAGCTATGATCGTGATTTTGATGGCGCGGGGATGGCTGGGAACCCCAATCCGACTTGGTGCTCTCGGCGCCGCCGCGACTGGCGTAATGGGTGTGTCTCTGCTGCTGATCGGACCAGAAGCACAACTTGATTGGATCGGTATAGCAGCGGGTTTGGGAGGAGCCGCGTCAATGGCTGCTGGCACTGTTCTCAGCCGGAAATGGCAACCTCCGGTCTCGGCGCTGAGTTTCACAGCGTGGCAATTAACAGCCGGTGGTTTGATACTGCTGCTGGTCGCACTGTTCCTTGAGCCGCCTCTACCTGCGCTCAGCGCGACAAATGTCGCCGGCCTTATTTGGCTTGGATTGATTGGTGCTGCAGCAACCTATGCTCTTTGGTTTCGAGGGATAGCGCGTCTGGAACCCAGTGCAGTCTCTATGCTTGGCATGATGAGTCCTGTTACAGCTGTCGTGCTCGGTTGGGTATACTTGGGACAAATGCTTAGCCTCACTCAGTCGATCGGAGCGGCCATAGTTATTGGTTCTGTTGTGGTTGGCCAGAGCGCGAGTCGAAGGGATAATTCGGGTTTGAAAAAATGGACACCAGCAGCGGCTGGATCTGTCTGATGGGTGCAGAGCTGCAAACAACGAACCCAATCACGTGAGTGGGCGAGGAATGGCTCAGCGCCTCGCTCAAACCCGTTCGCCGGATCCCTAGAATATCGAAGTCCTAGGTTTCCCTCCTAATTGTGAAGGGGACGCATTCTGGCTCCGCCGCGTCGCGGCGGTCCTAACCTCCTGTATTATTGCTCGTAGTGTGGCCGAACACGCTAAGCGCTGAGAACGCTCTGGGCCTGCGTCATGACTTCAGTTTGTCTTGAGTCGAAAACAGCGTTGGACGCTGCCAGAGAGCGCCCTAGCCGGCTTAGTGATCTTCCTCGGAGAGAAGCGAAACCGACATCAGCTCCTGGCGCTGGTATCTCCGAGAATACGATTAGCTCCTAAGCACACCAATTTGACATAAAATTATCGGATTGACGAGTGGTAAGGTGCTGATTCCACGAGGGATGAAAGCATTGAGTGTTCAGCAAACGCTTACTTTGAGGCGTTCTGCCATTCATCGCTGCCTCTGCGACCGCGCATCACCCTAATAACTAGGGGAACCCTTCTTCTTATACACCTTACCTACACATCAGACACCAAGCATACACCGCCTGGAGACGATGCGCCGCATGGACCGTCCGGCGCGAGATGAACACACTGAACGCCGCTGTCAAATACGCCCTGGCGTCGCGCAGGATCAGCCATGCACCGATCGTGACCCTGCCTGAGAAGGGAGTCGCCAATGACCGCTGGCTAACCGAGGAGGAGATCCAGCGCCTGCTGGAGGCCTCTGCTCCTCACGTCCAGCGGTTTATCAAGATCGCGCTATACACCGGACGTCGGAAAACCGCGATCACGCGGCTCAAGTGGATGCCCTCCCTTGATAGCGGCTGGGTCGATCTTGACAGCGGGGTGATCCATTTCCTTGGCAAAGCCGAGGCCGAGACCAAGAAGCGTAAGGGAATGGTCAAGATGCCTGGCACGCTCCACGCGGAGATGAAGACCTGGGCCCAGGAAGGGAGCCACGTGGTGTCGTTTAAGGGCGCGCCGATAGATCGGATCGACAAGGCCTTTCGCGCGGCCGTCCAGCGGACCGGTCTTAAGGACGTAACGCCGCACACCCTAAAGCACACAGCTGTTACCTGGGCGTTCATTCGCGGCATAACGCTGGAGGACGCCACGGCCTATTTTGCAACCTCGCGAGAAACCCTGGAAAACGTCTATCGGTCCTACAGCCCAGATGCGCTTAAGAACGCAGCGGGAATTATGGACTGGAAGATATAAAGCGCTAATTCGGTAGTTGGTGGATGCCGGTTGTGAACGAACTGAGCACATCTATCGAACGAAACGTTGCGAATATCGTTGCGGCTTATCCTCCGCAAACAACAAAGGCGCCCTTGGGCGCCTTGTTTTATTGGTCGGAGTGAGAGGATTCGAACCTCCGACCCCTGCCTCCCGAAGACAGTGCTCTACCAGGCTGAGCTACACTCCGACCGTGGCGCGTGATCTATACCCGGGGATTTGGATGTGCAAGAGGGTTTTTGTTGTATCCGTCAGATGCCGCATGCAGGGAATAGCCATGGCGAGCTGCAGGTTGCCATTGGGCTTTTATTTCAGCGGATCCGTGCGGAAAAGACGGATCTTGGTGCCGCCATGATCGACAACGGGACCCGGGGGCAGCAAGGGCAGGCGGGTGGCGCGGGCGAGGCCTGGGGTTGTAGTAACAATGCCCACACGCCAACCGATAAAGCGGCTCATGAGCACCTTGCCAAGAGCGCCATAAAGCGAACGTAAACGCTTTTCATCGCCGATCCGTGCGCCATAGGGCGGATTTACGATCACCAGACCCGCAGGGCCTTCGGGTGGTTTGATGTCGCTTACGGCACGGTGCTGGAAGCGGGTGATCGGGCCAACCCCGGCCCGGTTGGCATTGGTCCTGGCGGCCTCGATGGCGCCTGTATTGCGGTCGGAGCCAAAATACATCTGTTCGGACCCTATAGCGGTCTGAGCGTGTTGCAGATCGTGCCAACTGTCCAGATCGAACGATGCTAACTGTTCGAACGCAAACTTGCGTGAGCGACCGGGGTTCAGCCCCGCGGCGATCTCGGCGGCCTCGATTGGGAAAGTGCCTGAGCCGCACATCGGATCCAGCACAGGCTCTGCGCCATCAAACCCGCACTCGCGTAGGAACATGGCGGCCATTGTCTCGCGCATTGGGGCCTTGGCCACAGCGGGTTTGTGCCCTCGCTTGTGCAGGGGCTCACCCGACGTATCGACTGATAAGGTACAGATATCCTTCTCGATTCGCAGCATGATCCGCAAAGTCGCGTCAGCGGCAATCGGTGCTCCGAGAGTCTCTGAGATCGCCCGTTCCACACGCTGACGGGCTGCACCTGCGTGATAGATCCGGGATTTCCTGCTGCTGGCTTCGACCTTGATCGGCACGTCCGGGCGCAGAAACTCGGCCCACTGAAATTTGCGGGCGCGTTTGTCGAGCTGTGCCAGATGCACGGCCGGGAAGTTACCCAGTCGGACCAGAACCTTGGTGGCCCCGCGCAGCTGAAGGTTGGCGCGCCAGACCTCGAGCCACGTGCCGCGACAGAGGACGCCACCGGGCGTGATACGTGCGTCCAAAAAACCGCGCTCGCGCGCTTCGGCGCACAGCGGTACTTCGAGCCCCGGTGTGGCGACAAGAAAGATCTCGAGTTCGGTGTCGTTTTCCATTCGGGTTGATTACACCGGAAGTCGGGCAGGCGCGACAGGCAAATTGCACGACGCAAATTGCTGGCATTTTGACGCAAATCAAACGAAAGTGATGCGAACGCACCAGTTTCGGCGGTAACAGGTTTGCGTTCGCAGCCACGCTTGCGTAAAGGAGCGTGGAATGAAATTACGCCTGCGCGCGTGACTGAAGTCATGGGTGCGCGCCAACGCATCGCGCCCCAATGCAGGGCGCGGACAAACCAATGCAACAGCCCGGATTTCGGGGCGCAGGGAAGAAGGCTTGGAAGACAATAGCGACATGCAGACTTTCAAACTGAAAAAAGGGCTTAATCTGCCGGTTGAAGGCGCGCCTGAACAAAATATCCAGCCAGGGCCGGAATTCTCGTCGGTTGCTGTGCTGGGTGGAGACTATATCGGGCTGAAGCCCAAGATGCTGGTGCAAGAAGGCGACGCAGTTCAACGTGGCACCCCGCTGTTTTGCCACAAGGACGCGCCTGATGCGATGATGGTTGCACCGCTGACCGGCAAAGTCGTGGCGATCAATCGCGGTGCGCGCAGGGTCTTGCAAAGCGTCGTAATTGAAGTTTCGGACGCCATTGACAGCGGCGTAGCCTTCGCAGGCGTCGGAGATGCGCAAACCGCCGAAGGTGTCACCGCAAGGCTGTGTGCCGCTGGCTTGTGGACCTCTTTCCGGACGCGGCCCTATTCGAAGATGCCCGAGCCGGGCACCAAACCTGCCGCAATTTTCGTGACCGCGATGGACAGCGATCCATTGGCAGGCGACGCGTCATTGATCATCGCCGATGCGGGCGAGGCATTTGCGGCTGGTCTCGCAACTGTCTCGCAACTGACCGACGGCAAGACTTATCTGTGCCAGCAGGAAGGTGCATCGATCCCCGGGGGCGATTTGCCCGGCGTTGAAGCGGCTGCGTTTTCCGGACCTCACCCCTCGGGCCTTGCCGGAACGCATATCCATTTCCTTGAGCCGCTGGCCGGTGATAAACAGGTTTGGACAATCGGCTATCAGGACGTGATTGCGATTGGCCGCCTGATGCAGACCGGGCATCTGGATCCGAATATCGTGATTGCGCTGGCCGGTCCAGGCGCGCGTCAGCCGCGCCTGATCCGCACCGTCATGGGCGCGTCGACCGATGACCTGACCCGGGATGAGGTCAATGTGGACGGCACTGCGCGGATCATTTCAGGCTCAATCCTCTCGGGGCGGCATGCCGATGGGCCCACGGCATATCTGGGTCGGTTTGCTCGCCAGATCTGCATCATCCGCGAAGATCCTGACCAGATTCCGATGGGCTGGATTCGTCCGATGCCGTCGAAATTCTCTGTCCAGCCGGTATTGGGCTCGGCGTTCTCGAAAAAGCTCTATGCCCTGACCTCGAACCTGAATGGCGGTCGGCGGGCGATGGTGCCGACCGGTCTGTTCGAAGAGCTGATGCCGCAGGATTACCTGCCGACGCAGTTGCTGCGGGCGCTGCTGGTGATGGATACCGACGCCGCGCAAGCGCTGGGTGCGCTTGAGCTGGACGAAGAAGACATGGGCCTTGTGGGCTTTGCCTGCCCGGCGAAATATGAATACGGGCTGGCGCTGCGCGACTGCCTGTCCAAGATTGAAAAGGAGGGCTGATCCGAATGGGTTTGCGCAACTTCTTTGACCGGATCGAGCCGAACTTTACCAAGGGCGGCAAGTACGAGAAGTATTTCCCCATCTATGAGATGGTCGAAAGCTTCATCTACACTCCGAAAACCGTCACCACCGTTGCACCGCACGCGCGGTCATATGTGGATATGAAGCGGATCATGACCTATGTCGTGATCGCCACGATCCCCTGTATTTTGTGGGGGATGTGGAACACCGGCTATCAGGCCAACTCGGCCATTGCCTCTCTGGGTCCGGATGCGGCCACCGGCTGGCGGATTGCCCTTCTGCAGATGTTCGGCATCTCGCTGGACCCGTCCAGTATCTTTGCCAACGTGATGCACGGGCTTTTGTATTTCCTGCCGATATATATCGTGACGCTTGTCGCGGGCGGCATCTTCGAAGTCATCTTCGCCACCGTGCGCGGCCATGAGGTGAACGAAGGTTTCCTTGTAACCTCAATGCTGTACACGCTGATCATGCCCGCCACGACGCCTTTGTGGCAGGTGGCGCTGGGGATCATCTTCGGTGTGGTGATCGGCAAGGAAGTCTTTGGTGGTACTGGTAAGAACTTCCTCAACCCTGCGCTTGTGGGTCGTGCGTTCCTGTACTTTGCCTATCCGGCGCAGATGTCGGGCGATGCGGTCTGGACCCCGGTTGACGGCTTTTCCGGCGCAACCGCGCTGGGGATATCTGCAGCCGAAGGCGTGCAGGCGCTGGCGGCCGAGGGCATCACCTTGGGCAACGCCTTCTTCGGCACTATTCAGGGCAGCTTTGGCGAAACATCGACCTTGGCCTGCATGATCGGTCTGGCCTTCCTGCTGATGACCAAGATCGCCAATTATCGCCTGGTTCTGGGCTGTCTTGCGGGGACCATCGGCTTTACCCTGCTGCTGAACCTGATCGGCTCCGACACCAACCCGATGTTCGCGATGCCATGGTACTGGCATATCGTGCTGGGTGGCTATGCCTTCGGTCTGGCCTTCATGGTGACCGAGCCGGTTTCGGCCAGCCACACCAATCTGGGCCGCTATATCTATGGCGCGCTGATTGGTGTCATGGTTGTGTTGATCCGTGTGGTGAACCCGGCTTTCCCCGAAGGCATGATGCTGGCAATCCTGTTCGGTAACGTCTTTGCCCCGCTGATCGACTATTTCGTCGTGCAGGCCAACATCAAACGGAGGGCGCGTCGCCATGTCTGATACGCAAACCCCGGATAACAACGACGCACCCAAGGGCGCGATTGCCAGGTTTCTGGCAGCCTCGCCGGATTCGGTTGGCAAAACGATCTTTATCGCCGTCGCTGTCTGCCTTGTCGCCTCGATGGTCGTATCCGCCGCCGCCGTCAGTCTGCGCCCGGTGCAAGAAGCCAACAAGCTGAAGGACAAGCAGGTCAACGTTCTGCAGGTGGCGGGTGTTTATGAGCCCGGCATCGACGTCACCGAAGCTTTCGCCGCGTTCGAACCGCATGTGCTGGAACTGGCGACCGGCGATTTTGTCGACGATCAGTTCGACCCGGCGACCTTTGACGATATCGCCGCCGCCAGCGACCCCGAATTGAGCGTCGCGCTGGATGATGACCCGGCTGGCATTGGCCGTCAGGCCAAGTACCGGGTGATCTATCTGCTGCGCGACGATGCGGGGGCCCTGGACAAGGTGATCCTGCCGCTGCACGGCTATGGTCTGTGGTCCACGCTCTATGGCTTTATCGCGCTGGAGAATAACGGCAACGATATCTTCGGCCTGCAATTCTATCAGCACGGCGAAACCCCCGGCCTTGGGGCCGAGGTGGACAACCCGCGCTGGAAAGCGTTGTGGAACGGCAAGAAACTGCGGGATGAGGCGGGCGATCTGCAGATCACCGTCGCCAAGTCACAACCCGCTGCCGGACCCGATTTCTACATCGACGCGCTGGCTGGTGCCACGCTGACCTCGGTCGGTGTCGATAATCTGGTGAAATTCTGGATGGGTGACGCGGGCTATGGCCCCTTCCTGGCCAAACTGCAAGCAGGAGAGTTCTGATGTCCCAGACCAAGAAAGAGCTGTTGGTCGACCCACTTGTCGACAACAACCCGATCACCCTGCAAGTGCTGGGCATCTGTTCGGCGCTGGCGGTGACCTCGTCGCTGCAGGTGGCCTTTGTAATGGCGCTGGCGGTGACCTTCGTGACCGGGTTTGCGTCAATGTTCATCTCGATGCTGCGCAACCAGATTCCCGGGTCGATCCGGATTATCGTACAGATGGTGATCATTGCTTCGCTGGTGATCCTGGTGGACCAGATCCTCAAAGCCTATGCCTTCCAGATCTCGAAAACCCTTTCGGTCTTTGTGGGCCTGATCATCACCAACTGTATCGTAATGGGCCGCGCCGAGGCGTTTGCGATGAAGAACCCGCCGATGGCCTCCTTCATCGACGGTGTCGGCAATGGCATGGGTTATGGCCTGATCCTGATGCTTGTCGGCTTCATCCGCGAACTATTCGGGGCCGGGTCACTGTTTGGCGTCACCATTCTGGAGACCGTGAACAATGGCGGCTGGTATGTGCCCAACGGCATGTTGCTGCTGCCGCCCTCGGCGTTCTTCATCATCGGTCTGATCATCTGGGCCTTCCGCACCTGGAAGCCAAGTCAGGTGGAAGAACGTGAATACAAAATCCAGCAGGTAGAGGCCCACTGATGGAAGGTCTGATTTCACTGGCCGTAAAGGCCATCTTTGTCGAAAACCTCGCGCTCAGCTTCTTCCTTGGCATGTGTACTTTCATCGCCGTGTCCAAGAAGATTTCCACCGCGCTGGGTCTGGGCATTTCGGTGATGGTCGTGCAGGCAATCACCGTTCCCACCAACAACCTGCTGCTCAGCTATCTGCTGAAACCGGGTGCGCTGGCCTGGGCGGGCTTTCCCGACGTTGACCTGACCTTCCTTGGCCTGATCTCGTATATCGGCGTGATTGCGGCGATGGTGCAGATTCTGGAAATGGTGCTCGATAAGTATTTCCCGCCGCTTTACAACGCGCTGGGAATCTTCCTGCCGCTGATCACCGTGAACTGCGCCATTCTGGGCGGCTCGCTGTTCATGGTAGAGCGCGACTACAACTTTGCCGAGGCGACAACCTACGGCCTGTCATCCGGCTTTGGCTGGGCGCTGGCGATCACCGCCATGGCGGGTGTGCGCGAAAAGCTGAAATATTCGGATATTCCCGATGGTCTGCAGGGTCTTGGCATCACCTTCATCACCGCGGGACTGATGGCGCTGGCCTTCATGTCCTTCTCGGGCGTGAAACTGTAAGGAGGGGCCGATGGAAACTTTCACCCTAGGCGTCGCCCTATTCACTCTGATCGTTATTGCGCTGGTGGCCATCATCATGGCGGCGCGGTCGAAGCTGGTCTCGACCGGTGACGTGAACATCACCATCAATGGCGAGAAAACCATTTCGGTTCCCGCAGGCGGCAAGCTGTTGCAGACCTTGGCCGCCGAGAAACTGTTCGTGCCATCGGCCTGCGGCGGCGGCGGCACCTGCGCGCAATGCCGGGTCAAGGTGCATTCGGGCGGCGGTTCGATCCTGCCGACCGAAGAAAGCCATATCACCAAGCGCGAAGCCGCCTGTGGTGACCGCCTGTCCTGTCAGGTCGCGGTCAAGCAGGACATGGATATCGAGGTTCCCGAAGAGGTCTTTGGCGTCAAGAAATGGGAATGCACGGTGCGGTCGAACGAAAACGTGGCGACCTTCATCAAGGCCCTGACGCTGGACCTGCCGGAAGGCGAGGATGTGAATTTCCGCGCCGGTGGCTACATCCAGATCGAAGCGCCTGCGCACCAACTTTCGTATACCGATTTCGATGTGGAAGAAGAGTACCGCGAGGACTGGGATCGCTTTAACCTGTGGCAATACAAGTCCGTGGTCAACGAACCCATCGAACGCGCCTATTCGATGGCCAACTACCCCGACGAACGGGGCATGATCATGCTGAACGTCCGGGTTGCCTCGCCGCCTCCGGGCTCGGAAGGCATCCCGCCGGGTCAGATGTCGTCGTATATCTTCAACCTCAAACCGGGTGACAAGGTCACCATCTCGGGTCCGTTCGGCGAGTTCTTCGCCCGCGAGACGGAAAAAGAGATGGTGTTCATCGGCGGTGGCGCCGGGATGGCGCCGATGCGCAGCCACATCTTCGACCAGCTCAAGCGGCTGGAAAATCGCAACCGCAAGATCAGCTTCTGGTACGGTGCGCGCTCGAAGAAAGAGATGTTCTTTGTCGAGGATTTCGACACACTTGCCGAAGAGTTCGACAATTTCGAATGGCATGTGGCCCTGTCGGATGCCCAGCCCGAGGATGAGTGGAAAGGCTATACCGGCTTCATCCACAACGTTCTGTTCGAGGAATACCTCAAGAACCATCCCGCGCCTGAGGATTGCGAATACTATATGTGTGGTCCGCCAATCATGAACCAGTCGGTCATCAACATGCTGCTGGATCTGGGTGTGGACCGCGAAGACATCATGCTCGACGATTTCGGCGGGTAATGGAAAAAAACTGGCGCTGCGAAGCGCCGGTTTTTCTTTGTGCCTTGGATCTGGGTTACAGTCTTAAATCGCTGGCTTCGCGGGGCAGGCAGGATTTAATGTCGAATACAACGCTGTTTTCCTTGCCGTAGGCCCGGAACTGCGCCGGGTCGAATGAGCGGTATTCCCGATGGGCCACCGCCAGAATGACTGCATCATAGGTTCCGTCTTGCGGTTCATCGATCAGGGAAAGACCATATTCCTCTTCTGCCGCTGCCGGGTCCGCGTGCGGGTCATGCACGTCCACGGCCACGCCATAGCTTTGCAGTTCTTCGACAATATCGATGACGCGGGTGTTGCGCAGATCGGGACAGTTTTCCTTGAAGGTCAGCCCCATCACCAGCGCCCGTGCCGCGCCCACGTTGATGCCGTCACGGGTCATGCGCTTGATCAGTTGCGAGACGACATAGGCCCCCATCCGGTCATTCAGCCGCCGTCCGGCCAGGATGATCTGCGGGTGGTGGCCCACAGCCTCGGCCTTGTGGGTCAGGTAGTAGGGGTCAACCCCGATACAATGCCCGCCCACCAGGCCGGGACGAAAGGGCAGGAAGTTCCACTTGGTTCCGGCCGCGCGCAGCACCGCGTCGGTGTCGATATCCATACGGCCAAAGATCATCGCAAGCTCATTCACCAGCGCTATGTTCAGGTCGCGCTGGGTGTTCTCGATCACCTTTGCCGCTTCGGCCACGCGGATGCTTTCGGCCTTGTGCGTCCCGGCGGTGATGATCCGTGCGTAAAGCGTGTCGACCAGATCGGCCACGTCGGGCGTAGACCCGGACGTGACTTTGCAGATATCGGCGATCCGGTGGCTCTTGTCGCCGGGGTTGATCCGTTCCGGGCTGTAGCCTGCAAAGAAATCCCGATTGAAGGTCAGGCCCGAGGCACGCTCCAGTACCGGGACGCAATCTTCCTCGGTCGCGCCCGGATAGACGGTGGATTCATAGATCACCAGACCTCCGGGTTTCAGCACAGCGCCAACCGTTTCGGATGCGCTGAGCAAGGGCACAAGATCCGGCTGTTTGCCCGCTGTAATCGGAGTAGGGACCGTTACGATGAACGTGTCGCACGCAGCCAGATCGCGCGCGTCAGTGGTAAAGGTCAAACCATCGGCTGTGCGCAACTCGGCAGGTTCAACTTCGAGCGTCGTATCTTGTCCGGCACGCAGTGCGGCGATCCGTTCGGGATTGATGTCGAACCCCACTACCGGTCCGATCCGGCCAAAGGCCACCGCCAAGGGCAAGCCGACATAGCCGAGGCCAATGACAGCGATCTTGCGCGCATTCGGGTCGGTTTCAAACATGGCTGTCATTCAGATCATTTCCCGTAATACTCACGGAACCATTTGACGAATTGCGCAACCCCATCCTTGAAGTCGGTCTGCGGGCGGTATCCCGTCAGGCGCTGCAGCAACTCACTATCGGCCCATGTGGCCGGCACATCCCCCATCTGCATAGGCATGTAATTCCGGATGGCTTTCTGGCCGATGGAGTCTTCGATGGCTTCGATGAAATCCATCAAACGCACCTTATCTCCGTTTCCGATATTTACCACACGATGCGGTGCAACTGGCGAAAGGCTGTCCCCCGCTTCGATCTCATCACGGCTGGCAGGACGCACAGGTGGTACATCAATCAGCAGCCGGATACCGCGTACGAGGTCTTCGACATTGGTGAAATCCCGATACATATCCCCGTGATTATAGATATCGATCGGGCGGCCATCGAGGATCGCGTCCACGAATTTGAACAGCGCCAGATCCGGGCGTCCCCATGGTCCGTAGACAGTGAAGAACCGGAACATGGTCGTCGGCAGATCCCACAGATGCGCGTAGGAATGCGCCATTGCCTCGTTGGCCTTCTTGGTCGCGGCATAAATCGTCAGCTGATGGTCAGCCTTTTCAACCTCGGTAAAAGGCATGTCTTCGTTCGCGCCATAGACAGAGGAGGTTGAGGCCATCAGCAGGTGATCGACCTTGTGCTCACGTGCGGCCTCCATCACGTTGAACGTGCCCACGACATTCGAGTCGATATAGCTGCGCGGGTTTTCCAGGCTGTATCGTACCCCGGCTTGCGCGGCGAGGTGCACGATGATTTCAGGCTGGAACTCCT
The DNA here is from genome assembly GCF_056531745.1 of Ruegeria sp. L12. Classification (NCBI taxonomy): domain Bacteria; kingdom Pseudomonadati; phylum Pseudomonadota; class Alphaproteobacteria; order Rhodobacterales; family Roseobacteraceae; genus Ruegeria; species Ruegeria sp. L12. Next base: position 24,240 of record NZ_JBQFMH010000005.1, read on the forward strand.
CGGCCACCTGCATCAGCTTCTCGTGCTCTTCCAGCAAGGCCTCGGTCGCGGTGAAGCCCGGGTTTTGCAGCAACATCTGATGCCGACGTTGTTTCAGGCTGACGTCGTAATAGTCTGTCATCCCATCATAGCCATGCACCCGAAACCCTTCAGAAAGCAGCAGTTTCGCCAGATAAAAACCGATAAAGCCTGCCGTTCCCGTAATCAAAACCCGTTTCATATGCCGTACACCGCTGTCCAAACCTACCCCTCAGGGATACTTTCCCCGCCAGATCGTCAAGCGGATTTTTTGGCTTTCCGGCGGCAGCAGGCGATGCGGACCTGATTTGGTGATTGCCGCACCGGGCCTGCCGGGGTAGGCATCTGGCAAATGCTACCGAAATGGATCAAGAACCTTGTGCTGACGAAACCGGCGCAATCGCAAGGGGTCGACTTGTCGACGCTGGCCCCCGGCGGTCACTTCTACGCGATTGGCGACATTCACGGCAGGCTTGATCTGTTGCAGACACTTCTGGCGGTGCTGGATGAAACGGTGCCTGTGGTATTTCTGGGCGACTATATCGACCGGGGGAATTATAGCGCGCAGGTCTTGCGACATGTGCGCCATCTCAGCACCAGCAGGCATGGTCGGGCTATCTGCCTGAAGGGCAATCACGAAGAAATGCTGCTGAAATTTCTCGATGATCCGTCAAAGATGGAGCGCGTCTGGATGCACAACGGAGGCGCGCAAACACTCGCCTCATTCGGATTGACCTATTCCGGCGATCAGGAGCCTGAAAAAGTTGCCGACCAACTGCGGCTTGCCATAGGCGATCCGCTTTTGGAATGGTTGCGCCAGCGGCCCCTGATCTGGACGCAAGGCAATGTTACTGCGGTTCACGGCGCCCTCGATCCTGCCCGACCGGTTGACGGCCAATCCGAGCGGGTCTGTCTTTGGGGTCATCCAAAATTCCCCGAAAAGCCCCGAAAAGACGGGCAATGGGTCGTTCACGGGCATACGATTGTCGACCAACCGTGCGTCCGGGGTGAAGTCATCTCAATCGACACCGGCGCGTTCGCCACCAATCAACTGACGGCAGCCGAAATTTCGGATGGGGACATCCGATTCATTTCGACCGACCGTACCGGTATCATCCGCAGTTCTGTCTGAACCCTTAGCCGACGATCATCTGCTTCATTTTCAGCGCTTCGTATTCCAGTTCCTTCAACCGGAAATGCACAACGTCTCCGATGGTGATGACGCCGCGCAGATTTCCATCGCTCAGAACCGGCATGTGACGGAATCGCCCTTCAGTCATGGTCTTCAGAACGTCGTTCAGAAGATCCTCGGGCGTGCAGGTCTTGACTTCGGTTGTCATCAGGTCGGATACCGATTGCGGCAAAGTCTGACCCGGTGTTTCGGCCATCCGACGCACGATGTCGCGTTCCGACAGGATGCCTTGCAGCGTACCGTTCTGATCCGTCACGACAACGGCACCGATGTGTTTTTCCCGCAATATATCCACCACCGAATGGATCGTGTCGTTTGGGCGCACTGCAAATACCGCATCCCCTTTGCCTTCCAGCAGTTTTGCAACCGTCGTATGGGTGTGCGACAGGTTGGTTTCAACTGACTGGCTACGCGTTGACGACGCGGTCTTGTCGCCGCGTGTCGGGGGCTGGTAAGAGCTTGGGGCCATGGGCGGTCTCCTCCTTCACAGGAATTGGCTATCTCTTCTACCTTATCGCAGGGACAGACCCTGTATAGGGTGCAATTTCGAAATCCGGTGCAACCTTGCCGCAATACAGGGAAATCCACACTGCTGAGCGATCTCTATCTGACCCCGCCCGTGGCTGCGCTGATCTTCTTTGTGGTTGTCGTCTGCGGCCACAATTTCCGCATGGCATGGAAGCTGCAGCCGCAGGGATGGCAAAAACGCGCCTGGATGTTCGGTGTGCCCGCCGCGATCGGCCTTTTTGCGCTGGCGTTTCTACCGCTCAAGGTCTGACGCCGGTTTGACTCTGATCGGGGCCGCTGGCATACGCCGGACACGTGTTTTCCCAGGAGACCCCGATGCGACGTCTGATTGCACTGACTTCACTGCTGTTCGTAACCGGATGCCTTTTCGACAAAGAACCTGATGTGGTGCGCCTTTCGGGCGAAACCATGGGGACGACCTACAACATCACTGCAATCGGCGAGGATCTGGACGAGGCAGCGCTTGGCAAGGCGGTTCAGGACACCCTGGCCGAGGTGAATGCGAAAATGTCCAACTGGGACCCGAATTCCGAGGTCTCGACCTTTTCGGCCTCGACCAGCACGGACCCGATGCCGGTTTCCGATGCCTTTGCGCTGGTGATCGAGGCGGCAAACGACGTGCACACCAAATCTGATGGCACCTTTGACGTTACCCTGGGGCCATTGATCGAGCTTTGGGGTTTTGGCCCGCGCAAACCCGAAGACCCGGTTCCCGCTGATGCCGAGATCGCCGCGGCGCTGGATCGGGTTGGTCAGGCCCGGTTGCTGACACTGGATCGCGACGCGGGCACCCTGGCAAAATCCGAGCCGGGCGTGGGTATCAACCTGTCGGCCATCGCCAAGGGCTATGGGATCGATGCGCTGGCAGCGCAACTCCGCGAAGCAGGCATCGAAAACTACATGGTCGAAATCGGCGGCGACCTCGTCGCCATGGGCGAGAACGAAAAGGGTGAAAGCTGGCGCATTGGTATCGAAAAGCCTGAAACCGGGGCGCAAGCCATTCAAATGATCGTGCCGCTGGATAATCTGGGTATGGCGACCTCAGGCGATTACAAGAATTTCTTCGAACAGGACGGCGTGCGCTATTCCCATATCATCGACCCCACCACCGGACGCCCGATTACGCACCGGACCACCTCGGTCACGGTTTTGGCCGAAAGTGCGATGATGGCGGATGCTTGGGCGACGGCGATGCTGGCCTTGGGGTACGAGAAAGGTATGGAACTGGCCGAAGAGCATAAACTTGCCGTGTTCTTCATCTCTCGGGATGTGACAAGCGGGTCAGAAGCCTATATCACGGTACAAAGCAGCGCGCTCAAGGATGCGCTGGGGACCAACTGACCGGTAGGAACCGTTATGAGCACCTTTATTCTGGCATTCATCCTGTTGCTGATCATCATGGTCGGGATGTCCCTGGGTGTGATGCTGATGGGCAAGACCATCAAGGGCAGCTGTGGTGGTTTGAACGCGATTTCCGGGGCGGATAAATGCGTGGTCTGTCAGAAGGATATCGACCCCGACAGCCCTCTGCGCGACCAGCTTCAATGCAAGCGTGCCAAAAAGATGCTGCAACAGATGGAAGGCTAGTTTAGCTGTCTTGGCATGACCAAGGCAAAGAACATTCTCTTCATCATGTTCGATCAACTGCGCTGGGACTACCTCAGCTGTTACGGGCATCCGCATCTTCAAACTCCGAATATCGACCGTCTCGCTTCTAAGGGCGTGCGCTTTACCCGCGCCTATATTCAGTCGCCGATCTGCGGCAGTTCGCGGATGTCGACCTATACCGGCCGCTATGTGCATTCACATGGCGCGTCGTGGAACGGCATCCCGCTGAAAGTCGGTGAGATCACCATGGGCGATCACCTGCGCAAGGCAGGGATGGATTGCTGGCTGGTTGGCAAGACCCACATGCGTGCAGATGCCGAAGGCATGGCGCGGCTGGGGCTTGAACCCGATAGCCTGATCGGTGCGCGCGTCGCCGAATGTGGTTTCGATGTCTTCGAACGTGACGATGGGATGCGCCCCGAGGGGCCGGATGGGTTCTATGATCCGGATGGGGCTAAAAAGTACAACGAATATCTGAAAGACAAAGGGTATGAGAGTGACAACCCCTGGCACGATTTTGCCAATTCCGGGCTGGACGCGGATGGCAATGTGCTCTCGGGTTGGTTTCTGAACAATTCCTCTGAAGCCGCAAACATCGCGGAGGAAGACAGCGAAACACCCTATCTGACCACCCGTGGTATCGAGTTCATGCAAAGCCATGACGGGCCGTGGTGCTGCCACCTGAGTTATATCAAGCCGCATTGGCCCTACATCGTGCCGGAACCCTATGCCTCGATGTATGGTCCCGAGCACGTCTTGCCCGTCGTTCGGTCCGAGGCCGAGCGGCAGAATGCGCATCCGGTGCTCAAGGCATTCATGGACACGAAAATCGGACAGACCTTCTCGCGCCAGGATGTTCGCGAGGCGGTCATACCTGCCTACATGGGTCTGATCAAACAGGCCGACGACCAGATGGGGCGGCTGTTTGACTGGATGGAGCAGACCGGGCGGATGCAGGATACGATGATCGTGCTGACCTCGGATCACGGGGATTTTCTGGGCGATCACTGGATGGGAGAGAAGACTTTTTTCCACGACGCCTCGACCAAAATGCCACTGATCATCTACGATCCATCGCCCGAGGCCGATGCCACACGCGGCACCACCTGCGACGCATTGGTCGAATCCATCGATCTGGCACCCACCTTTTTGGAGGTTGCTGGCGGAAAACCTGCGGGCCACATCCTTGAAGGGCATTCATTGATGCCTGTTCTCCGCGGTCAGGCCGACAGCACGCCGCGTGATGTGGTGATCTGTGAATACGACTACTCGGCATCGCCCATTGCCCAGATGTTGAATGCCTCGGTTCGCGATGCGGTCATGTTCATGGTAGCGAATGAGAAATGGAAGCTGATCCATTGTGAGGGCGGTTATCGCCCGCTCTTGTTCGATCTTCAGAATGACCCAAACGAATTGACCGATCTGGGCGACAGTGCTGAACACGCAGAGGTCATCGCCGAGATGTATGATCACCTGTTCACCTGGACACGGCGCCAATCCCAGCGCACCACCCGATCCGAAGAGCAACTGCTGAACATGCGCGAATCCAGCCGTGGGACCGGCGTGCTAATCGGTATCTACGACGAAAACGATATGCCGCTTGAACTGACCGTGAAGTACCGCAACCGTAAGGCGCGGCCTTATGGGGATTACAAGGCGGATTAATTCTGTGCCAACAGCCCTAAAAGACGGTTCAACCTTGCGCGGGCAGGGGATAGAAGACAGCAACGCCGCCTCAATCGGAGAGCTTTCATGACCGCCCCCAAACCCGTTGTTTTGTGTATCCTCGATGGTTGGGGCCTGTCTGACGACACCGAAGCCAACGCGCCCTATCTGGCAAACACTCCGACCTTCGACGCGCTCATGGCTGAAGGCCCCCATGCGCAACTGATTACGCACGGGCCGGATGTTGGTCTGCCGAGCGGCCAGATGGGCAATTCAGAGGTCGGCCATACCAATATCGGGGCAGGGCGGGTGGTCGCAATGGATCTGGGCCAGATCGATCTGGCGATCGAGGATGGCTCATTCTTTGGCAACCAGGCGCTGCGGGACTTTATCACCCGGGTGAAAGACGCGGGCGGAACGGCGCATCTGATGGGGCTGGTCTCGGATGGCGGGGTGCACGGGCATCTCGACCATATCGTGGCCGCCGCAAAAGCCATCTCCGATGCAGGCGTTCCGGTGACGCTGCACGCCATCACCGACGGGCGGGATGTGGCGCCCAAATCGGCCTTTACCTATATTTCCGAGCTGCAGGACCGCCTGCCTGAAAACGCGAAGATCGTCACCGTTTGCGGGCGCTTTTTTGCCATGGATCGCGACAACCGCTGGGAACGGGTGGCCGAGGCTTACGCGGCCATGGTCAAAGGGCAGGGCCGGGTCGAGAGCACTGCGCATTACGCTGTGGATCATGCCTACAACCAGTCGGAAACGGATGAATTCATCGCGCCGACCGTATTGGGCGACTATGACGGCATTCGGGACGGAGACGGCTTTTTCTGCCTCAACTTCCGCGCCGACCGCGCCCGCGAAATTCTGCACGCGATCGGAGAGCCCGGATTTTCCGATTTCGACACCGGCCCCCGTCCGCAGCTGTCGGCGCTGCTGGGGATGGTGGAATATTCTGACGGTCACAATGCCTATATGACCACCGTGTTTCCCAAGCGGGATATCGTGAACACGCTGGGCGAATGGGTCGCAAAACAGGGTTTGCGTCAGTTTCGGTTGGCCGAGACCGAGAAATATCCCCATGTCACCTTCTTCTTGAACGGTGGCAAGGAACAGCCCGAAGGCGGTGAGGATCGCTTCATGCCCAAATCACCCAAGGTGGCGACGTATGATTTGCAACCCGAGATGTCCTCGGCCGAAGTGACCGAGAAGTTCGTCGAGGCGATTCATGAGGGTTATGATCTGATCGTCACCAACTATGCCAACCCCGATATGGTCGGCCATTCGGGCGACCTGCAGGCGGCGATCGATGCCTGCGAAGCCGTTGATCAGGGGCTGGGGCAGGTGGTTGCCGCCCTGAAGCAGGTTGGCGGCGCCATGATCGTGACTGCAGATCATGGCAACTGCGAAATGATGGTCGATCCGGAAACAGGCGGCCCTCATACGGCGCACACTTTGAACCCTGTGCCCGTCGTTCTGGTCGGTGGCCCTAAAGGTGCGGTCCTGCGCGATGGGCGGTTGGCCGATCTTGCGCCGACGCTGCTGCAACTCATGGAGTTGCCGGTGCCTCCTGAAATGACCGGGCAAAGCCTGCTGAAATGAGGGCATTCTGGCTCAGCCTGACGCTGTTGTGGTCATGGCCCGTCATGGCTCAGTACAGCCCATCCGAGGCTGCGCTGGAGGCTGCGCAAATGCTGGAGCAGGCATCGGTCGCGCTGTCCGAAGCCGACTCTGCCCGTGACCGGGTGCGTGCGCTGACCGAAACGATACAGGCCTACGAGGCCGGTCTGACCGCCATGCGCGACGGATTGCGCCGCGCCGCTCTGCGCGAAACCCAGCTAACCGCCGAGTTGCAGGCGCGCGAAAGCGAAGTGGCACAATTGCTTGGCGTTCTGCAAACTATCGAAACAACCGCTCCGCCGGTGCTTATGCTGCATCCGTCGGGGCCGCTGGGGGCGGCGCGGACTGGCATGATGCTGTCCGAGGTCACTCCGGGTCTGAATGCGCAGGCCCGTAACCTGGCGGCTGATCTGCAAGAGGTTCAGACGCTGCGACGGCTTCAGCAAAGCGCTGCGAACACGCTGACCGAGGGTCTGACAGGCGTGCAGGATGCCCGCACCCGCCTGAGCGAGGCCATCGCGGACCGAACCGACCTGCCGCGCCGCTTTGTTGAAGACCCGGTGCGCACGGCCATTCTGATTTCGTCGACGGAAACGCTGGACGGGTTTGCAAGTGGCCTGTCCGAAATCACGGCTGGCGAGATTGCCGAGACCAACGCAAGTGTCACTGACCTCAAGGGCCGGATCGCGTTGCCGACGCAAGGCGTGATTCTGCATGGGGCGGGTGAGACGGATGCGGCAGGTGTTACGCGGCCTGGGCTGGTACTGGGCACGCGCCCGCGGGCGCTGGTTGTTTCACCGACCGCCGCCACGATACGCTACCGTGGCCCGCTGCTGGATCTCGGGAATCTGGTTATCCTCGAACCGCAACCCGGACTGCTTTTCGTGTTCTCGGGTCTGCAAGAGGTCTATGGGCAACCAGGACAGGTGATCCCCGAAGGTACTCCGGTGGGTCTGATGCCCGGTGAAACCCCCGGAATCGGCGCTATTATGTCAACAAGCGGTGATGGCACTGGAACTGACCGTTCAGAAACGCTCTATATAGAGGTAAGACAAGGCAACAGCCCCGTGGATCCGGACAATTGGTTCCGGACGGACAAGGATGGATAAACGAGTATGAAGAAATTTGTGATGGCCGGTCTGGCCGGCACCGTGGCAGGGATTATCGCAACCACTCAGATCGCAGGTCCTTTGCTGGCACAGGAGGCTGAGAACAAGGCCAGTGTTTATGAGCAACTGGACCTGTTTGGTGACATCTTCGAACGCATCCGCGCGCAATATGTCGAGGAAGTGGAAACCGAGGAGCTGATCGAGGCGGCGATTGACGGAATGCTGACCTCGCTGGATCCGCATTCCAGCTATTTGTCGCCTGACGATGCCGAACAGATGCGCGTGCAAACGCGTGGTGAGTTCGGTGGGCTGGGAATCGAAGTCACTCAGGAAGACGGATTTGTAAAAGTTGTCTCTCCGATCGATGACACCCCGGCGGATGCTGCGGGTATTGAGGCTGGCGATTTCATCACCCATGTGGATGGCGAAAGCATTCTGGGCCTGACACTGGACAAGGCGGTTGATCTGATGCGCGGGCCGGTTGGATCCGAGATCGTGATCACCGTTGTGCGTGAGGGTGAGGCCGATCCGTTCGACGTTACCATCATCCGTGACACCATCAAGCTGACCGCTGTGCGTGCGCGTACTGAGGGCACCAGCGTTGTGCTGCGCGTTACCACCTTCAACGACCAGACCTATCCCAACCTCAAGACGGGTCTTGAAGAACAGATTGAAGAGGCAGGCGGTATCGAAAACGTCAACGGCATCGTACTGGACCTGCGCAACAACCCGGGTGGTCTGCTGACCCAGGCGATCAAGGTTTCCGACGCATTTCTGGATGAGGGTGAGATCGTATCGACCCGCGGCCGCAATCCCGAGGACGGCGAGCGGTTCAACGCCACGCCCGGCGACCTGACCGGCGGCAAGCCGATTGTCGTTCTGATCAATGGTGGCTCGGCCTCGGCGTCCGAGATTGTGGCAGGTGCTCTGCAGGATCATCACCGTGCCATCGTTGTGGGCACCAAGAGCTTCGGCAAGGGCTCGGTCCAGACGGTAATGCCGCTGCGCGGAGATGGCGCGATGCGTCTGACCACGTCGCGTTATTACACACCGTCTGGCCGCTCAATCCAGGCGCTTGGCGTCAGTCCGGATATCATCGTGGAACAGCCGCGTCCGACACCCGTGACCGAAGAGGAAGAGGAAAGCAACGCCCGCACCCGGTCCGAAGCCGACCTGCGCGGCAGCCTGAACAATGACAGCCTGAGCGAGGATGAAATCCGTCAGATCGAAGAGGATCGCGCCAAGGCCGAAGCCACGGCAGAGCTGCGCGAGCAGGATTACCAGCTGGCCTATGCCATCGACATCCTTAAGGGACTGTCAGCGTTCAACCCGACCGGGCCGTCGCAGTAATCAGCCGAGGGCCGCAGAGATTGCGGCCCTTCTAGCTTTCGACTTTGTGCAGTTTCTTCTCGTCAAGCATCAGCGCGAGAATGATACCGACCGAAACCGAGATAGTGGCGAATACAAAGGCGATGTTCATCCCGCTGTCAAAGGCCGTCGCTATGGCGGCCTTTACCTTTTCGACCTCACCGGAATTCAGTTTTTGCAGGACGGCCTTGGCCGAGTCGGTCGTCAGCGTGCCGCCATTGATCGCTTTTAGATCCGCCTCAGACAGTTTGATGCCTGCGGCGGCAAGTTGATTGCGCAAGCTGGACAGGCTGACGACGTACATTACTGCGGTCGCGCAAGCGACTGAAATGGCGCCATAAACCAGATGCGTCATAAAGCTCAGTCCACCCACCAGACCTGCACGTTCGGGTTTGACGGCGCAGACAGCGGCGGTGCCTGAGGGGCCAACTGTCAGTGTGGCCCCAAGCCCCATTAGCGCCATACCGGGTAAGATCTGAAAATACCCCCAGCTTTCTGGCATGATGATCACGCTCAACGCACCTACGGTTGCGCAGATATACCCCCACAACAGCAACCGTTTGGGCCCGAAATCATTATACAGCGTACCCGAAACGATGGAGCCAACCGCGAGCAATACGGTTAGCGGGGCCAACCCCAGCGCCGATTGGAACACCGACCATCCCAGAACCTTTTGCATGTATTGCGGGAAATATAACAAGGCTACGAATGCCGCTGAGACGTTGAACATGTTCAGGCCAAGGGTGATCAGAAATTCTCGGTTCTGCATCAGTTGTGGCAGCAACAGAGGTTCCCTGACGCGTTTTTCGACCTGCGGGAACAGGAAGAACAGCACCGCGCTGACGAAGAACAACAGCAAGAGCGGCACCGAGGTCCAACCCCAATCCGCACCAACATCCAACCCATAAAGCAGAAGCAGAACCGCAAAGGACAGTATGCCCATTCCGGCATAGTCGATATGTTCGCCTTTCTTATGCTCGGTCTCACGCTCCATCAGCAGGATCGCGGTGGTCATGGAGATGCTTGAGAAAATGACGTTGGCCAGGAAGAACAGTCGCCAGTCACCCAGATTGACTACGGTGCCGCTGATCAACGGGCCAAAGACATTGCCCGTTGTTACGCCCGCCAGAATGAGACCCATCACCAATGCGCGATGCTCGTCCTTTGAGACTTTCGTCGCCCCAAAGGCCAATGTGCAGGGCCAAACGCAGCCTGCACCGATCCCTTGCAGCGCTCGGGCGCCAATCAGATAGTCCAGACCCGGAGAGACAAAGCACAGAATTGAGGCAAACACGAAGATCGCAAGGCCGATAATCATCACCTTGCGGTGACCAAACATATCCCCCAGCCGCCCGCCCGCAACCATGGTCATGGCAAAGAACAGCGCATAGATATTCAGAACCCATTGGGTGCTGGTGATATCCGCATCAAAGCTGTTTTCGATGGCCGGGACCAGCATCAACGCACCGGTAAAGTCGATCCCGATGCCGAAGCCCGTTATCATCAGGGCGATCACTTTGATAATGCTGTTGCGGTCCATAAGGTCCTCAATCCGCGCCGAATGACTTCATGATGCACGGATGAGGCTGAAAAGATAGGCAAATGGCCCGAATGAGCGCGGTTCAAGACTGTGTTTGCGATCGTCGGAAGGCCCGTTTCAGCATATCGAGTTCGGCACGCAACAATGCAATCTCGGCCCGCAGATCGTCGGCGGCGGGGGTGCCTGCGATGATCGTGAAATCCCCAAGTTTCTGATCTGTTGTGGCATCAAAGATGGCGATGCAATGCACCCCTTCAGACAGCGCGGCGGCTGGGACCGGAATACGTAAGGCCCACCCGTCGGTTTCCTGGGTCAGCCCTATGTCCGGCACCTGTTCGCCGAGATAGCGAACCTCGATTTGCGGCTCGCTTTCAGCAGTCAGGTGCCCTTCCCACAGGGCGTTTTCAAAGCGGATCGGTGTCAGAGTAACTTGGGTCATTTGTGCTCACTTACAGATCAGCCCGATGGTGGCGGCAAAAGGTCAGGTCCCGCAAAACAACCCGGTTCATCGCGGGCTGCTCGAGTATCAGATCAAGCCACAACTTTTCAATTCTGTGTTCATTCAGATGCAGATGCGCCAGATCAAAATCGATTGCGGCTTCCGGCCGCGACAGATCAAGCGCGCGCAGAACTTGTTCTGTGTTCGGGCCATTTTGAATGTTGAGCCGCGCGAACACCACCGCCGGGCGTTCGCATTCGACCACCGTATCGACCCGCATCAGATGCTGACCTGTCAGGCCTTTTGCTGCGTCTGCGGGCAATTCGACCGACAGGGATAGGAAAGAACCTTGAAAGTCAAAGACTTCGATCGCCATACTAAAGGGGGCAAGATCCTTGTCGCCACGGTTTCTTTCCTGACGCATCGCGATCTCTGACCGGTCGCAGTCGTGAAAGATGGTCACCTGCTTGTCCATCGTCGCCTTGCGCGCAGCCGAGGCGAGGCCTTTGCGGACAGAGGGCGCCTTCCAGAGATCCGGCCTCCAGGACCAATCCGTGCCAAGCGGTCGCGAAAACTGGTTCGATCCGATCAGCGGCTGAATCAGACGGGCATCGGCGGCTTGTGTTAGCTGCGCCAGCTCTTTGCGCAGTTGACGGGCGTCGTCACGCTGGCGCCGAAGTTCAGGCAATGAGGCCTGATCCGCATGTCGCACAGCATCCCGCCATCGGGCCAAGACCTTGCGTTGCAAATATCGATCCAGAAGTTTGCCCATTGCCTCATCTTCGGTAGCTCTCCCTTCTTTAGTCAAAGAGCGGGCGGGGAACAAACCCGTCTTGCGCCGGCCTGTTCAAAAGTTGATTTCAAAGCGTGCGATCTCAGTCTCGAATCGCTGGACACGCGCGCACTCATTCTTGCAATAGGTCATGCCGACGCTTACCTTCGGCTCTCTGATCGTGGGAATGTTGCGCATCGCCTTTGGATCATTCAATTTCAGGACGAGGCAGGTGTATGGAACCCACCTTATTTTCATTCATCTGGAAGTATTCGAAGAAGCAGCAGATGGTGCTGCTGGTCCTGACGGTCCTGTCGTTTCCCTTTCTCTACGCCTCGCTTGAACTACCAAAACAGATCATCAATGACGCGATTGGTGCGCCTGCGGATACGGTAACGGTGTTCGGCTTCACGGTGACCCAGATTCAGTATCTGATGATCCTGTGTTTTGCCTTTCTGGCCACCGTGATCGCCAGCGGCCTGATGAAGATGCGCATCAACACCATGAAGGGCGTTCTGGCCGAACGGATGCTGCGCCGTCTGCGTTTTACCCTGATCAGCCGGTCCATGCGCTTCCCGAAATCCTATTTCGCGACGACAAGCCAGGGCGAGCTGGTCTCGATGATTACCTCCGAGGCCGAGCCGATGGGCGGGTTGATGGGCGACGCCATTGCGCAGCCGGTGTTCCAATTCGGGCAGATGATGACCATCGTCACCTTCCTGTTCATGCAAAGCGTCTGGTTCGGGCTGGCCAGTATTGCCTTGATCCCCCTGCAGGCATGGCTGATCCCCAAGTTGCAACGTCAGATCAACCTGCTGAACAAGGACCGGATTCAAGAGGTCCGCCGTCTGAGCTCTGAAATCGGTGAAAGCGCCGCCGGGATCAGTGACCTGCGCACCAATGGCGGCTGGCGCTATCGCCTGGCGCAGTTCAGCCATCGTCTGGGCACCTTGTTCGAGATCCGGTTCAAGATCTACAACAAGAAATTCTTCATGAAGTTCCTCAACAATCTGATCACTCAGATGACTCCGTTCCTGTTCTACTCGGTGGGCGGCTATCTGGCGATCACGGGTGAGGTTACAGTGGGCGCGCTGGTGGCCGCTCTGGGCGCATATAAGGACCTCAGCGGTCCGTGGAAGGATCTGCTGACCTACTACAATCAGGTGCAGGACATGTCGCTGCGCTGGGAAATCGTGACCGAGCGATTTGCGCCGTCGAACATGATCCCCGAACGTCTGTTCGAGGGTGTACCTGAGTCAATTCCACGCCTGAACGGTGATATCGAGCTGCGCAATGTTACCGTGCGTGATGACGATGGCAAAACTATCCTTGAAGACATCGACCTGACCATTCCCCGTGGCGCGCGCGTGGCGATTCAATCGACCCACGCATCCGAGCGCAGCGCGCTTGCGCAGTTGCTGACCCGAGAGCTGCTTCCGGCTCAGGGTGAGGTTGTTCTGGCGGGTCACAATCTGAACGATCTGCACCAATCCGTCATTGCCGCCCGGATCGGCTATGCCTATTCGCGGCCTTATCTGTTTGACGGAACGCTGGGCGACAATCTGTTGATGCCGCTACGAACACATCCGCAACATGAAGCAGACGCGTTGAAAGTGCCCAGCCGTCGCCAGATCGAGGCTGTTCGCGCAGGCAATCCACCGGATTCGCTCAGCGACGAATGGATCGATCCGGGGCTCGCGGGACTTGATGATATCGAGGACATCCGCGATTGGTGGTTCCAACTGGTCGAGGCGATGGGCATCGACGAGTTCATGTTCCGCCGCACCTTGCGCTCACAATTTGACCCAGAGCTTCATCCAGAATTGGCGCAAGAGATTGTCAATCTGCGTGAAACCGTTGCAACCCGGTTGCAGGAGCGGGGGTTGGACAAATACGTCTATCGCTTTGATCCGGACCGTTTCAACCCGGCGGTTCCGCTGGGGGGCAATCTTCTGTTCGCTGCGCCTTCGCACGATATCTCGCCTGATATTCTGGCCGGAGACGGACGGTTCATGTCGATGCTGGCCGCACATGAATTGGACGATGACGCGCTGAGCATTGCCGAGGCCGTTCTGGACACGTTGAACCAGACCTTCGGGCGCGACGGCGCAGATCACCCCCTGTTCTTGCGACTGGGCCTGTCGAAAGACATGTATCACCGCCTGCTCGACATCGAAGAGCGCCGCAAATCCAAAGGGGAAGAGGCGCTGAATGATCAGGAACGTGCCCTGTTGCTGACCGTTCCTTTCATGCTGACTGCCGAACAGATCGGACCCAGCTTCCCCGAAGAATACAAGGACAAGATCCTTGCAATCCGCCAGAGCCAGGCCGAAAGGTTGCGCAGTGCCATGGGCGGGATGTTCATACCGGTGACGCCTGATCTGTATGTCCCGCGCCTGACCGCGATGGAAAACGCGCTGTATGGTCGGGTCTCGATCATGGCCGGTGCCCATGCCGAAGAGATCGAAGATCTGGTGGCCGAGGTCCTCAACGAGGCCGGATTGCGCCGGCGCGCGGCGGCTATCATCTATGATCTGCCCTCGGGATTAGGCGGAAACAACCTGCCGACGGTGTTTCAGGAACGCGCCGCATTCTCGCGGGCCGGGATCAAACGTCCCGATATCCTGATCCTCGACAAGGCGTTGGCCAGCCACGATTCGGAAAGCCGGTTGCGCACAAGGTTGAAGCTGCGCGAACTGCTGCCCGATGCGATCATGATCTTCATGGAAGATCATTTTGCCCACCCCGAGGCCTACGATCTGTTTGTCGAGGTCAAGGATGGCCGCATCGACGGCGTCTCGCGCGTGCGGCCCGAAACTGAAGACAGTTCCTCTGATGACCTGAGCCGCAAGCTCAAGATCATCTCGTCGACCGAGTTGTTCTCGCGGCTGGACGGGCGCAACCAGCGCCTGCTTGCCTTCTCGGCGCAGTGGTATGAGGCCGCCGCAGGGCAGGTGGTGTTCGCGCGCGGTCAGGCCCCCGACGCCGCCTATCTGTGCATCTCGGGCGAGGCCAGCCTGGAGTGGCTGAACAAGGATGGCGAGCTTGAAACCCTCTCGACAGTCGAGCCGGGGCGCTTGATCGGTGATCTTGCGATCATCACTAACGAGCCGCGACAACTGGATCTGGTGGCGACGACAGACTGCGCCTTTCTGAGGATCGGTGCCGAGGAGTTGCGCGCCGTGATCGAAAGTGACGCAAGCGTCGCCGTTCAGCTTCTTGAAACTGTTGCAGGTTACCTGACCTCTGCCGCCGAGCGAATGCGCGTGCCAAACGCCTTGCCGGTCGAAGAAACCTCTTCGCCGGACGCCGAGCCGACAAATGCCACCTGACAAGTCTCCTGGAGCGTATCAGCCTCATCAAGTGCTTCTGACTGAGGCGCGGAAATTCCCCGAGCTTTGGCGCCTGATTGTCGGTACGGGTATCGTTGCCGCGGTTATCCTGTCGTTGAACGCAGTTCTTTTTGCGATGGTCGCCAGTCTTGGCACGGCTGAATGGGCTGCACGGTTTCTGACCGGCTCATCCCCCATTGCGCTTTTGCTGGTTCTGAGCAGTTTCATCTTCGTCACTCTGGGCGTCGCAGTTGCGGCAAGATTGATCCAGCACCGCTCACTTGCCACGATGATTGGGCCGCCGGCGGTGGCTATCCGGCAATTCTGGCTGGTCCTGCGTGCGTTGGCCTGTTTGGGGGCTGTGCTGCTGATCCTGCCGCCATACGATTTTGGAGCGCCGCTGGTTGCCAATCTGCCGCTGCTGAAATGGTTGGTCCTGTTGCCGCTGTCACTGATCGCCGTTCTGATACAAACCAGCGCCGAAGAAATCTTGTTCCGGGGCTATTTGCAGCAAGGTTTGGCAGCACGGTTCCGATCCCCGTTGATCTGGATGCTCATGCCCTCACTTCTGTTCGCGACCGGGCATTACAACCCTTCTATGGCTGGCGATAACGCTGTCCTGATCACCGTCTGGGCGATGGCCTTTGGCTTGCTGACCGCCGATCTCACCGCCCGATCGGGAACGCTGGGCCCAGCAATCGCGCTGCATTTCTTCAACAATTTCGCCGCACTGCTTGTCATTTCACTGCCTGACAGTCTAAGCGGCCTGGCTCTGTATCACTTGCCATATGAGACTTCGGACACGCAGGCCATCCGTCCCTGGCTGTTTGTCGACTTTGCGCTCATGATTGTCGGGTGGCTCACTGCGCGGCTGGTCCTCAGGCGCTGATTGCAATTCCTGCGCCAGCGTCTTATTTGACGTCAACGCAGTCTCAGCAAGGTTCCGACATGAACTGGATCACAAACTACGTCCGCCCCCGGATCAACTCGATCTTCTCGCGCCGGGAAGTGCCTGAAAACCTCTGGCACAAGTGCGATGAATGCGGAACGATGTTGTTCCACCGCGAATTGGCAGAAAACCAGAATGTCTGCACCCAATGCGATCACCACATGGCGATCACCCCGCGAGACCGGTTCAGTCATCTGTTCGACGGCGGCATTTTCACCGAGGTAGAGGTGCCTGCGCCCAAAGATGATCCGCTGCAGTTCCGCGATCAAAAGAAATACCCCGACCGCATGAAAGCGGCGCAGAAAAAAACCGGCGAGAAAGAGGCGATGCTGGTCGCCGTGGGCGAGATTGGCCGCACCCCGATTGTGGCCGCCGCGCAGGATTTCTCGTTCATGGGCGGCTCGATGGGCATGTATGTCGGCAACGCCATCATCGCCGCCGCGCAAGAGGCGGTGAAGCTAAAGCGCCCTCTGATCCTGTTCTCGGCGGCAGGGGGTGCGCGGATGCAGGAAGGTATCCTCAGCCTGATGCAGATGCCACGCACTACGGTGGCCGTCGAAATGCTGAAAGAGGCGAACCTGCCCTATATCGTCGTGTTGACCCACCCGACCACAGGTGGCGTTACCGCATCTTACGCGATGCTGGGCGATGTGCATATTTCAGAACCCAACGCCCTGATCTGTTTCGCCGGTCCCCGGGTGATCGAGCAAACCATACGGGAAAAATTGCCCGAAGGGTTCCAGCGCGCCGAATACCTGCTGGATCACGGGATGTTGGACCGAGTCACCAAGCGCACCGAAATGCGCGATGAGTTGATTACCATCACGCGTATGCTGATGAACCAACCTCCGGCCGTCAAAGGCGATCTGCCCGCGCCCGCTCCGGAAGCCCCCGCCGAGGAAACGGCTGAAAAATGACCAGCCAGAGTTCGGACGTCATCCTTGACCGGATGATGGCGTTGCATCCCAAGATCATCGACCTGACCTTGGACCGCGTCTGGCGTTTGCTGGCGGCGCTCGACAACCCGCAGCTAAGGCTGCCCCCGGTCATCCATATTGCGGGCACCAACGGTAAAGGCTCGACGCAGGCGATGATCCGCGCAGGGCTCGAGGGGGCAGGGCGCTCGGTCCATGCTTATACCTCACCGCATCTGGCGCGGTTTCACGAACGTATCCGACTGGCCGGAGAGTTGATATCGGAACCCGCCCTGACGGCCATTCTGGATGAATGCTACGCCGCTAATGATGGTGAGAACATCACCTATTTTGAAATCACCACCTGCGCAGCCATTCTGGCCTTCGCCCGCACGCAGGCCGATTTCACGCTGCTTGAGGTGGGCTTGGGCGGGCGTCTGGACGCTACCAATGTGATCGAACAGCCCCAAGTGACGGTGATTACCCCGATCTCGATCGACCATGAACAGTTCCTGGGCAACACGCTGGGCAAGATTGCCGCTGAAAAGGCCGGGATCATCAAACCCGGCGTGCCCTGTATTGTCGGCCCGCAAGAGGACGAGGCGCTGGAGGTGATCGAATACACCGCCGCCCGTCTGGGCGCGCCGCTGCTGGTGCATGGACAGCACTGGCATGTGCACGAAGAAAACGGGCGCCTTGTCTATCAGGACGAAACCGGCCTGCGTGACCTGCCGCTGCCCAACCTTCTGGGTGCGCATCAGATCCAGAATGCCGGCGCTGCCGTTGCCGTCCTGCGCCACCTTCAGATGGGAGACGCCGCGTATGAGGCCGCCGTCACCCGCGCCGAATGGCCCGCTCGGATGCAGCGGTTGAAAACAGGACTGCTGACCCAACAGGCCCCTCAGGCCGAGCTTTGGCTGGACGGTGGCCACAACGCCGCCGCCGGTATCGCTCTGGCAGATATCCTGTCAAAGCTGCCCAAAAAGCCGACCCATATGATCTGCGGCATGCTCAATACCAAGGACGTAACCGGCTATCTCAGGCCACTGGCCGCGCAAGCCGACACGCTGACCGCCGTTTCGATCCCGGGCGAGGCCAACACCCTCAGTGCTGAAGATACCGCCGAGGCTGCCTCCAAGGTCGATCTGCCCGCATCAACCGCAAACAGCGTTGCGGAAGCATTAAGTGCGATCACAGATAAAGACCCGCAAGCGCGCATCCTGATCTGCGGCTCGCTTTATCTCGCAGGCAATATCCTGCGTGAAAACGGTTAAAGCTTCATCTGGCCAAAAATACTCCGGGGGTGTCGCCAAAGGCGACGGGGGCAGGGCCCCCTAGTTTCCCCAGTTCTGATCCTGCATCTCGCGCAGACGCGAGGCGGTGCGTTCAAACTCGAACGTTCCTTCCCCTTCGACATACAGCATTTCGGGTTCTGCAGCAGACGAACAGATCAGCCGAACCTTGGCCTCATACAGCGCATCGATAAGGGTCACAAAACGCTTGGCCTCGTTAAAGTTGTTACGCGATAGCCGGGGGACATCCTCCAGCACCAGCACCTTTACGGCCTCGGCAACGGCAAGGTAATCTCCGGGCCCCAACATCCGTCCGCACAAGTCATAAAACGACGCCCGGGCCACCCCGTTTCGAAACGCAGGCAGAACAACCTCACGCCCCTTTACCTGCAACGCCAGAGGCTCGGCCGGACCACCCGACAGATCGTTCCAAACGGCCCTGATCTTTTCACGCGCTTCCGGCCCGATCGGCGCGAAATAGACCGGAGACCCCTCGAGGCGGTTCTGCCGGTAGTCGGTAGGTGAAACCAGCTCCCACACCTCAAGCTGTTCTTTGATATGCGCGATGAAGGGCAGGAATAATTGCCGGTTCAGACCATCCTTGTACAGATCATCCGGATGGCGGTTCGAGGTTGTGACTACGACAACACCGCCCGCGTGCAACAGATCGAACAAGCGTCCGACAATCATCGCATCGGTGATGTCGGTGATCTGCATTTCATCAAAGGCCAGCACCTTGGCCGATTTTACCACCGCGTCTGCCACTGGTGCCAAAGCGTCTTCGACACCCTCGTCGCGGGCTTTGTGCAGCCCGGCGTGGATTTCCTGCATGAAGGCATGAAAGTGAACCCGACGGGCCGGAATGTCACCCAGCGACTCGACGAACATATCCATCAGCATGGATTTACCGCGCCCGACACCGCCCCAAAGATACAGCCCCTTGGGCGGCGGCGGGGCTTTGCGGAAGAACCCGCGTTTGACCGGTTCCGCCAGCGCTGCGCGGATTCGTTCAAACCGGGGCAAAACAGCCTCTTGCGCGTCATCACGGGTCAGCGTGCCATCGCCGATGCGCGTCTCATAAAGCGATATCAATTCCGTCATAAACTGACGCATAACCTCCGACCCACGTGTTGAAAAGAAACCTTTTTTCCAGACACATCAATTTTGTTGAAGCGGTGTCGCAAAACTCCTGAATTGACGCGCCTCCTATGCCCGCTACTCTCGTCGGGCTAACACCCCGGAGCCCCCATGCCCCAATCCGCTCGACTGTTGAATCCGATCCTGATTGTTGCCTGCATCATCATCACCGTCAGTTTTGCGGTGCGGGCGTCGTTTGGCGTGTTTCAGATTCCCATCGCCGACGAGTTCGGCTGGCTGCGCACCGATTTTTCGATGGCGATTGCGATACAGAACCTCGCCTGGGGCATCGGGCAGCCGATCTTTGGCGCCATCGCCGAGAAGATCGGTGACCGGCGCGCCATAATTCTGGGCGCATTGACCTATACCGCAGGTATGGTCCTGAGCGCATGGTCCGTCACGCCCTTCGAACACCAAACGTACGCCTGGTTGGTGGGGTTCGGCATCGCCGGAACCGGCTTTGGGGTCGTGCTGGCCGTCGTGGGGCGGGCTTCGTCCGATCAGAACCGCTCAATGTCGCTGGCCATCGTTACCGCAGCGGGCAGTTTTGGCCAGGTTATCGGCGCGCCAACGGCAGAGTGGCTGCTGACATTCCTTCCATGGCAACAGGTCTTTCTTGTCTTCGCCGTCGCGATACTGGCGCTGGTGCTGACGTTGCCCTTTATGCGCGGCCCAAAACCTGCCTCAAAAGCGGAACTGGAAGAGGGCTTGGCACAAATCCTTGGCAAAGCGCTACGCGATCCGTCCTATGCGCTGATCGCCATCGGATTTTTCAGCTGCGGCTACCAACTCGGGTTTGTCACGGCACATTTTCCGGCCTTTGTGACCGAGATGTGTGGCCCGATCCAACCCGGGGGCGTTCTTCATTCAATTGGCATCACGACTACCTCGGCCCTTGGGGCTGTCGCGATTTCATTGATCGGTCTTGCGAATATCGGCGGCACCTTGCTGGCGGGTTGGGCCGGCAACCACTTCCCTAAGAAGTACTTGCTTGCAACGGTTTATACAGGCCGCACCATCGCAGCGGCCGCCTTTATCCTGTTCCCGATCACTCCGCTGACGGTGATTGCTTTCTCGTTGGCTATGGGTTCTCTGTGGCTAGCAACGGTTCCGCTCACATCGGGTCTTGTGGCGCATCTGTTCGGGCTGAGATATATGGGCACGCTCTATGGCATCGTGTTCCTCAGCCACCAGATCGGCAGCTTTCTGGGCATCTGGCTGGGCGGGCGCATGTATGATCAGTATGGCGACTACACTCTGGTCTGGTGGATCGGCATCGGGATCGGAGCGTTCAGTGCCATCGTCCATCTGCCGATCCGCGAGGACCGCTCTGACGCGGTCGCCGCTGCTTGATCAGGCCTGATATTTGTCAATGATATAGCGGCTGGTCATCAGATCCAGATGCGCCCCACCGCCGTTCTTGAAGACCGTAATGGCCGACGGATCAGGCGCGAACTTATCAAGCGCATAGTAATCCGCGATCAGGTCATCGCGTGAGATGGCTCCGCTGGCGATGGGGGTTTTGATCTCGCCGATATAGTCAACTGTCGAATCAAAGCTGTCCAAATAGATCAACCCGCGCTGGAGGGCGGTGTCGTCCGCCTCGCGCATGTCGGGCCTGTAGGCTCCGATCAGGTTCAGGTGTTGGCCCGGGCGCAACCATTCTCCTCGAATGATGGGCTGCGTGCTCATCGTGGCAGTGGCAACAATATCCGCACCATTCACAGCATCCGGCAAATCATAGACGACGTTGACATGCCTCAGCTTTTTGGCCAGCATCTCGGCCTTGGCGCTTGTCCGGTTCCAAAGCGAAATTCGAGCGCGGGGAAAACCAGCCGCAAAGGCTTCGCACAAGGACTCCGCGACACGCCCGGCACCAACGATCAGTATTCGACGACTCTCCGGGTTTGCCAATCTCATCGCCCCTAGCAGGCTGTCTCCGGCGGTTTTCCATTTGGTCACCAGGAAGAAATCTACCAAAGCGGCAAGCCGTCCGTCCGTGTCGCCATACACGCTGACTGACCCATCGATCACGGGCCGTCCGATCTGCGCATTGCCGGGGAATATTGTCGTTGATTTTACAGCAAGACCCAGGCCGTCCACCCAAGCGGAACGCGACAACAAAGTGTCTTTGCCACGATAAAGAAACGTATCCTCGATCTGTGCCTTCGGTCGCTGGTGGCCCTTGGCGAACGCCTCGGTCAACTCAACCCAGTTCAGATTGGCCTCACCTTCGGCGAAGGGTATCTGAAGGATGTTCAACGCGCCTCGTCCTCTGACAGCAACCCCTGGGCCACCAGACAATCCGCCCAACCTTGCGGCGACTGGAAGTGATGCGTTTGCCACCCGCGCGCGCGTGCCGTTTCGATGTTGTCGATGCGGTCATCCGCAAAGAGCAGTGTTGCTGGCGGCAAACCGCAATCTGCCTCGACCATCTCATAAATCGGCTGGTGCGGTTTGACAGCTTTCATCCGACCGGAAACATATTGCCCGTCAAATTCGTTCAGAAACGGATAAACAGTGGTAGCGTAATCAAAATTCTGTACCCCGAAATTGGTCAGGGCAAATACTGGCACATCATTTGCGCGCAGTGCCCTGAGCAATCGGACCGAGTATGGTATCTCTGGTGTCGCAAGCTCGATCCACTTGTCGTGCCACATGCGGATTTCGGCGCGCCAATCGGGATATTTTTCGGCCCAGTCATAGATGGTGTCGGTGAAATGGTGCCCCTGATCGACCAGATCGTTCATGCCATGCAGATCGACCTCGGCGAACATGGCGCGGCGGCGCTCTTCGCCGATCACCCTGTCGTAGTAGCGTTCGGGCTGCCATTCGATCAGCACGTTTCCGATGTCAAAGATGACGGCTTTGATGGCCATGATGCGAACCTGCTTAACCTGTTCAGATTGTAACGGACTGAACCAATCCCGGAACCGATATGCAAGCGCCAAACGCAGCGCGGAACGCGCTGCCCGGCCCAACGGGAGATGGCGCATCTTTGATGCGTCTTCGACCGGCGGGAGAGCTACCGGCGCAGGGTTGCCCGAATCTCGCGCTCGAGCGCGTCCAGGAACCGGGATCGGTCTGCCTTGCCAAAGGGTTTTCCGCCCCCGCCCGAGCCCAACGGATTGGCCGCGCGCAGGTCGGCCATCAGGTCACGCATGGCCAGTTGTTGACCGATATTTGCCGCGGTGAAAGGCTCTCCATTGGGGCGCAGCACCCGTGCCTCGGCTTCAACGCATTTGGCGGCCAGAGGGATATCGGATGTCACCACCACATCGCCCGGGCCGCAGCGTTCAGCGATCCACTTGTCGGCTTCGTCTGCACCCTCGGACACGATGACAACCTGAACCAGAGGGTTCGCCGATGGCCGCAATCCCCCGTTCGACACCAGAACCATCGGGACCCGGTGCCGGGTCACGACCCGTTCGGCCTCGGCCTTCACCGGGCAGGCGTCGCCATCAATGTAGAGCGTGGTCACGCCTCTTTGGCCTGTTTCGCCGGTTTCGCTTTGGTCGCGGATTTACGTACCTTGAACTCTTCGGGGATCGGCATCCGGTTGAACGCGTCCAGACCCGCGATCTTGTAGGCCTCGGCCAGCGTCGGATAGTTGAAGGTGTTCTGCACGAAGTAATCCACCGTACCCTTCAGGTTCAGCACTGCCTGCGCGATATGGATCAGCTCGGTCGCGCCCTCGCCAACAATCTGCACGCCCAGAACCCGGCGGGTTTTCAGCGAAAACAGCATCTTCAGCATTCCATGTTCCAACCCCATGATATGCCCGCGCGAGGTTTCGCGAAACCGCGCCACGCCCACCTCATAAGGGATGCCGCGCTCCTGCAACTCTTCCTCGGACATGCCGCAGGTCGAGATCTCGGGAACCGAATAGATGCCATACGGATACCAAGGGCTCTCCGGCAGGGTCGGGGTCTCCAACGCGTGACACGCTGCGACGCGCCCCTGCTGCAAAGACGTCGAGGCCAGCGATGGATGCCCGATCACATCACCCGTTGCATAGATGTGCGGTGCCGCGGTTTGATAGGTTTTGCGATCCACGCTGATACGGTTGCGATGATCCGTCTCGATCCCAACCGCGTCCAGATTCAGGGCCGAGGTTGCGCCCATGCGCCCGGCCGCAAAAAGCAACATTTCGGCGCGCACATGGCGACCGTTGTCCAGGGTGATCTCGACATGCGTACCGGCATCCTCGATCTTTTCGACGGCTGATCCCAGACGCAGATCGACACCGTTCTCGCGAATTTGGTGGGTGAAATCATGGATCAGCGTCTTGTCGATGAAATCCAGGAACGTCTCGCGCGGCTCGATCAGCGTGACCCGCACATCCAGTGCCGAAAACATGGTGGCATATTCCACACCGATCACGCCCGCACCAATTACGCAGAGCGAGCGCGGGATCTCCTCCATCTCCAGGAAATCGTCGCCATCAACGACGGTCTTGCCGTTGAATGGCACGTAATCGGGGCGATATGTCTTTGTGCCGGTGGCGATAAGGAACTTGGCCGCGGTCAGGCGCGTGGTCTCGCCCGCATCCGTAGCAACCTCGACCTCATGCGGGCCGGTGAACTTTGCCAGCCCGTTCAGAGTTTCCACATGATTGCGGTTGAATTGGTGTTCCAGCACATCGACCTCGTGATCGAGTGTCATGTGCAATCGGGCTTTCAGATCCTCGGCCCGGATCTGATCTTTGACCCTATATGAGCGACCATAGAAGCTGCGTTCGCGCCAGCCTGAAAGGTTCAGCACAGTTTCGCGCAGGGTCTTGGACGGGATGGTGCCGGTATGAACTGAAACACCGCCGAAGCGATCCTTGCGGTCGATCACCAGCACACGTCGCTGCAATTTACCCGCCTGTATGGCCGCCGACCGCCCCGAGGGCCCTGATCCGATGATGATCAGATCATAGTCATATTTGCTCATGCCTCAGTCTCCGTACAGCGCTTCGGCGTGGAAGGTGATGTGGTCCTCCATGAAGGTGGACACGAAATAATACGAATGATCATAGCCCGGCTGCAGGCGATAAGTGGCCTGTTGGCGACGTTCGGCAATCGCCTGCGCCAACGCTTCGGGGCGCAGCAGGTCGATGAACTGGTCATTGGCGCCGGTGTCGATCAGGATCGGGCCGTCAAATCCGGTGCTGCGCATCATCATCGAAGCGTCATGTTTCGCCCATGCGGCTTCGTCATCGCCCAGATACGCACTCAGTTGCTTTCGACCCCAATCCGCGCCCATCGGGTTGGAAATCGGTGCAAAGGCCGAGACCGAGCGGAACCGCCCCGGCAGGTTCATCGCCAGTGTCAACGCACCGTGTCCGCCCATCGAATGCCCGGTGATTGCCTGACGGTCTGGATCGATGGCAAAATTCTCGACCAGAAGCGCAGGAAGTTCTTCGGCAATATAATCCCACATTTTGAAGTGGGGCGCCCAAGGCGTCTGCGTTGCATTGACATAGAAGCCCGCGCCCTGACCCAGATCATAATCTTCATGATCCGCCACACCTTCGCCACGTGGTGAAGTATCGGGAAACACCAGCGCAATACCCTGTTCCGCAGCCCAGCTTTGCGCGCCCGCTTTGGTCATCGCATTCTCATGCGTGCAGGTCAGCCCCGACAGATACCACAATACTGGAACCGGGCCATCCTTGGCCTCGGCCGGGAGAAACAGACCAAACGTCATGTCGCATTTGCAGGCCGAGGAGGCATGGCGGTAGACGCCCTGCACACCGCCAAAACAGGCATTTTCCGAAACGGTTTCCATCAGGTTGTTTCCTTGCATTATGTCTGGGTCATGGCTAACGCTCTGTGGCGTTGGCGTAAAGTCCGAGCACCTTTGGGGTGCATATTTTTCGAAAAGGTGAAGATCAGATCGAACTGACCCAGCCAATCACAAATGGCACGGTCAGGATGCTGGCGATGGTCGAAAGCAGAATGGCAGCGGAGGCGCGTTGAGGGGCCACATTGTAATGAGCTGCAAGCATATAGACATTTCCCGCCACCGGCAGTGAGGCTGCAGCGATTGCAACCATGGCCGGGAAGGGGGCGACCGGGATCAGCCAGATCACCATGATCGCCACAAAAAGCGGATGCAGCACCAGTTTGCAGAAACTCAACCAGCCTGCGATTTGTATCCGTTCTGCGGATTTGTCGGCCAGAGAAGCTCCGATTGCGAACAAAGCACCTGGCGTGGCCGCACCCCCCAGAATGGTCAGGAAGTCGTTCAAAGGCGCGGGCATGGGTGCGCGCAGAGCCGACCAAATCAATCCGGCCAATATCGACAGGATCATAGGGTTTTTCAGCAGTCCAAGACCGATCAAACGCAAGGTATTCGCGCTGATCCGACCTTCGCGCCCGCCGTTGATCAGGATCACAATCAGAGACGAAAACACCACCAGATCTACGGTCAGAACCAACATCACCGGTCCGATTGCCGCCTCGGAGAACAACAGCGCCAGCATGGGCAACCCCAGAAAGCCGACATTGCCGATTGCCGCGCATTGCGCCTCGACCGCAGCGGTCGGGATATCCAGCCTGCGCAGATATGCGATCAGCGTGGCCAGTGCGTATACTCCGAGGGTGCCCAGCAGATAGCCGACGACCAGCCGCCCGTCGAAAATCTCGGCGAACGGTAGCGTTGCGGAAAAGCGAAACAACATCGCCGACAACGCAAAGAAAAACACGAACCTGGTCAGGTAGGCCGTTGCTTCGGGTGGGAAAAACCGGCTGCGCCCCGCCCAGAAGCCCAGGCCGATGATTGCAAAGAAGGGCAGGGTGCGCAGAAATATCTCGACCATGCGGAAGTCGTAGCATGGTTTTCTTGCACGGCAAGGCCAAGCAATCAGTGCCTGATGAATCAAGTGACAAAATCGCGAGCCGGGCGAAAAGCATTGAAACTGAACCGACCGGTTTATAAAGTTGCAGGATCAGCAAATCAGGAGCCTCCATGACTCAAGCCGCCACCATCCTGCGCACAGGCCGGAAATTCGATCAGGTTCTGCGCGGCGCCCGAGAGGTGTTCATGGCGGATGGTTTCGAAGGCGCGAGCGTTGATGATATCGCGCGCGCCGCAGGTGTCTCAAAGGCGACGCTGTACAGCTATTTTCCGGACAAACGCTTGCTGTTTACTGAAGTGGTCCAGACCGAATGCCGCCTGATGTCCGAGCGTATCATCGCGATGATCGACGAAACCAACCCGGCGCGCGAAGTCCTCACTATCGCCGCGACGCAATTGACTGCCTTTCTGGTTTCGGAATTTGCGCAGCAAATTTTCCGCATCTGTGTGGCTGAGCGTGACAGATTTCCCGACCTGGGTAATGCTTTCTACGAATCTGGCCCGCAAAATGGTCAGCAAAAAATGGCGGAATATCTGGCCAAAGCTGTCGCCAAGGGTGAGTTGGCGATTGAGGATGTAAATTTGGCCGCCGAACAGTTCTCGGAACTCTGCAAGGTTCGTCTGTGGGGCCGCGCTGCGTTCGGGATTCAAAACAGTTTCACCCAAGACGAAATCGACGAAGTCGCGTTACAGGCGGTCGATATGTTCATGGCGCGCTACGGCGTGTAATTTCAGAAACTTTGGTGCGGGTGGAGGGACTTGAACCCCCACGCCTTGCGGCGCCAGAACCTAAATCTGGTGCGTCTACCAATTTCGCCACACCCGCAACCCGGTGCCACGGCACCGCAATGACGCGCTGCATAGCAAAGCTTTTGAGTGAGGGCGAGGGGTAAAATTGGGTGACCCCCAAGATTAGCCGATAGAGCGAAATTGAGGAGCACAGAGAATGCCACGGTTGTTTCAGCGGGAGCAGCCTTCAGGAAGCGCTCGTCTGCGATTTGTATATCCGGGGTCGATGTCGTCTCTGACAACAAAGAATACCTATGCTGACAAATGACTGGATTTACGGTGCCTAATTTATCGTTTCCCCGTTGCCCACAGTGGGCTAGTGATGGGTGATATTGTCCACACCTATAGGTGGAACGATTTGGTATGATTTGCAAAGACTTGATACCGAGGGGATTTGTCATGCAACCCGCCCCCCGAAAACTCACCTCCCGACAGGACAATAGAAAACAGCGAATGGCGATGGGTGTAATATATTGTTATAGCATTATTATTACAGAGATCATTCTCTCCCTTCAAACGACCAGGCGGTGAATTTTGAAGATTTTGACGGCCACGAGGTTAGTTGACACGAAAGTCCAGCTCTTCAGCAAAGCTCTCCCCTTGGTTGAGGCATTTCTATGGGGTCCGACCACATTTGCGCCACATTTCAAACGCCAAAAAATCTTATTCGCGTCAAAATAACACCGCGGTGATCGTACTTGATTAAGCGCAGGAGTTAATGAGTCTTTTTGCCATCTGGCACCGTACGAGTTTCTGCTCAACTCCAGTACAAGGGTCTCTGTCGTGACCAACCAGATCAAAACCGCTGCCTCCGAGCAGGACGTCGTCAGTCTTGCACGTGAAAGCTTCATCGGCGAACTGAAAACCCTGAACCGCCAGCATCCTGGCACGGGTTTCGGAATCGCGCTTCGAACCCATTCCGGCAATCGGTACCTGCTGGCCAATGCCCGCATGCCGCTGCCGTCTCATAAATCACAGAACTTCCCGACCGGGCGCCGTGTGGCCTGCCTGGAAAACGGAGAAGGCTTCAGCTCGATCGAAGTTCTGGCCGATTCTCTGGCGTATGAATCAATCTCTCCGAGCAGCGAAGCTGCGATTCTCGGGAATGCGCTGGATCTGATCGCTCGTATCGACACTTTGGCCTGCTTGCCCGACGGGGCAGGGGACCAGATCGCCGCAACTGGCACCGGAGGCTAACATATGGCGCGCAATGACCACCTTTTGTCGGTAGGAAACGAGGCTCTGTCCGAGATGACTGAGACGATGTCCTCGTTGACGACGCAGATCGACCAATTGACAGAGGTGGCGGATGCGCGCTCCTCAGCGCGGCTGGCGACGCTGAAAACCAAGATGGAAAGCTTCACCGCCAGCGTAACGCTTGTGGGGCAGGTGAAGGCGGGGAAATCCTCGATCGTGAACATACTGGCGGGGCGTCCGAACCTTTTGCCCTCGGATGTAAACCCGTGGACTTCGGTCGTAACCACGCTGAACATCAACACCCGCACCGAAGGTGATACCAGATCCAAGTTTACCTTCTTCGAGCAGGAAGAATGGGACAACCTGATGGTTGGCGGCGGTCGGCTGGGCGAGCTTGCCAATCGCGCCGGCGCAGATGACGAGATGGACGATATCCGCCGTCAGGTTGAAGAAATGAAAGCGAAGTCCGAAGAGCGGCTGGGCAAACATTTCGACCTGATTCTGGGTCAAAGCCATCAATATGACTATTTCGATGATGAGCTGATCCAGCGTTATGTCTGCCTTGGGGATGAGGACGATCCGGATATCAATCCCAAGACGGGACGTTTTGCCGATGTCACGAAATCGGCCGAGCTTTATATGGATATCCCGCAATATCCGATCTCGCTGAAGCTTTGCGATACACCCGGCGTCAACGATACTTTCATGGTGCGCGAGCAGATCACATTGCGCAGTCTGCGCGGTTCCGAAGTCTGCGTGGTTGTGCTGGCGGCAAGCCAGGCATTGTCGACCATGGACATGGCGCTGATGCGGATCATCGCGCAGTTCGAGAACCGTCAGATCGTCCTGTTCGTGAACCGCATTGACGAGCTATCGGATCCCGTAAATCAGGTGCCCGAGATTCGTGACCGCATTCAGGACACGCTGAAACAGAACAATATCGACACCAACACCAGTGTCGTTTTCGGCAGCGCGCTGTGGGCCGAGGCGGCGCTGACCGGCAACCCCGATATTCTGACCGAAGAATCGCGCGAGGCGCTGAACACATTCTATCTGGCCGCCGGGTTTGGCGATCAGGCGGCGTCGCTCGACAAGATCTGGGCGCTTTCAGGTCTGCCCGATCTGTTGCTGGCGATGAACGAACGCATTGCCGAAGGCGCCGGATCCCGGCTGCTGGATCGTGTGCGCCATCGTGCGCGCAACATCGCAAGCCAGATCAGGGCCACGGCGGTTGCCAAGACGCTGTCGAACACCGACGGCATTGTACGCGATCTGGACGGTGTGTCGCCGGAAGACGCGATTGCAACGGTATCCGCTGAATACGAAAAGAAAGCATCGGAACTGACCTCCAAGCTGCGTGACAAAGTGCTGGAGCGGCTGACATCAGCCGAGGCGAATTTTGTCAAACGCGCCACAGACTCGCTGATCTCGCATCTGGAACAGAACGGCGAGCAGGGCACTTGGCAATATGATCCCGCGGGCCTTCGGACCCTTCAGAAAGCGGCCTATTTCAGCTTTGCCCGTGCAATGCGGAAAGACGCAGGAGCGCTGTATTCCGCCGCCGCGTCGGATGTCGAAGCGCTTTATCAGAAACTGTTGGGCAACCATTTGGGTGAGTTCACCATCGAAGCCCCGATTGTGCCGCGTGTTCCGCCACCGCTGGGGATCGGACGCACCATCGCGCTGGACTTGCAAAGCACCTGGTGGCGGCGATGGTGGCAACGTCGCAAAGGGTTCGAAGCATATGCTGCGGATTACACACGTCTGATCGCCTCCGAGGCGAACTCGATCACCAAGGATATCGAGGAGAACCAGATTGCTGCGGTTCTGGAGAACGTCCGCGCGGCGCTGATGGATTTCATGGCCGAGCAGAAGGACACGCTGCTCAGCATCTCGAAATCGCCAGACAGGGCTGCGGCGCAGGTCGCTGAGCAGAAACCGCAGAAGTCGCGTGACGACATTCTGGGTGACATCCTGAAAGACCTTAGTAACGAAGCAGCATAAGAAGAGTTATGGTAAAAGAATCTAAAACCCGCTTCGTCTCTCCCAAGGCCTGGAACCGCATCGAGCAGTGGTCCCGCCGCAAACCTGTGTTTGCGCTTATGGGGGAATTCAGTGCCGGTAAATCGACATTGATGAACTTTCTTCTGCGCAAGCAGGCCTTGCCGACACAGGTCACGGCAACGCAGCTGCCACCGATCTGGTTCAGTTGGGGCAATCGCCCCGCCTATGTTCGCGGCCATGATGGCAGCACGCGGACGATCGAGTTGGACCAGCTTGAAAGCGTGGGTGTCAACGACGCTCAATTCATCCGCATCTTTCTTGAGGCTGATATCCTCGAAGCCGTCGACCTGATCGACACGCCCGGCATCTCGGATCCGAAGATCACAACCGACGTCTGGCGGCGCGCAGTCGGTCAGGCCAACGGCGTGTTGTGGTGCACGCACTCGACCCAGGCCTGGCGCGAAACCGAACGTGCAACCTGGGTATCATTGCCCGAGCGTTTGCAGCACAAGTCGCTGTTGCTTGTTACCCGTGCGGATGCATTGAATCAGAAAGATCGTCAGAAGGTGCTGCGCCGCGTGAACCGCGAAGCCGGACATCTGTTCAACCGCACAATCCTGTTCTCGGCCCGCGATGCTATTCTGGCGCGCGACAAGACCGGTGACGCCGAGCTTTGGTCGCGCAGCGGCGGTGGCAAGATGGTCGACAGCTTCCTTGAGATCACTGAACAGATCATGGACAACCGCGCCGACATGCTGGCGCGCTATCAGATCGACAAATCCTTGCCCGATGCACCGAAAGTTCAACATCTGCACCCTGCCCGCCCAACTGGTGACGCGCCGCTCAAGCTGGTTGATCCGGTCGATCCGTCCTCAGGTTCGAACGAGGTTATCACCAGTTTCCCGGTGCGCCCCGCACGGGTTGAACGCCGCTCGGAAGAGGCCGAGCGCCCTCGGATCGACGCGGGAGAGGCTGAGCGCCTGCGCGCTGAAATGGAAGCCAAGGCAGAACCCGCCGAGGAGGACCTGCGCGCCCTCTTTGCCGACAAGGAAGAAGAGCTGCTTGATCTCAACCTGTTGGCGCATCCGGTCACCGATGTGGACGAGTTCGACTTCATGGCTGATGACCTTGAAGATGAAGAAGAGGCCGAGCTGATCGTTCTGGGCCCTGAGGCCGACGAGCCGGAAGATTTGGAAGCGGCTGCGGAAGATGACGAAGCCGAAGCCGAAGATCTGTCCCCTGTCGAAGACGAAGACACAGGACCTGATATCGAAGCGTCGGCGTCTTCGATCACCGCACTTCTTTCTGAACAGCCCGAAGCGCGAGAGGAAGACTATGAACCAGAGCCCGACACCAATGATCTGAGATCGGTTCGGCTTGTATCATTGACGCATGAGGGTCCAGAAGGGGCAATGGTCGATGTGGTGGACGAACCAGCCCCCGTGGCTGATCGCACTTCGGAGGCACCACTCAGCGCAGCTGCCATGTGGAACGAGATTGTAGCCTCGGACACTTTGCCAGAGGATGCGAATGGCCTGAGAAGTGCATTTGCCGCTTTCCTGACCGAGTTTGACGAGATCGCACGTGAGCATCGTGAACAAAAGGATGGCGGATTGCTGCGCGCAGTAGCAAAATCCGGCGAAAACAGCGGGGCCGAGTGGCATGCGATTTAATGCGCTCCTGAGTGCTTTTCGGGGCAGGAGGCGATGCCATGTCGATTGACACCGCCTTGAACTCGGCCATCGAGACCATACCCGACTGCATTGCAGCCGGGTATGTCGATATGGAAACGGGGATGTTGCTTGGGACCAGCACCTCGGATCACGACAGCGCAGACACGCTCGATCAACTGGCCCTTGCGGTTGCCAATCTGTTTCAGGGCCGCGGGGTAAAAGGGTTCGAAGATTTGTTGCGCAGCGCAGAAATCGACAATGCGGAGCATCCGGGATTTGGGGAAATCGCGGTGTTTTCAATTGATCGTCTGCACATCTTTCTCAGGACAAGGGAATATCCTGATCACGTGGTGTGCTATATCTGCCGCGACAGTGCGAATGTCGGGCTTGCGCTTACGAAATCACATCTCAGCCTCGGGCCGGTAGCGGCAGCGGTTTAGACGCGACCAGAGGGGGTCACGGCATGATGGATAGTGAAATTCTGGAATTGCTCGAAGATATCGGGCGGTCGTCGGTCGCGCGGTTGTCACCGGCGACCTTTCTTGCTGGTGACAGCGCACAGATTCGACGAGGCCAGGTTCTGAGCGCGATCCGCGGCACCATCCTGCCCCGGCGGCTGGAATTCACCGCCGCCGATGGCTCGGTTCTGGCGATCGAGGTCAACAGCTCGCGGGTCACGGATGTCTTCCGTTGCGTTTCTGGCCCGGTGCCGGATTTTGAGACCGAGGCGCGGGCTGATCTGACAGAACGGCTGGCGCAATTGGTGTCCGAGATTTCGATGGCTGCCGGGCCATTGGAACTGGTATCACAGCGGCCTGATACGGCGCTGGAAGCGGATGATGTTGGCATCACCTTCTCAGAAGTCGAGGCGGCCTGCGCTAAAATCGAACTGCCCGAAGAGCCGCGCATGTCGATTGTACCGGACCCCGAACCCGAGACGGAGGACGGCGAGCCCCCACAATCCGGCGTTGCCGAAAAGTTCTACGATGGCTGCAATCGCTTCGCGCTGGGTCGGGTGTTGCTTGGCGCTGGAGGTGAGGATTCGGCCTTTGACGGTATCTGTGCAAAAGATCAGCCCGCCCATCCGGGTCAGGACCTGTTGGCCCGTTTTGCCCGGGATCTGTCCGGCTGGCAGGCGGATGCCGTCGACGCGGTGCCGCAACCGCAATTGATTGTCATGCGACCTTCAGGGGGTCAGGGTGCCGGTCTTGCAATGATTAGCGATGGTGCAAAGACAGCGGCCGCCGTGCATGACGCCCGCAAACTCGGCGCTGTCGTGAGCCTGTGGAAATCATTGAAACCCGCCGTCGAATGACCGTGTTCCTGCCAAATAGTGTCCTTTTTACAAACCTAAATCTAAAATACGAGTTACCAGGGTAGTCTAATGAGTGAACTGAACCGCCGCGAACTTATTCGCATCGCTGAAGACATGAATGAGATGAGCAATGACGAAACCCGTCAGTTCATCTCGCGTATCGTCGACGACCTGTCAAATCTCAAACCATCGATTGCCTTCGTTGGTCAGATCAAAGCCGGTAAATCTCGCCTCATCAATGGCTTCACAGGTCAGGCCGAGTTTCTGCCTTCTGATGTAAACCCCTGGACCACCGTCATCACCGACATGCATTTCGGCCACCCGTCCGGTCGGACCTCGGGGGCTGAGTTTCATTTCTTCGACGACCGTCAATGGAAGGCCCTGATCGCCGAGGGTGAAGAGCTGCGCAATATGTTCCCTGACGAAGAGGACAGCTATAAGCGCGAGATGATCGAAGAGCAGGTCGAGGCGATGAAAACCCGCGCCAAGCTACGACTGGGCGAAAGCTACAAGCACCTGCTGGGGCAGCATCACGATCTGGATGAACTGAACTCGGATGATCTGGCGCGCTACGTCTGTGCTGGGGACGATCCCACCGATGAAGGCGACCATGATCCGGGTTCGGACCGGGGTCTCTACAGCGACGTCACACGCAAGGCCGAGGTCTATTTCGACATCGGCCATTTCCCGTATCCGGTGACCGTTACGGATACGCCCGGTGTCAATGACCCGCTGCTGATCCGCGAAGAAATCTCGCGCCAATATCTCAAGGAATCCGATTTCTTTGTCGTGGTCCTGTCCGCGCATCAGGCCCTGTCGCGCGCTGATCTGAAACTGTTCCGACTGATGCAGGCGCTGGAGCTTGGTCAGATCGTCGTGTTCATCAACCGCGTCGACGAACTGGGCGGCGGGGCCGAGGATGCTTCGAAGGTCCGCGCCGATGTTTTGGGCGGGTTGGAACAGGCACTTGGCAATTCGGACATTGATGTGCTGATGGGCAGCGCTCAGTGGGCGCATTATGCGCTGACCGGGGATGAGGCCGGTATTAACCACGATGAGATTCTGGCCTGGCTGCGGGCGCATCCGGAGCAGATGAAGCAGTATTTGTCGGGGGTAGAAGAGATCAAGCAAGGCCCCGGTCCGATCAGCCGCGAAGGCGTATTGCGCTTTGCCGCCATGATCGCTTCGGGACTGCCCGATCTGCGCCGCCATGTCACCAAGGCGCTGACCGAGGGTCCGCGTCAGGAACAACTGCACATGGCGTGGCAGCACCTGAACAGCTTTGCACAAGGTGAACTGGAACGCAGCACCGCCCATCTGCGCGCGACCGAGGCGCAGAATACGTCGGACGCCTCGGATGCTGAAGAAAACAACCAGACGCTGGCCGAACTGCGCGAAATGGTCGCCGAAAAGACCAAGGCGATCACCACGGACATGGACAACGTGCTGGCCAATCTGCGCGGCGTGATGGACGACACCGTGGCCGAGGCGGTTTCGATCGTGGTCCGAGGGCCTGATGGTCAGTCTCCGCTGCTGGCCAAAGATGGCGAGACCGAACTGAACTTCACCCCTCTGCGCGAACGCATGCGTGAATTGGTGCAAGGGGCGACGCAGGTCGTGCGCCAACGGATGCTGAGCGAGCTTTACGCCATCGACATGCAAAGCAACGCCGCATTGCGCGCCCTGCCCGGCTGGCAGGAACCGGTAGATAATCGCATGAACACCAGCGCCGTGCGGTGGTTCCGCCCTGACACAAGCGCCCTGACCCGCGGCATCACGGTCGAGTTGCGCGTGACATGGTTGTCACGCCTGATTTCGCGCCGCAGCGTGCTGAACCGGGCCGAGCGGATGATCGTGCAGGAATTTGAGATGATTGGTGATGATCTGGTGGACACCGCCCGCAGCGATCTGACCGAACGGTTGCAGACCGTTCTGGATCACTATCTGGCGCTGCTGGCCGGACATTTGGAACATCGCAGCGGCGGTGGTACAAATGCGCGGGCAGAAGCACAACGTGCGGTTGACCAGGCGCGCCGCATCACCGAAGAACTGGGATCGGTGAACGGCACCGCACCCGTAGATACGCGACAGGCAGAGGCTGCAGAATGATTGAATTCCCCGGAACCGAGCAAGAAGTGCGCCAACTGGAGCGCTTTTTGACCGTCACCGAAAAACAGCCCTCCTCGGCGGAACTGGATGTGATGCGCGCCCGCGCTCTGGCCCATGCCGAGCGGTTGTCGAACGCGGTGTCCATCGGCTTTGCCGGGGAGTTTGGCGCAGGCAAATCCAGCCTCGCCAATATGCTGGCCGGGGCAGACATCCTGCCGACGGGACCGCAGCATCTGAAACTTCCACTGGTCATCGTGGCATATGCCGACGCACCCGAGACCACGGTGGGCTGGTGGGACAAAGAGCCCAAGGTTTATTCCGGTATCGCCCTAGAAAAAGCGGCAGCTGACAATCCTGATTTCATTTCGGTCGGATTGAACACCCCTGCCCTGAAGGAAATCTCGTTGTTTGACCTGCCCGGCGCAGGCGCTTTGGACGACACCTACAATCAGACGCTGGAATTGCTGAAATATGTGGACTGTGCGATCTGGTGCACCAATGGCACGAATGCCTGGCGCGAAACCGAACGCCATCTGTGGTCCAAGGTTTCACAAAAACTGCGGGATAACAGCCTGTTGGCCGTCACCCATGCCGATCTGCCCCCGGTTCGCGATGCTCTGGACCGGGTGGTGGGCCGATTGAACAAGGAAAAAGACGGCCTGTTCCGGGCGGTCGTGCCCATCGGAACCCCTGTGGCAGTCCGGGCGATGGAACAGGAACCGGAACCGGATTTCGAGCTTTGGGAAACCTGCGGCGGGCAGCATCTGGCCGAACAGGTGTTGCAGATTGCCTCGGACCATCGTCAGCAGGATCTGGATGCGGCACGTCGGGATCTGACCCAAGAGTTCCTGCCATACCTCGAACAGCAGAACCCGGCGGACACCAAGGAGGCGAAAACCGAAGGTGCAACCGTCCATGCGAGTCTCGAGTCCACGCTTCCGCCGCTCAACAATCCAATCCTCGAAGACTGGTTGGCTGCGATTGCCAGCATCTATCACGATCTTCATGAAAGCTCGGAGATTCAACCCGCCGCATTCCTGCAAAGCTGTCAGGAAATCGTCGAAGACTTCGCCGAACGGCTGGAATTGGGTGAAGAGATCGACCCCGAAGCTGACTGGATTCCGGCCGAGTTCGAGAAAGCCACAGACCTGCTTCTGTTGCTTCAGTTCGAGACCGGCGACGCGCCCCTGAAGGACGCTATCAGCATCCTTGCACAGCTCAGCGACAACCTCGCCTGGGCAGGCAGCACGATTGCATCGGCGCCACCGCGCACCGGAACCTGACCCGTTCCCGCTAAAATTGAGCCGCATTGCGGCGATTCGAGACGACGAGAATCACGCCGTCATTGTTTCGGATTCGTGGACCAAGCGACGAATTCGCCGAGATAGATTTCGAATTTCCCAACCTGCAAACACAACATATAGACGCACAACGCTCCTGATGGCCTATATGTATGTTTGTCGATTTTTTGATCCTTAGTGAAGCCATCAGGCGGCCCCAATAAAGTCAAATTTGAACCGTCTAACCGTCTCAAGTGTCCTGCGGTTGTATTTGGTTGTGAGTTCGTGGGCTGAAGCCCGAGTTATGAAAACCGCAAAACGAGTAACATGGGCGGGAAGATATGAGCCACAACCAGGCTGTCGGCGCAACGCACGACGAACCTCAGATCGAAGGATTGCAACCAGGCGCAAAGCTGCTGCGTGGTCAGTATGAAATCCTCCGTTTCCTCAGCAATGGCGGGTTTGGAATCACATACCTGGCGCGCGACAGCCTCGAGCGGGATGTGGTTATCAAGGAGTGCTATCCGGGGGCGCTCTGCCAGCGGAACGGCGATCTGGTCGAGCCGGCAAATCCCGATCACAAAGACGATCTGCGCGCGATCATCGATCTGTTTATTCTTGAGGCGCGCAACCATGCCCGTCTGGTTCACCCGAACATCGTCGATGTGCATCAGGTGTTCGAAGACAACAACACCGCCTACATCGCCATGGACTTGATCCGGGGCTTCGATCTGCTGGATTACGTCGAAAACCCCGAGAACAAAAGCGGCCCCGACTTTATTGTGCAGGTGACCGAAAAGATGCTGTCGGCGGTCTCGTTCATCCACCAGAGCGGTATGCTGCATCGCGATATCTCGCCTGACAACATCCTGATCGATGAAAACGGCGAGCCGATCCTGATCGACTTTGGCGCAGCCCGGGAACAGGCGGCCAACAAGTCGGCAGCCTTGTTGACCCTGCGGGTGATCAAGGACGGGTATTCGCCGCATGAATTCTATGTGCGCGGTGCCGAGCAAGGGCCCAGCAGTGATCTTTATGTATTGGCCGCGACGCTATATCACGCAATCAGCGGCGAGCGCCCCATCGATGGCCAGACACGTTTGAATGCGTTCAACAATGGTCAGGACGATCCCTACGAGCCGCTGGCGGGCCGTTTCAAAGGTTACCCGGATAAATTCCTCGAAGCGATCGACAAGGCGATGGAGGTACACGCCACCGACCGTCTGCAATCGGCGCTGGACTGGCTGCGCATGTTCCGTGGCCCCGGCGTGATGTTTGATACATTCGCCTATCGTCCGGTCTCGGTCATCGTCGGCATGGACCGGGTGGATGAAGAGGCCGAAAAGGCACGCATCAAGGCCGAAAGCGAAAACGCCGAAGCCGTGGTGACCGCTCTGTTGGCGGGGAATGCGGATCTGACCCTGGGCCATGAAGAAAAGCCCGAAGAAGATCTGTCGAAATTCACGCCGCAAGAACAGGAAGTCGCCGCCGTTGACACCGTGGTCAAAAGCGGCTCGGGCGGCAGCGGCAAGATGATCGCGGGGGCCGCTGTCGTAGTCGCAGCACTGGCTGCCGGAGGATATTTCGTAGTGTCGGGCGACCAATCCGCGCCCGAGGCAACACCGGTTACCGCTGAGGCACCGATCACTCCGGCGCCTGTTGCAGCTGAGCCGGAACCGGTCGAGCAGACCGCCGAAGCCACAACAGAGCCACAGCAGGCCGAACCGACCTTGGCAACGGAACCAGCGCCGGTACAACCTGTCGAGCAGGTCGAGACCGCATCGGAAGCCCCGGCGGCAGACACAAACGCGCTTGAGGCGCAGGTGGAAGATGCACCGACAGAAGCGGCAACTGAGGCAACCGCCGCCGAGGTCGCATCCGACCCGGCGAAAGCGGTGGAATTGGCACAGGATCAGGTTGCGTTTGGGCATTGGGACGTGGAGATTCCTTTTGCCATGTCGCAGCGCCGCAGCTCGACGGGCAGCGTCATCGCGATCAATAGCGTTGATGCGGGTCAGGATATGTCGGTGATTGGCGATTGGGTGCAGCGTGGTGCAACGATCTTTACGCTGAACGGCGAGCCGGTCCGGGCCAATGCCTCGTTGGCTGCGCAGGTTCTGGATAACTTCGCGGTCGATCCGGACGGCTATATCCGCGTCGCTGCGCGGTATCGTCCGCTTGGTCAGACCCGGGCTCAGAACGGGCTGCTGGCCCTGCCCGCCCACCGTATGTTTGGCCTGCAAAACGGATATTCATTCGACGTGCGCCATAACGGAGATGCCGGTTGGCAAACTGCGGTCGTTACCGTTCCGCAAGACACCCCGGGTGACTTGCAGGTGGGCGACGTCCTGCTGAGCGAGGCGCAGACCGGAGCGGTGATTGATAGTCCGGAAAGCCTGGATGCCATCCTGGTCCAGCTTGTGTCCGATAACCAACCCAACGCGCGCCTGAGCATTATGCGCAACGGTGGAGTAAGCACCGCGGTCATGCCGCTCGCGCAGGAGTAATTCGAACCGGTTCATAGTGAAAATCGCCAGCGTATGTGTGCTGAGGGTGGCGCAAATATCGCCACCCTGACGGGAACCGGCCCGTCGCGATGTGACAAGTTTCCCTGTTTCTCTTTCGTCAGTGTCGCTGCGCTGTTGTGTAGCGGTTTGTAGCAGCCCCGCGGGATAGTCCCCGTGACAGATTCAAGAAGGTGTCGACACCATGTTCAAATACAAAAGCCCTCTGAGCCGGCTTCTAGAAGGTGCCGGCAAGCCGAAAGAAGAAGAAAAACCCGAAGCCGAAGCGGTACAGGACGAAAAGCCAGAGCCGATTGCCGATTTCAACGCTCTGCGCGCAGCACTTGGGGGCGGCAATCTGACGAGCGAAAGCTATGAAGAATCGGATGAGCTGATCCCCGAAGAAGCGATGCCCGAGTTTGACGAAGGATCGGTCGAGACTGAAACCGTCGAACTCGAAGAGGAGGCAGCCGCGCCCGCAGAGGCCGAAGACGAGGAACAGATCGTTACCCTTCACCTGAGCGCGGAAGATACAGTTGAAATCAGCGCAGAGGCCGAAGAGGAAAACATCCTGGCGGCGGCCGTCGAAGAGGCCGCATCGTCAGAGCCTGAGCCGATGGCCGAGATGCAGCCAGTGCCTGCCCCGGAACCTGAGCCGGAGGTCATCCACGAGCCCGAAGCCGAGGCCGTGATTGAACCCGAACCCACGCCGGAACCCACATCTGAGCCCGTCGCAGAAACACTTGTTGCGACCCCTGCCCCAACCGAAGATCGCCGGTCGCGCGTCAAGACCACTTTCCTGGGCTTTGACCGCGCAGACACCCATGTTCAGGAACTGATCGAAACCGCAGAACCCGTCGCCAAGACCGAGGCCGCGCAGCAGACTTTCCCGGTGGGTTGGCTTGTTGTCACCGCCGGCCCGGGCCGTGGCGCGTGCGTCACGTTGACCGAAGGGCTTATGCAGATCGGTCGCAACGACGATCAGGCCATTCAGCTGGATTTCGGTGATACCGGCATTTCGCGCAGCAACCATGCGGTAATCGCCTATGATCCTGAGGACCGGAAATGCTATTTGGGCCATGGCGGCAAGGCGAACCTTGTGCGTTTGAACGGCAAACCGGTGCTCAGTACTGTTGCCCTGTCCAGCGGTGACCTGATCCGCATCAGCGAAACCTCGATCCGCTTTGCGGCGTTCTGCGATGACGGTTTCGACTGGCGGGATGCCGATTGATGCTGGCGACCCCTGCATATGACATCGCCCTGATCCTGGACCGGGGTCAGCGCGAAACGCAGGAAGACGCGATTGCCGCGCGGTTCTTTGATCAGGCCAACGCGGGCTATGTCGTGGTTGCCGATGGAATGGGCGGGCATGACGCGGGTGAAGTTGCCTCCGAGCTGGTGATTTCCGCCTGGCAAGAGGCACTGGACGCGCAGCTTGAACGCGATGACGTAACTAAGGGCGCACTGCTCGACGCCCTGCCCATGGCGGCCATGCACGCGAATGCACAGGTGGCATGCCATGGCGAAACCTCCGGGGTTCAGCTTGGCTCGACCTTGCTGGGCACACTGCTGGTGGACCAGAATCTGTTCTGGATCTCGATCGGAGACAGCCCCCTCTATCTGTTCCGGGATCAGGCTCTGTCTCAGATCAACGAAGATCACTCGATGGCCCCGACGATCGATGAACAATTCGCGCAGGGTCTGCTGACCGAGGAAGAGGCGCAGGCGCATCCCGACCGCAATCAGCTGACTTCGGTCATTATGGGGGCCGCCATACCCAAGGTGGATTGCCCGGAAGAACCACTGGCGCTTCGCGCGGGTGACATTCTGATCCTTGGCAGCGACGGGCTTCAGTATCTCAGCAATCCCGAGATCGAGGCACTGCTGCGCGAGCATAGCCCGTCACCGGCTCGCGATGTTGCAGATGCGCTGTTGCAGGCGCTGCACGCAAAGGCGGACCCGGACCAGGACAACATCTCAATCGCCGTGGTCAAACCGGCGCAGACATAAACAAGGCAGGAACACAGGACAACATGAGAACCCATCTGATCGTATCCACCCTGGCTCTTGCGGCCGCGACGGGGGCAGCTTCGGCGCAAGAAGCCTGTTCGACCTATGAGATCCAGCGCGGCGACAGCCTGCGTGATCTGGCGATCCAGGTTTACGCCACCGAAGATTACAGGGTCATCTATGACGCAAACCGCGACGTCATCGGCTCGAACCCTAACATTATCCGCGTCGGCGACGTTCTGACCTTCCCCTGTCTGGAAGATATCGGTCGTGCGCCTGAATTGCCGGACACCGAGGCGGGCCGCATGGCGGCTGAAATGGCCTCGGAACTGGTCAAGGCTGCAGAGGAACGTGCGGCCAAAGCCATCGCCGAGGCCGAAGCTCGCGTTGCTGCAGCTGAGGCAGAGGCGAAAAAAGCCAGCGAAGATGCGGTTGTCGCGGCCAAAGCGGAGGCCAGGAAAGAGATCGAGGCCGCGCGTGCGGAAGGTGCCGCGCTGATCCGTAATGCCGATGGCGGCGAACGCCCGGAAATCCGGGATCGCCAGCTTCTGCTGATCACCGGCGGCAACTATGCGCCCTTCACCGATGAGGCGCTACCGAACCGTGGCCTCTATACGGATCTGGTCGAGACCGCGATGCTGCGGGCTGCGCCCGAACAGCCCTATAAGATTCAATTCGTCAACGACTGGTCATCGCATCTGGACCTGTTGATGCCGACCTTGGCTTTTGACGCCACTTTCCCGTGGTCGCGCCCGAACTGCGAAGAGGCTGAGGCCCTGTCTGAAAGTGACCGTACGCGGTGCGAGACCTACAACTTCTCGAATCCGTTTTACGAAGTTGTTGATACATTCTTCGCCAAAGACGGAT
Organism: Ruegeria sp. L12; assembly: GCF_056531745.1. Classification (NCBI taxonomy): domain Bacteria; kingdom Pseudomonadati; phylum Pseudomonadota; class Alphaproteobacteria; order Rhodobacterales; family Roseobacteraceae; genus Ruegeria; species Ruegeria sp. L12. Next base: position 66,320 of record NZ_JBQFMH010000005.1, read on the forward strand.
CGGGCTACGAAGAAACTCTGACCTATTCAGATTTCGTAGACGCCACGATTTGCCGACCCGAGGGATGGTCTCTGTCACACATGGATGCAGTTGGCCTTTATGAGCCAGCGATCAAACTGATGCGCCCGGTTTCACCCGATGACTGCTTTCGCGCCGTCATGGATGGCTCGGCCGATATCGTCGCGATCGAGGCCCATCTGGCCGTCGAGGCCATTGGGCGCCTGGGCTTTGAGCATCAGATCATCGAAAACCCCAACCTGGCGGCAATCAAGTCGCTTAACGTAATGACCCACAAAGATAATCCGGATGGGGAAGCGATCCTTGAGACGCTCAATCAGGGTCTGGCGATCATGCAGCAATCCGGCGAGTGGCGTGACATCGTGTCGACTGCACTGCGCTATCAAATGGAAAATGGCTAAGGCCCCAATTGGCCTGACAAAACAAAAGTCTGGAGGAAGTGGACATGTTTAACAAGAAACTGAAGAAAGCAGTATTGTCGGCATCAGCCCTCACCGCCCTGAGCGCGGGTGCAGCCGCCGCGCAAGAGGCCTGCTCGAACTATACCGTTCAGGACGGCGATACGCTGGCAACAATTGCCATCGCCGCCTATGGCACATCGAATTATCAGCCGATCTTCAACGCGAACCGCAACGCGATCACCAACCCCGGCTCGCTCGAAAATGGTCTGGTTCTGGCGCTACCCTGTGAGGATGGCAGTCTGCCCAACGGTCAATCTGCGCAAGAGCTGATCGCCGCCGAAGAAAAGCGTGCGGCCAGCGTCAAACGTTCAAATGTTTATGCGCCGCCGATCAAGATGGTTGCAGGCAACGGTTGGGAGCCGTTCACGACCGAAGCGCTGAACGGAGGTGGAATTATGACCCGCTTGGCGACGACCAGCCTTCAGCGTGCTGGTAACAGCCGCGACTATTCGGTCAGCTTTGTGGATGACTGGAGCTCGCATCTGGACACATTGTTGCCGCTGGGTGCGTTTGATATCTCGATCGCATGGACTGTACCGGATTGCACCAACCGCTCTTATGAGTGGTCTGCAGAGACCGAAGCCCGCTGCACCCAATTTGTCGCTTCTGTTCCGGTATATGACATCGTCGGCGGCTTCTTCACTTTGCCTGAAAGCGAATACGCAAAGGCAACGGATTTCTCAGACCTTGAGGGATCAACCATTTGCCGTATGGCAGGCTGGAGCATGGTTGTGCTGGAAGAACAAGGTCTGAACCGTGAGAATACAACTGTTGTTCAACCCAATTCGGCTCGAGATTGTCTTGATGCGGTATTGACCGGAACCGCAGATGTCGCCGCGTTCGAGGTCGACCTGTTCGCATCGACAATGAAAGACATGGGTTTGACTTCGGCTGACATCGTTGAAAACCCGTATGTATCCACATTGTCGTCGATGAGTTTCCTCGCACATCGCACCAACCCGTTCGCACGCGAATACATTGCGATGATGAACAAGGGTCTGATTGAGATGCGTGAATCCGGCGAATGGTATGCGATTATCTCGGACACGCTGCGCGAACAGAACGAAAAGCTTAACACGGCATCCAACTAATCCCTCGGTCGATATGACCATTTTTGGGCCGGTCTTATGACCGGCCTTTTTTTATCAGGTTATTGCTGACGAAGGAGAATAGTAGACCGCAAGAACCACAAGGCGAAGAATCACGGGTCGAAAACAGTGTATTGGGCTTAAAGCGCAGACATAAAGCTAACAAAAAACACTTTTTGCCAATAAAAAGCAGCTTCCTACGGGAATCCCCCAATATTCAGCGCGAGTAATAAGCGTAGTATGAATTCAACTGCACCGGTGAGGCGACCAGCCCCACTACTCACTCAGAAAAGGGTTGGCTATGGGGGCCGACCCTTTTTCACATTTGGGCACAAAAAAACCGGCCCCGAAGGGCCGGCTTTCGTAAGTTCCGGAATGGGGAAAACCCGTTAGCCGATGATCGCGTTCAGCGTTGCGCTGGGACGCATCACAGCCGCGGCTTTGGCCGGGTCGGTGTGATAATACCCACCCAGATCAGCTGCTGCACCCTGCGCCGCTGCCAGTTCCGATAGAATCTGTTCTTCCTTGCCGGCCAGTTCTTTCGCCAGAGGTGTAAACTCTGCAGCCAGTTCTGCATCATCTGACTGTGCGGCCAGGGCCTCGGCCCAGTAACGCGCAAACCAATAATGGCTGTCGCGGTTATCCGGCTGACCAACCTTGCGGCTGGGCGATTTATTGTTGTCCAGAATGCCTTGCGTTGCGGCCTCGGCGGCAGCTCCCAGCACGCCGGCCTTGGCGTTACCCTTGCTGTCGGCGAGGAAGTTCAACGATTCACCCAGCGCGCAGAATTCACCCATCGAATCCCAGCGCAAGTGGTTTTCCTCGACCAATTGCTGCACGTGTTTTGGGGCCGAACCGCCAGCACCGGTTTCGAACAGACCACCGCCTTTCATCAGCTTGACGATGGACAGCATCTTGGCCGAAGTGCCCAGTTCCAGGATCGGGAACAGATCGGTCAGATAGTCGCGCAGCACGTTGCCGGTGATGGCAATCGAGTCGTTGCCTGCGGTGATCGTATCCAGCGACTGCCGCGTCGCCTCACGCGGGGCCATGATCTGGAATTTATCGGCCACACCAGCAGCTTCCAGCGCGGGCTTCACGTATTTGATCAGCTCGGCGTCATGGGCGCGGTTGGCATCCAGCCAGAAGATCGCCTCGGACCCGGTCAGTCGCTGACGGTCCATCGCCAACTGAATCCAGTTCTCGATCGGCGCTTTCTTCACCGTGCAGGCGCGCCAGATGTCTCCGGCTTCGACCTCGTGCGAGTGCAGTGTCTCACCATTGGCCAGAACGATGCGGATGGTGCCATTTGCAGGCGCCTGGAAGGTAGTCGGGTGCGAGCCATATTCCTCGGCCTTCTGCGCCATCAGGCCCACGTTGGCAACCGCACCGGCAGTGGACGGATTCAGCGCGCCATTGGCTTTGAAGAAGTTGATGGACTCATCATAAACCGACGCATAGCAGCGGTCGGGGATCACGCAGTTGGTGTCACCCTTGGCACCGGCCTCGTCCCAGCCCTTGCCGCCTGCGCGGATCACGGCAGGCATCGAGGCATCGATGATCACGTCCGACGGCACGTGCAGGTTGGTGATGCCCTTGTCGCTGTCGACCATATACATCGACGGGCGCTCGCCTTTCAGCGCATCAATGGCGGCCACAATATCGGCGTTGCCTTTCACCCGGTCCAGCAGGTCACCCAGACCCGAGTTCGGGTTCACACCCAGCGCATCCAGCTCAGCGCCGAACTTGTCGAACACCGGGGCCAGCCACGCCTTGACCGCATAGCCAAAGATGATCGGGTCGCTGACCTTCATCATCGTCGCCTTCATGTGCAGCGAGAACATGGTGCCGTCTTTTTTGGTGTCCTCGATGGCCTCGGCCAGAAACGCGGACAGCGCCTTGACCGACATGAAGGTCGCATCAGCAACGGTGCCTTCCTCCAGCGGCCAGCCGTCTTTCAGAACGGTGGTGGCGCCATCTTTGCCGACAAACTCGATCTTCGCAGCACCGGCCTGAGCGGCTGTGATCGTGGCTGATTTCTCATTGGCGTAGAAATCGTTGCCGGACATGGACGATACTTTGGTCTTGCTGTCCGATGCCCATTCACCCATCGAATGCGGGTTGTTCTGGGCATAGTTCTTCACGGCGCGTGCCGCACGGCGGTCGCTGTTGCCCTCACGCAGAACCGGGTTCACGGCTGAGCCTTTGATGGCGTCATACCGCGCACGGATTGCTTTTTCCTCATCGGTCGAGGGTTCTTCGGGATAGTTCGGAATGTCGTAGCCCTGCGATTGCAGCTCTTCAATGGCCGCCACCAGCTGCGGCACCGAGGCCGAGATGTTCGGCAGCTTGATCACATTGGCATCCGGCGTCTTCACCAGCTCACCCAGAGCGGCCAGATCATCGGTGATTCGCTGATCGTCGGTCAGGTTTTCCGGGAAGGTGGCGATGATACGCCCGGCCAGCGAAATATCCTTGGTGCCGACACTGACGCCTGCGGCAGATGCGAACTTGCGGATGATGGGCAGGAACGATGCGCTCGCCAGCTCCGGCGCTTCGTCTACAATGGTATACAATATATCGAAGTTCGATTTTTCTGCCATATTCCCTTACCTTTTTTAAAGCCTTTCGGGGCGTGCGATCCAAGAGTGTGTGCCATTGCTCAATACTGGCACCGAGCCGTTACGGAGCGAGGACGCCCCACGGATGACTCTGATTTGACAGGGCCTCCCTTAAATCAGGATGGGCTTGGGATCAATCGTGTTTGGAGGCGCATATTGACACGGGTGGCTCAAATCTCGGTCAAAGCCGCTTCCTTAGTCATCCGGGAACAGGATTTCGAACCGTGCCCCCTGCGCGGAGGAGGTCAGGGAAATTCGGCCACCATGGGCGCCCAGAAGACCGGCTGCGATGGTCAGGCCCATGCCTGTGCCCCCTCGTTCGCGGGCGGTGGTGAAGAACGGTGCGAATACGCGATCCCGATTGCCTTCCGAAATCCCCGGGCCATCGTCCCGGATAACCAATTTGCCTGCATTGGCGCTCAGCGTAACCTGCCCTGCCCCGTGACGATGGGCATTGTCCAATAGCTGCAGCAGGACCACGCGTAAGCCCGATGCAGCCAACGGCAGGATTTGGTCGGAACCCTCGAACGTCAGGTCGAGCTCTGGAAACCGCTCCAGAAGATCGTCAGACAGTTCAGCCAGTGAGCCGGTGCCATGGTGTTCCGGCACGCGCGCGGCTGCGACTTGGTTGAGGGCGCGCAGGTGGGATTGCATCTGATCGCTTGCGCCCAGAATCTGTTGCAGCAACGCGCGGTCCTGATCTGAAAGGCCCTCGGCCTCTTCCAACAATTCCGCCGCCGCGCGGATGGCGGTTACCGGGGTTTTCAGCTCATGCGTAACGTGGTCGGCGAAGCTTCGGATCGAAGTTTCGCGACGCTGCAGGGTTTCAGCCATCCCCAGAACCGAGCCTGCGAGGCCAGATAATTCCTGCGTACCGTAATGCTCGGGCGGTTCTGCTACCTGACCGCGTTCAATGGTTGCCGAATACGTGGCCAATGCCGAAATCGGGCGGAGCAGCAGGCGCACCAGAAGATAGCCCAACACGCCGGTTTCCAACCCAATCAGAACCGACAACAAAAAGGCGGCGCGGCGAAACCCGATCTCGGGACCAAGATAGCGAAGCGCGATCAGACCAAGCAGCGACAGGACCAGTGTGCCCGCCAGCGCTCCGCACAATACAAAGCCCAGCGACGGGCGCCATTTGCGTTTCAAACCGGCCATGCCCCCATCCGCAGGCCAATGCCATGCACGGTTTCGATGGCACTGGCCCAACCTTGGTCACCCAGTTTGCGCCGCAGATTGCGCAGATGGCTGTCCAGCGTCCGGTCAGCAACGGCGCTGCCGGTGCCGTAAATCGCGTCGATCAATTGCGGACGCGAGACGATAGCCTCGGGCGTCTGCATCAGGCGGCGCAGGATCGACAGCTCGGTCGCGGTCAGGGTCAGCGGTGCGCCATCGAGTTTCACGGAATGACCAGACGCATCCAGTTCGACCGGCCCATGACGCAGAATGGCCGCGGCCCCACGGGCTGAGCTTCGTTTCAGAATTGCCTTGATCCGCGCCACTAATTCACGCGGGCTGAAGGGTTTGGTCACATAGTCGTCCGCACCAAGTTCAAGACCCAGAATCCGGTCAATCTCATCATCACGAGCGGTCAGAAACAGAATCGGCACCTCTGACCGCGCGCGCAGCTTGCGGCAGACCTCAAGCCCGTCCAGTTCGGGTAGCCCCACATCAAGCACCACCAGATCGGGGGCTTCACGCAGTGCATGGGTCAGCGCCATTTGTCCGTCGCGGGCGGTCACAACCTGATAGCCCGCGCGTTCCAGCGTGATCGAGACCAGCTCGCGCAGGCGCGGGTCGTCATCCACGACGAGGATTTTCATGAGCTGTCTCCGGCTTAGCTTTGGTGGCCAGATTACGGATCACTCGATCTGCGCGAAACCCCCATTCCCGCCAATTGCTGATCTGTGGAACCCATGTGGAACAGCCTGTCGGGCGCGGGGATTGCGCAATCTCTGCGGCGGCCATCGGGCCAAGCTGGCAAACGTAATACGCGTCATATCGCTGTGGGTGACGCAGGTTTTCCCGTGCAATTAGTGCTGCGAAATTCACGAAACAGCAGGCATAGAGCACACCAAGGCCAAGCGCACAGGATCGCATCAGCAACCAGCGGTTCGATTTGCCGCGCAGTATCTGCCATCCGGTCAAACACAGCCCGGTGGCCACCAAAGCCATCCAGATCGCGGCGTGTACGCGCAGATAGGTCAGGCCATATGCTTCGATATACAGTGACAACCGCATGAGGGATGAGACCACCAGCAGAACATTTTGACCCAACCACAGCATCATCCAACCGGTCAGCCCCCGCCGTTCAGCCAGAAACGGGCGCGCGGCCAATGCGAAGACCCCGGCCAGCAATGCAGTCGCCAGCAGGGGATAGGCACCGCGGTGGGCGTATTCGGCGTGGCTCATCCCCTCGGGAAGTGCTGCATTCCCCCACAGAAACGCCACGTCCATAACTGTTTGTACAGCCAAAAGCAGGTTGAACGTGATCAGCGCGTTGGCCACAGACGCAGCATTCAATCCCAATCCGGGCAATGAACGGGACCGTTGAGGTCCCGCACGCGGGGCAAGCAATCCGGGCTGCACCGCGACCGCCAGAACCGGCCAGATCATCACCGCCGCCCCCAGCCAGAACAGAACCCGCTCGAACCTGAGATCAAAACGCCACAGCCGATCCATCCAATCCGACAAAACCGGATTCGCCGAGACCATGAGAGAAGCCAAAATCAAAGCGCCACCGACCGGAAAGCCCCAATCGCGCAACAAGCGCAGAAGCGCGCCGTCAGCGTGCGCGGACGACTGGCAGTTGCGGATCGCTGCAATAGCTTGCCGGATAGCGAGAACCGGGAACTGAGACAGAAACCTGCGGCAGGACGCGCCGCTCCGGTGGCCCAGAACTGCCCAGCATAACGCTACAGTGGAACCGCCCAGCAAAAAGGCAACCGACAGCGCCTGCACGTATTCCACCACTGGCAGAACGCTCAGGATCAGCATGATCGCAGGCCCAATCAAGCCGGTTCGCCGCCCCAGCAGCAGCCATACGACGCCAGCCACCGCCAGCGCGAAAACCGCAAGCGACACCCCCGGTGCGTGGTCCAGAAACAATACATCCGCCAATGCCACCAGAATGACCAAGCCACTTGCAGCGTGGCGCTTGCCTGGACCCAGACTGCCGTCGCTCCGGTTGCGTTCCTGCTCAGGCGTATCGAACCACCAGCTATCCTGCAGCACCGAATCCGGCACCCCGCGCACAATAAACTGCCCCATATCACTGCTCCTTTTTGTTGTGACGTGGCTTCTTTCTGACGGGTTGCGGTGCAGATCGCCGCATAATGCTCGTGCAGTTTTCGTGCAGAGCGGGGTTTGAGGCGGAAACCCTCTTCCCCTCGCCTGCCCCTCTGGCTAAGACAGTCCCCCAACCGTCTGTCAGGAGGCCCCTTTGGACCGCATCGCCCGCACCATCGCCACCGAGATTAATGCCCGCCCGGAACAGGTCGGGGCTGCGGTAAAACTGCTGGATGAAGGCGCGACGGTGCCCTTTGTCGCGCGTTACCGCAAAGAGGTGACCGGCGGGCTGGACGATACACAACTGCGTACACTGTCAGACCGCCTGACGTATCTGCGAGAGCTTGAAGCCCGGCGCGAGGCGATTGTGGGCTCGATCAGGGATCAGGGGAAACTGACGGACGCTCTGGTGAAATCCATAGCGCAGGCCGAGACCAAGGCCCAGTTGGAAGACATCTATCTGCCCTATAAACCCAAGCGCCGCACCAAGGCCATGATCGCGCGCGAAAACGGGCTGGAACCACTGGCCGATGCCATTCTGGCGGATCGCTTGGCAGATCCCGAAACACTGGCCGCCGGATATCTGGGTGAAGCTGTTCCAGCCGCCAGAGACGCTCTGAACGGCGCGCGCGATATCATCACCGAACGGTTGACCGAGAATGCTGCCTTGTTGGGAGAGTTGCGCAATTTCATGCAACGCGAGGCATTGCTGACCGCGAAGCTCGTCGAAGGCAAGGAACAGGAAGGTGCAAAGTTCAGCGACTATTTCGATCATACTGAACTTTGGGCCAAGACCCCTTCGCATCGGGCGCTGGCGATGCTGCGTGCCTCTAAAGAGGGGATCGTCACGCTGGACATCGCGCCCGAACCCGAAGCGGGTGCCGCGCGGGCCGAGGCGATGGTGGCCGCGCATCTGCATACAAGCGGAGATGGGCCGGGAGACAAATGGCTGCGTAAGGTGGCGGGCTGGACATGGCGCGTGAAGCTGTCGCTGTCGATGATGGTCGAACTGATGGCCGATCTGCGCAGCCGGGCGCAGGACGAAGCTATTCAGGTGTTTTCACGTAACCTCAAGGACCTGCTGTTCGCCGCCCCGGCAGGTGCGCGGGCAACGCTGGGTCTGGACCCGGGCATCCGTACCGGCGTCAAGGCGGCTGTCGTGGACGCGACCGGCAAGGTGGTGGCGACCGATACGCTCTATCCGTTCCAGCCCAAGAATGATCTGCGGGGCGCACAGGCCGCCATCCTGAACCTGATTGCCGCCCACCAGATCGAACTGATCGCCATCGGCAACGGCACCGCCAGCCGCGAGACCGAGCGGATGGTGGCCGATACGCTCGCCCTGCTACCCAAAACCGTCAAAGCGCCCACCAAAGTTGTCGTATCCGAGGCCGGGGCCTCGGTCTATTCAGCCTCGGAACTGGCAGCGCGTGAGTTCCCCGATCTTGATGTCTCGCTGCGGGGCGCTGTGTCGATCGCCCGCCGCTTACAAGACCCTCTGGCCGAGCTGGTCAAGATCGAGCCCAAAAGCATCGGCGTTGGCCAATATCAGCATGATGTGGACCAGCACCGACTGTCTCAGTCGCTGGAGTCAGTGATCGAGGATGTGGTGAATGCCGTGGGAGTCGATCTTAACACCGCCTCGGCACCGCTGTTGTCGCATGTCTCAGGCCTCGGACCGGGATTGGCCGAGGCGATCGTGACCCACCGCGATATCAATGGGGCCTTTGCCTCGCGCAAAGACCTGCTGAAGGTGGCGCGCCTTGGCCCCCGGGCTTTTGAGCAATGCGCAGGCTTCCTGCGTATCCGCGATGGGGCAGAGCCACTAGACGCCTCATCCGTTCACCCCGAGGCTTATGACGTCGCCCGCCGCGTCGTCGCCGCATGTGGCCGCGATATCCGCCAGATCATGGGTCATGACGGAGCTTTGAAAGGTCTGCGCGCCGAACAATTCGTCAATGACACCTTCGGCCTGCCGACCGTGCGTGATATCTTTGCCGAACTGGAAAAACCCGGTCGGGATCCTCGACCCAGCTTCAAGACAGCCTCATTCACCGATGGGGTCGAGGCGATCACCGATCTGAAGCCCGGCATGGTTCTTGAAGGCACCGTCACAAACGTCGCGGCCTTTGGCGCATTTGTCGATATCGGCGTGCATCAGGACGGGTTGGTTCACGTCAGCCAACTGGCCGACCGCTTCGTCAAAGACCCGCATGAGGTGGTCAAAACCGGTCAGGTTGTCAAAGTACGCGTGGTCGAGGTCGATGTACCGCGCAAGCGCATCGGACTGACGATGCGCAAGGATGGCGGGGCCTCTGCGCGCGAGGACAAAGCCGGGCGTGGCCATCAGAAAAGCGCAGGCAAATCCCGTGCACCACAACAGCGGAACCAGCGGCAGGACACTCAAAGCAGCGCCTTTGGAGATGCTTTGAGGGACGCGTTCAAGAAAAACTAGCCAACTGGATCCTGCATGAGTTGAGGCGGCCTCAGACCCCTGACCGCTCGGCGGCAATGTGCAACGCCCGTCGGTGACTCAGCCCGACCCAGGCATCGAATTGCGATAGAAACACCTGCCCGTTCAACGCGCTAATGAAATGAGTGCGCCGAAGCCGGTCCATTACCGGACCCTTGACCTCGGACAGGTGAAGGCCGACACCCATATCCGACAAACGATGGTTGATCGCCTCAAGGCTTTCCAGCGCGGAATAGTCAACCTCGTTCACGGCTGAAAACATCAGGATTACATGGCGAACTGCGCTGCCTTCGGTCACCCGGCTCTGAATCAGGTCTTCAAGGAAGCGGGCGTTCACGAAATACAGGCTCTCATCCACGCGCAAGGTCACCACACAGGGATCGGTTTCGACGTTGTGACGCAGGATATTTCGAAAATGCTGAGTTCCGGGAACAAGACCCACTTCGGCCACATGCGGACGCGAGGTTTTGTAAAGATGCAGCAAGACCGAGATCGCCACACCGGAAGCAACGCCAACCTCAACGCCCAGGCCAAGCGTGAGCACGATGGTTGCAGTAACGGCAGTGAAATCAGCACGAGAGTAGGTCCAGGTCTTTCGCAGGGTCGACAGGTCCACAAGGCTCAGGACGGCCACGATGATCGTCGCTGCCAGCGTGGCTTTGGGCAGGTAATAGACCAACGGTGTCAGCGCAACGGCCGCAATGGCCAGCCCGATTGCCGTAAAGGCGCCGGCGGCAGGCGTTTCTGCTCCGGCATCGAAATTGACGACCGAGCGCGAAAAACCCCCAGTGACCGGGTATCCGCCAGTGAATGCGGCGCCAAGATTTGCCGCCCCCAGACCGATCAGCTCCTGATCCGGATCAATCCTCTGGCGCTTCTTTGCGGCAAGCGTCTGCGCGACCGAGACGCTTTCGACAAAACCGATGATCGAGATCAGGATTGCCGGAACAACCAGTGCCTCCAACAGGTCCATCGAAAAGCCGGGTACAGTCAGCGGTGGCAGGCTTTGCGGTACTTCCCCGACGATCTGCACCCCCTGCCCGTTCAGATCAAAACCCCAGACGGCAACGGTTGAGGCGATAACAGCTGCGACAGGTCCGGCTTTGGTCAGGATATCAGCCAGAACCGCCCCCGCCCCGAGCCGCTTTAGAAACGGTTTGAGGTTCTTGCGCACCCAGAACAGAAATCCGGTGACAAGCATGCCGGTTGTCAGAGTGATCCAGTTGACATCGGACAGATGCGCAAGGATCGAGATAACCATGTCAGGCAAAGTATGCCCATGTGCGCTGACACCTAGAATATGTTTGAGCTGACTGGTCGCTATCAACAGACCCGAAGCCGTAATGAACCCGGCAATGACCGGGTGGCTCAGGAAGTTGGCCATAAATCCCAGGCGCAGAATACCCATAAGCAGCAGAACTGCTCCGGACAGGAAGGCCAGCGTCAAGGCCGCGATGGCATAGCCCGCCGTGCCCTGTTCGGCAATCTGTCCGATGGCCGTGGCCGTCAACAGCGAGACCACCGCCACCGGCCCAACCGCCAGAGCACGGCTGGTACCGAAGATGGCATAGAACATGATGGGCGCGATCGAGGCGTAGATGCCAGCTTCGGGCGGCAACCCTGCCAACAGCGCGTAAGCCAGCGATTGCGGGATCAGCATGATCGTGACGATGAGCGCCGCAATCAGGTCGTTGGAAAGCGCCGCGCGTGTATAGTGGCGCCCCCAGTCCAGGATGGGGACATATCGGCGGAATTGTTCGATCATCTGGGTCTTTCGGAGGGTTGGGTTATTCCGAGGCCACATTCAGTTTTTCCGGGCGTGCCATCCATTCCTTGCCGCGCAACATCGCCTTCCAATAGATCGGTGGCAGCAGGCTTTCCTTGAGGAACCATGCCAGACGGCTGGGCTGCGTGCCGTCGATCAGAAATTGCGGGAAGCTGGGCTTCAATGCGCCACCATAACCGAATTCGGCCAGTACGATCTTGCCACGCTCAACCGTCAACGGGCACGAACCATAGCCATCATATTGCGCCACGGCAGAGCGTCCGGCGATGTCGGCAACGATGTTGTCTGCCACGGCCGGTGCCTGTTTGCGCGCTGCAGCCGCGGTCTTAGCATTCGGCGCATTCATCACGTCACCAAGTGACCAGATATTGTCAAACTGCTTGTGGCGCAGCGTCGCCTGATCCACATCGACCCAGCCCGCAGCATCCGCCAGTGGAGAGACCCGGACAAAATCCGGTGCCGTCTGCGGCGGGCAGACATGGATCATGTCGAACGCAACCTCAAGCGTGCTGGGCGCACTGTCCGGTTTGGCAACTTCGAACACTGCCCGTTTGGCCGGGCCATCGATTGCAACCAGATTATGGAAGTAATTCAGCGTAGCGTCGTATTTCTCGACATAACGCATCAGCGCAGGCACGTAGTCCTTGACCCCGAACAGCGCGCCGCCCGCATTCATGAACTGGATATCGATATCCCCCAGCACGCCCCGGCGAAACCAGGCATCGCCTGAGAGATACATAGCTTTTTGCGGCGCCCCGGCGCATTTGATCGGCATGGGCGGTTGGGTAAAGATCGCCCGGCCTTTCTTCATGTTCTGCACTAACTGCCAGGTATAAGGCGCCAGATCGTAACGATAATTCGAGGTCACACCGTTGCGGCCCAACGTATCCTCCAGCCCCTCGACCTTGCCCCAATCCAGCTTTAGCCCCGGGCACACGACAAGACGGTCGTATTTCACCACCCGACAACCGTCGAGCACGATCGCATCGTTCTGCGGCTCGAACGCGGCGACGCCGGCCTTGATCCAGTGAACGCCCTTCGGGATCAGGCTGCCCATCGTCTTTGCCGTCGTCTGCGCATCGAAGATACCGCCGCCAACCATGGTCCAGCCGGGCTGATAATAATGAATATCCGCCGGGTCGATCACTGCGATATCCAGATCGGGTTGCCGCGATTTCAGGCCAGCCGCGACCGAGATACCGCCGGCACCTGCGCCAACTATCACCACCTGAAAATGGGCGTCTCCGGCATCGGTCGGCGTTTTGCCACCATTGGCAATGCGGCGGGCAACACCATTCATGTCATAGCCCGCTGTCTTGGTTGCCATCAGGATTTCCGAGATCGGGCGCTTTTGCGCCTCGTGAAATGACCACAGCGTGGCCGAGCGCGTTCCGGTCCGGCAATAGGCCAGAACGGGGCGCTGCAGATCATCCATCGCTTCGGCAAACGCCTGAACATCCTGATCCCTGACCATGCCCGATTGCACGGGAACATAGCGCACCTCGATTCCCGCGGCTCTGGCAGCGGCGGAAATCTCGTTGAACGAGGGTTGATCTGCACCCTCGCCATCGGGTCGGTTGCAGATAATGCTGCGAAAACCTTGCGCCGCGATGGTCGCGACATCTTCAACCGTAATCTGGGGGCTGACGGTGAACTTGGGCGATATGGTGCGAAACTCCATCTCTGTGCTCCTTTTCACCGGTTACAGCGTGTTGACGGGCACTTTGAGCACCGGATTGCCGTCCGGGTCGGTCGGCACTTCGCCCGCGCGCATATTGACCTGCAGCGACGGGATGATGAGATTCGGCATGGCCAGCGTCGCATCGCGTTCGGTACGAAACTTGACGAACTCATCTTTTGTCTTGCCGCCGCCGACATGGATATTGTGCGCCTTTTCTTCGGCCACACTGGTTTCCCACGCAATATCGCGTCCGTTCGGACCATAGTCGTGGCACATGAACAACCGGGTCTCGTCCGGCAGGGTCAGAACCCTTTGGATCGAGTCATAGAGTACGCCTGCATCGCCACCCGGGAAATCGGCACGGGCCGACCCGCCATCAGGCATGAACAGCGTATCGCCGACAAATGCAGCGTCGCCCATCACATGCACCATACAGGCGGGCGTATGACCGGGCGTGTACATGGCAAACGCCTGCATATTGCCGATCATGTAAGTGTCGCCATCCTCAAACAGTGCATCGAACTGAGAGCCGTCGCGCTGAAACTCGGTCCCTTCGTTGAAGACCTTGCCGAATGTGTCCTGCACCACCGTAATCTTTGAGCCGACCCCGATCTTGCCCCCCAGCTTCTGCTGAATATAGGGCGCGGCGGACAGGTGATCGGCATGCACATGGGTCTCGATGATCCACTCCAGTTGCATACCTTTGTCGGTAACAACTCGGATCAGTTCGTCTGCGTGATCAAAGGTGATGCGCCCAGCCGCATAGTCGATGTCCATGACGCTGTCGACGATCGCACAGGCATTCGAGCTCGGGTCCTTCACGATATAACTGATTGTGTTGGTTGCCGCGTCAAAGAACGCAAAAACCTCGGGTTTGACGGTGATGTTCACGGGATAGGGGGTCATATCGTCTCTCCTCAGGATGATATTCAGATGTTGGTCTGCAGGTCAGGCGTCAGCGCGGATTGGATGAATCTGGCAAACGCGATGCCCGCGATCAGGGCGCCGACGAAGGCAAAAACCTCCCATCGGCCGGTGCCAAGCGCAGGCAAAGCGCCACCCGGGCAGAAGCCTGCGATGCCCCAGCCGACACCGAAAAGCGCAGAGCCGCCGATGAGTTTTGCGTCAACCCGCTTGGCAGACGGCAGGTGGAAGGCAGGTTCGAACACCGGCGCGGACCGGCCAAATACCAGCTTGTAGCCGATGAAAGTGGTCACCAATGCTCCGCCCATCACAAAGATCAGGGACGGGTCCCAAATACCGAATACATCGAAGAAATTTAACACCTTGGCCGGGTTCGACATGCCCGAAAGCGATATACCGACGCCGAAGATCAGCCCTGTCAGATAGGTAGCGATTAGCCTCATGCTTTATCCTCCGATGATGTGGCGAATGATGAAAACTGTGACAAAGGTGAACAGCATGAATGTCAGCGTCGCAGCGATGGAACGCACGCTCAGCCGTGCCATACCGCACACTCCGTGGCCCGAGGTGCAGCCCGCTCCGAAGGTCACGCCCATCCCAACGATCACGCCACCCAAAACAAAGGCGGAGGTGGACTCGGGCACCTGCACTGCTGGCATCTGTCCAGTGGTCAACCAGATCACCAACGGTCCGGTCGCCATACCAGCCAGCAATGTCAGGCGCCACGCAAGGTCGTTTTTCGACGCCGGATGGAGTATCCCGTCCAGAATGCCGGTCGCGCCCATCACACGCCCCATCAGCAACATCAGCAGAACCGATGCAACCCCGATCAGGACACCGCCTGCCAGCGATGTCCAAGGTGTGAATACGGTCTCAGCCATCAGCAGTCCCGGCAGGTTTTCAGGCCGATAATGCTGTAGATCGGACAATTGCCTGCAAGCGCCGTGAGCGTGAAAACAGCGGCGATCATCAGTGACAGCCAGACCAGTATGCCAGCACCAAACGCACTGGTGCCCAAAGCCGCGTATGCCAGAGCCACGGCCATCACGATGCGCATAACGCGATCAAATTTCCCCATGTTCTTAGGCATGTCTCACTCCTTCGAGAATCGATGGAAAGACATTTGCACATGTACAGTCAGAGCTTTGGTGACTTGATCACCAAAGTCTTCAATAGTTGGAATGTAACGGGACTCAGACCCCGGGTCCTGCCGATTTCACCAGCCGTTGCAAACCATCCCGATCGATCAGATGCACCTCGCCTCGGGATTGTTCCACCCAGCCCCGGCGCTGGAATTCTGACAATGTGCGCGAAATCACTTCGCGGGCTGTTCCCAGTTCAGTGCCCAATACAGCGTGGGTTGCGCGGACGACGCTCCCCTCCCGGGCCAGTTCCAGCAGGCGAGAGGCAAGCCGGACGTCCATACGTTTAAAGACGATGTCATCGATCAACGTGAACAGGTCGGTGATCCGGCGGGAATAGGCGGTAAACACGAACTCACGAAATACCGGAGATCGTGCAACCAGATCGTCGAAGGTTTTTCTCGGTATCGCAACGGCGGACACATCGGTTTCGGCAATCCCGTCTGCCGAATAGTCCTCGAATGCGAGCATGCACGCTGTTGTCAGCACACAGCTTTCGCCCGCGTGAACCCGGTACAGAAACACTTCGCGCCCGGTTTCGGATTTTTGCTGAACCCTGACAGTGCCTTCCAGCAGCAGCAAGAGATTGTCAGCCGTCTGGCCGGGCGCGAAAATCTGGGTCCCCGACGGGACAGACACTATCTGGCTGCCGCGGATCAAATCTGCGCGAACTTCAGCCGGCAAGCCGCTGAGACCTTTGAATTTATCGATCCACGAATGATTCATCGCCAAGCCAGGAATTTGCCAGAAGATCAGAATGCGGCTGCGATACTGCCAGAATCTTCCGATAATACAATGCACAATCTGAATATGTTCGGTCGGAGTCTCACCCCGGCCACGGGAGGGAGTATGTCTTGACACTGGTAAAGAACTTCATCGCCTCGATGACACCTTCCTTGACGCCGTTACCCGAGGCTTTGATGCCTCCGAAGGGGGACATTTCGATACGGTATCCGGGTTGTTCCCAGATGTTGCAGGTGCCCACATCCAGCCCGTTGATACAGGCGATGGCGCGGTTGAGGTCATTGGTGCAGACACCTGACGACAACCCGAATTCTGTTGAATTCGAGATCGCGATCACTGCTTCATCATCGTCGGGTACACGCAGGATAGGGATGATCGGGCCAAAGGTTTCCTCTTTTACCAATTCACAGCCATAGGGCACATGATCGATCACGATAGGCGGCAGTAACGCGCCCTGACGGCCGGGGTGATAAAGGATCTCTGCCCCCTCTTTCTCGGCCATGAAAACGCGGCTCTCGAACATCTCAGCGGCTTTGTCGTGAATAACGCAGCCCAGCTCAGTCTTGGGGTTTTGCGGATCGCCGTACCTGATCCTCTTGGCCTTTTCCAGCACCAGCGGCACGAAGGCGTCAGCTACGCTTTCCTGCACCAATACACGCTTGATCGCGGTGCAGCGCTGGCCGGAATTGCCGGTGGCACCGGCCACCGCAATGGTCGCAGCCCGGTCCAGATCGGCCCTGGACAGATCATTCAGAACGATCAACGGATCATTGCCACCAAGCTCCAGCGCCTGCCGTTTGTAGCCCCCTTTGGCCGCGATCATCTTGCCCACTGGCACACTCCCAGTGAAGGTGATGATGTCGATATGTTCATTGGTGATCATCTCATCCCCGATGTCACCAGGCCAGCCGGTGACCACCTGGAACATCTCGGGCGGCAGACCCGCCTCATAGAGGATATCTGCCAGCGTCAGGCAGGTCAGCGGCGTCAATTCGGTCGGTTTGCAGACCATGCAGTTATTGGTGGCAATCGACGGTGCCACCTTGTGGCTGACCATATTCAGCGGGTGGTTGAACGGGGTATTTGCGCTGATCGCAGTGACCGGTTCGCGCTTAGTGAAAATCTTGCGATCTTTGCCGTTATGGGTCAGGTCGCAGGAAAAGATCTCGCCATCATCCCTCAGCGCCTCGGCGGCGGCGAACTGAAAAACATCCTGCGCGCGCTTGGTTTCATAGAGCGCATGCTGGTGGCAAATCCCCAGCTCGAGCACCAGCCATTTGGTGAGGTAATCGCGGCGCTCGCCAATCAGCTCTCCGGCGCGCTGCAGGATCCGGTTGCGCTCATAGCGGGTCAGCTTGGGCTTATATGCTGCCGCAATCTCAAAGGCGCGGCTGGCATGTTCAGCCTTTCCCGCGGGCACGTGGCCAACCACTTCGTCGGTATACGGATAGTGCACCGGCACTGTTTCGTCGGTGAAGATGATTTCTCCGCCGATCCGCATGCCTTCGTTTCTGATCTCAGTCATCACCTGATCTTTGCATCCCTGCTGCGCCGCCATTCTGGTATAGAAAACGTATCAGTGTGGCACAGATCAAGGGCATCGCCCGACCATTCGTCAGAATGGTGAAGATGATCCGGGCATTCGTGAAACTCATCTGATGGGTTCGTGCCAAAACCGATAAACGCAGCGCAACTTGAAACCGTTGTTTAATCCTCTGTAATCAGTCTCGTTTTGAACAAGAATTTTTTTCTCAGACTGTATTCAGAAGCCGCGGTTGAATCCGGTCCCCGGAAAAAAGGCCGCAATCCCAACATTTACAAACTGATCAGGTTGTCGCGAATAGCGATCGCTACCGCCTGTTCGCGGGTGCGGGCATTCAGTTTGCGCCGGGCAGATCGCAAATGCTTGGCTATCATGGCTTCCGAGACGCCCATAGCCTCGGCAATGCGGCTATACTGAAACCCGCTCGCCAAAAACGCCAGTGCTTCTGCCTCGCGCATGGACAATGGCTTGCCGTTCAGTTTTGCAAATCCCGGCCCGGTCTGGTTTTCGGGCCAACTCACCCAGGGCAGCAGCAGATTCATCGCCAGCTGTATTCTCTCCAGGTTTTCGGCCTCCAGAACCTCTTTCACCGGCAATTTTGAGCAGAAGCTCAGGCACCGGACATCGTTTATGTTCCGACCAATTCTGGTTTGAGAAACAATAGCTTGGTGCCCGTTATCGGACACGAAATCAACAAAACGTGCCTGCGCTTTGGTCGCAGATGACCATCCTTCGTGCGGCTGCCACACAATCGGGCTGCCATCAAAGGCTGCATGCTGCACCAGAACGTCATTTTTGTAGTGCTGTTCCGAAACGTATGCTTCAAGAACCGCTTGTTCGAGACTGCTTTTGAACCAATGCGAAGCGCCGGTTCGCGCGTCGATCGCTGTCGCGTTGGACGCCGAAGCCCCCAGACCTTTGAGTGTCTTGTCGATCACCTGCCATCGTTGTTCGAAGCTGCCCGCACCGATCATATTGTTGGAAATATCTTCGATCAGTCGGGTGACAGAAAAAACCATAAAAACAACCGCAAAAGCCAAACAGCAACATCCCCAGCCTATCATGGACTTGCCAAAGCCCAAAATTGCTGGTTCGCAGCCTCATTGGGCCACATTATTGTACTGCCGCTGTTGCGAATGCCGCGCCTTTTGCGTCACCGATTCAGATCACTGTCGATCACTCAGTCGTCGCCTTTGTAGTACCCGATCACATCATTTTCAGTCGTGGCACCCAATCCGTTCAGCAGGCGGTTGGAATAGTTGAAATATGCGCAGACTTGATTGACCTCGAGTATCTCGCCATCGTCACAACCGGCAAGTTTCAGCGCCTCGAAATCGGATTTGACCATCTTACCGACATCCGTGGTCAGTTTCGCGGCATAACGCAACAGGGCCAGTTCCTTGCCCTGAAACTCATCCTCGGGCCGGTGTGCCTTGAGTGCCATGAATATCCTGTCGCTGCGAGGCTGATCCTTAAGCAGATTGCGGACATTCATGAAATGATGCGTCAGTGAATAGGTGCAGTCGTTAAGGATGGAGGTATAGCTGGCCACCACCTCCAGAAACCAGAATGGCAGCTTGTTGTCGTCTGAATGCAGGATCGAACGATACAGAACCACATGCCCGTTCATCGTTTCTGGCCGCAGCGAATGGACCCGCATCACCGTATCGACCGTGCCATGTGGTGTTCTGGCATTATCCAGCAATTCCTTCAGACGGCCATCCGCCTGCTCGTCAGAGATCATCTCGATCCAGGCGCTCATTCCTGTTCCTCCTGTCGGCTGCTAATCCAGCATATGAACAATGCGGAAAGACGTGTCAGCAGAAATTTTCTGAAAGGCGTCGTTTTCTGGCGGTAACAGAAACGTGAGGCGGGTATATATCTCCTTTGAAACTGGCACATGAGGAATCATCGGAATGCACAAATCGGACCTACATGCCGGTGCGGAAAACCTGCTGGTCCGATGCGGAGGGCTGTCGGCGGGCGATCAGTTGCTTGTTCTCTGCGAAGCACCTGGTAGCGACTATTACGATACCGACATTGCACAAGGCATTCTGGAATGCGCGCAGACGCTGGGCATTCAGGCGACGATGCAGACCATCCCTTTTGATCCGATGGGTCCAAAGCTGTCCGGTGATGTCATCGCGGCAATGAAGGCCGCCGACCGCACCCTGTTCCTGTCGCGGACCGGCGACCAGATCCGGTTCGATGCCGATCTGGCCGACGTGCATCCGATCATGTCTTATGCGCTGGACAAGGATGCGCTTGCGTCAGGTTTTGGACGGGCGAATTACTTCGGCTTTGTCGCCCTGAAAAACGCGGTAAATACCTTGCTGGCGGGTGCGGAGCATATTCGAGTCACATGTCCTTTGGGCACGGATTTTAGCGGTCCCGGCGCAGCCTTTCCCAAAAAGGGTGCCACGGATGTCAGTGTTGCACGGTTCCCTATGTCCGTCTTCGCCCCCGTTCCCGCGCAGGGGTTTTCGGGCACTTTAATGCAGGATGGCTTTCTGGTCGGGACCGGTTCAAAATTCTACGAGCCTTACGGCTGCGAATTGCGTGAATCGCTGGCCGTTCAGTTCGAAAACAGCAAGCTGCTGGGTTTTACGGGTCATCCGATGGATGTGCATTGCGCCGAGATGCATTATGCAAAGATCGGCAAGATGTTCGGCCTTGATCCGCTGACCATGCATTCGTGGCATGCGGGTATTCATCCCGGCTGTGCCTATACTGCCCCCGCATTTCAGAATTTCGAGAAGTGGAGCGGTTCGGCCTTCGGAAATCCACGCTTGCTGCATTTTCACACCTGCGGACACTATGCGCCGGGGGAGATTTCGCTGAACGTTCTGGACCCGACGGTCCTCGTGGACGGTGTCGCAGTGTGGGATGCTGGCGTGCTGCACTCTGATCGAATACCTGGAGGGGCCCAGATTCTTGAACAATATCCCTGCGTCAAAGCAGTGTTCGACGCCCCGGAACAAGCTGTGGGTCAGGGCGCCAATGGCAGGCTCAGCGCGTCCTGATCAACCCGCCTCTTCCGCGATCACCCGTGCGACACGCGATCGAAATCGCATCGCGCCTGCGTCCAGCCCAAGATTGATATAACCGCTCTTGCGGCGCGCCATTCCGGTCTGGACGTATTCCAGCACCTCTTTGTCTTCATTGAACGCCATCACCGCACCTTCGAACATACGCTGGGACATGGCCGCATCACCTGCGTGCATGTTGCGGTGCTGGAACCAGAAATAGCGCGAGGTCTCCTGATCAACCGGCGTGATGAAATTGTATGAGATGTTCACGAAGGCATTGGGTGACATCGGGCGGTCTGCGCCTCCCTCACCTGTCGGCGTATAAACCGACATGTTGATTGCCGTCGATGGCAAGCGGCATTCGTAGTGCTGCTTGCGGTCGCAGCTTGGGCCAAACGGCAGGATCGGCGCGTAATAAGGCGGCGCGGGCTCGTCCGCGATCCAGCGGGACACAATGACGCCACCCTCGGTCTCGTCTACGTCAAGCGGACGATTATCCGTCCCTGCCCCGGCGAATGAGGTCAAATGCACCCAGGCCACATGGCTGGGGTCCAGCAGGTTGTCGATGATATAGAGGTAATGGCACGCCATCTCCATCGCGCCCTTCTGGGTTTTGCCCCAGTCAGGGTTGTCGAAATTGGGTATGTCGATGATGTCATCCGTGCTGGCCTGTTCCGGTTCTCCCATCCACAGCCACAGGAAACCCCAGCGATCCTCAGCCGGATAGGCGTGCACGGCAGCGCGACGTGGCGGGTTGTCCAACTGGGTCGGCGCGCTGACGCATTCGCCGCCGCAGCCGAAGGTCAGCCCGTGATATCCGCAGACAACGTGATCGCCTTCAATGGTGCCACGAGACAGGGGCAGCTTGCGGTGCGGGCAGGCATCCTCAAGCGCGATGGCCTTGCCTGCCGTATCACGATAAATCACGATCTCTTCGTCCAACATCCGTACAGCATTGAGTTCGCGGCCAAAATCCTCGGACCGGCCCGCAACGTACCAGCTGTTTCGAATGAACCCGTTTGCTCCGGCCAGATCAGGGCGCATTTAGCTTACTCCGAAAACACATCATAGGCCTTCAGCGCCTTGGCACTGTAGGCATAAGATGGACCACCACCCATATAGGTCGCCATCGCCAGGGCTTCGCACATCTCTTCGCGCGTGGCACCCAGTCGGACCAGCGATTTGACATGAAATCCGATGCAACTGTCGCAGCGGGTGGCAATGGCGATACCGAGGGCCATGAATTCCTTGGTCTTCTCGCTCAGCACCCCGTCGGTTTTAGCAGCCTTGCCCATGATCCCGAACCCGCGCACGGTTTCCGGCACCTCTTTCGAGAAGGTTCCGATATTGGCCTCGGTCTCGGCCATGAAATCTTTCCAATCCATGCGTATGCTCCTTATCCGCGCTCATCCGCGCCCATGCGGCGCTCCAGCCAGCGCACGCCCGCACTGATGATTAGAACCAGGACCAGGTATTCGAAAATCAGCAGGGTATAGATCTCCAGCGGGCGGTATTCGGTCACTACCAGTTCATTGGCACGGCGGGTCAGTTCCTGCATGCCGATGACGCTGGCAAACGCGCTCATCTTGACGATGTAGATGAACTGATTTGCCAGAGGTGGCAGGATACGTCGGATCGCTTGCGGCAGGATCACATAGCGCATGGTCTGCGCATAGTTCAGCCCGATCGTCTGCGCCGCCTCGCGCTGGCCGCGCGCAATCGACTGGATGCCGGCGCGATAGATTTCTGCGGTAAAGGCGCTGTCCGAGATCGCTAGCGTGATAATTGCGCCCCAGAACGGGTCGATGGGAATATTCAGGCCCATCGACTGGAACACGATAGGCAACCCGTAGAACACCCAGAACAGCATCGGCAGCAGAGGGATGGCGCGGATGAACTCCACATAGACCCGGTTGACCAGCCGCCAGCCGCGCTTTTCCGACAGACCCGGCAGCGCCACCAACAGACCGACCACGATCGACAGCACCGCCGCGATCAACGAGATCAAAATGGTCGACCCCATGCCCGAAATCAGGAATTTCACATTCGTCCAGCCCGAGTCGGTCGTCGGGTTGATGACATACCAGCCCCAGGTCTGCGAAGACGAGCAACCTGCCAGCAACACAAGCGGCGATATCAGAAGAAGTTTTTTCATCGGCCTCTCTCAGTGCTGCAGGATTTGGCTGAGGAATTTGCGGCACCGCTCGGACTGAGGCTTGGTGAAGAAATGCTCGGGATGTCCTTCTTCGACAATCTCACCCGCATCCATGAAGATCATCTTGTCGGCCACCTTGCGGGCAAAGCCCATTTCATGGGTGACGACGACCATTGTCATGCCTTCCTGCGCCAACTCGACCATCACATCCAGCACTTCCGAAATCATCTCGGGATCAAGCGCCGAAGTTGGCTCGTCAAACAGCAGCACCCGGGGCTCCATGCACAACGACCGGGCAATCGCGACGCGCTGTTGCTGGCCACCCGACAGCTGGATCGGGCGCTTGTCTGCCTGATCGGGGATGTGGACCCGGTTGAGATAATGGCGGGCTTTTTCCTCGGCTTCTTTGCGGCTCAGACCCCGTGCCTTGATCGGGCCCAGCGTCAGGTTTTCCAGAACGGTCAGGTGCGGAAACAGGTTGAACTGCTGAAACACCATCCCGACCTCAGAACTGATCGCAGCAATGGTCTTGGGATCATTCGTCAGCTCGACCCCGTCCACGCGGATCGTGCCTTTCTGGTGTTTTTCCAACTGGTTGATGCACCGGACAACAGTGGATTTACCAGACCCGGACGGCCCGCAAATCACCACCTTTTCGCCGCTTCCGACCGTCAGGTTGATGTCCTTGAGAACGTGAAACGTACCGAACCATTTGTTCACGTCCACAAGTTCGATGGCGGCGTCTGGCATTGGCTGGCCTGCCCCTATTTCATTCTTAGCTGAATATTTTCTTGAGGTTATCTTTCCCTTTGCGCTTAAATCAACAAAGAATACGGCTTCAAGGCCGAAACGCCACCAACAGGAGAAATTGATGAACACTTTTCTAAAAGCAGCGGCAGCTGCCGCGCTCGGACTGGTTTTGTCCGGTGCCGCACAGGCGCAATCGGCCCTGAATGAGGTTCTGGATTCCGGAGTTCTGAAGGTCGGCACCACCGGAGACTGGAACCCGATGTCCCTACGTGATCCGGCGACCAACAGCTATAAGGGCTATGATATCGACATCATGAACGAGCTGGCCGCCGATCTGGGGGTTGAGGTCGAATATGTGCCCACCGACTGGAAAACGCTGGTGAATGGTGTGGTGGCGGGCAAATACCACCTGACCGGCTCGGCCTCGATCTCGCCGCCGCGGATGAAGGTGGCGGGGTTCTCGGACAGCTATATCGCAGTCGAGCTGTTCCCATATACGAACAAAGACAAAGCGGACAAGTTCGATGGCTATGACTCGATCAACAATGCGGATGTCACCGTTGCAACCACCCTTGGCACAACCTTTGAAAAGCGCGTGCGCGAATGGTTCCCCGACGCCAACATCAAAGTGGTCGAAGCCCCCGCCCGTGGCTTTCAGGAAGTGATCGCCGGACGTGCGGATGTCTTCATCACGTCGAATATCGAGGGCTCGACCCTCGAGGCGAAATTCCCAATCGAGCGCGTCAAGAACGCGGGTCCACGTTCGCCATCGCCTATTGCAATGATCCTGCCGCAGGGCGATCAGGTCTGGATCAACTACGTGAACAACTGGATCGAAGTTAAGAAGGCGCAAGGGTTTTTTGAAGAAAACCGCAAGAAATGGGGTCTCTGACCTGATCGGGCGTCCGGCACCATTGCCGGGCGCGTACCAGACATTCAGATCGCCATGAAGCTGGATCATTTGACGTGGTACGAAGTTGACGCCCATATCAAAGGCGGTGCGGCAGTGATGCTCCCGGTGGGATCGACCGAGCAACACGGACCGATGGGCCGGATCGGAACCGACACGATCTGTGCCGAAGCCATCGCACTCGACGCCGCTGAACGCTGCGACGCCATTGTTGCGCCGCCTCTTGCCTACACCCCTGCCCCATTCAACACCGGGTTTCCCGGAACTGTGTCCGTCTCTGCCGAGATTTTCCAACGGCTCGCGTCCGAAGTCATCCACGGGCTTCTGACGCAAGGCTTCAAGGGTGTGTTCGTGGTCAACGGACACGGGGCAAATCTGGATCCGTTACGCCAGATTGCGGCAACGCTTTTGCCCGGTCAGATGGCAATCCGCAGTTGGTGGGAGCCGGAGGTGGTGAACACCCTGCGCAGGGAACTCTATGGGGACTGGGAAGGGATGCACGCCACCCCATCCGAGATCGCCATCACGCAATCGCTTTTGGGTATACTTCCCTCCAATCAGGCTGCTGAGCCACCCCAGAAGCTAAGCCCTGACTATATGCGCGTCCACGCAGGCGACCGGCATGGCCCGCCGGATGAGCACCGAGCGGATTTTCCGGACGGGCGTGTCGGATCGCATTCCGCGCTGGCAACACCTGAAGACGGCGCGCGCTTGCTGGATGCGGCTGCAACGGCAATCGCAGAAGAATTTTGCGAATTCGAGCAAGGCCCGCAGGAATCCTGAGGCTTTATTGACCGTGTTTAATTAGCCAAGACTGTCATAGCCCCGAGCCAGCCGCCAGAAAGGCGGAATGCCGTCATGGGGATGGAAGCAGGCCGGAGCCTCCGCCGAGTGCAAAATCCCCTGACCGGTCTGCTGGCGCAGAGTAACGTCGATAGGGACCAAGCGCGCGAATTCGAACGGCTCGATCTGCTCATGCGTCCAGCCTTCGACCGAATCCGTCAGTAACCTGCGCATGGCCACGATCAATCTGTCGGCTGCATCGCTGCTCCACGGTTGCAAACCGGTTCCTTCAAGCAAGTTGAAAAGGTTGATCCAACTTTGCAGGTTGAACGCGCAATAATGCTGGGTCAGCGTGCGGGTCATCTCATGCGGTTGTTCGCCATCTTCGGTTATGCTGCCCAAAATCCGCGCCTGCGCCCGCAGGTTGATCCGCTGCAATGCCGTTGAATCCTCCAAAAATGCCGCCAGAGCAGCCGCTTGCAGGTCAAAGCACGTCCCGTGGTTATTCTTGGCCCGGGCTTCGCCCTTTCCCTGATCGCTGGACGTCAGCCACCCGAGGAAATCAGCGCACCAATCGCGCAGGCCCTGGCTGAGTTCGGCATTGTCCAGCAACCGAACTGCATCGAGGAAGAAATAGAAATCCTTGGTCTCGATCAGACCATGCGCCAGACCTTTGTCGCCCTTATGCCCCAACCGCACCTGCGCATAATCCAGATTGGGGTTCATTCTGGTTTCGGGATCGACAAACCAGGTTTTGACCAGACGTGCGGCGTGGTCCTCATAGCGGGTCTCGCCAGTAAGTCTCGCCGCCAGCGCAAGGGCGGTCGTATCATCAAACAGTCTTTGCAATCTGGTCCGGTCAAAGCGGTCGCTTTCTGGCTCATATAGCTGCGTGCCGGGGACTCTCTCTCCATCGCGGAACACATAGGGCCGACCGTCCTTCTTCTTCGGGTCGGGCCACCAATAGGGCGACGGGTGAAAATAGTCGTGCTTGTCCCCGCTGGGTCCGGGCTCGGGCTTGTCGACTACTGAAAACGGACCCCGGGTCAGGGCGTCACTGGCTGCCAACGTCACCGCAATCAGATCGGCATCTTCCGCTGCCCCCGCCAGCGCATCAATCCGGGCTGTATCAAAAAACACTGGCGCGCCCTCAGCAACGGTATCGGCCATACGGCGCGCTTCGAGCATGTCCAAGGTGGCGCAGATCGCTTCGTTCCGGGCCAGACCGCGGTTCTTAAGGGTCTTACCGCCTGATTGCTCCAGCTTTGCCTGCCCTGAAAACAGCCGGGCCACCCACCCGGCATGACCCACGCGATGGCCCTCGGCGTGGACCTTGCGCGGGGGAATATCGAAATTTTCGACCGGCCAGTCCTGCCATGGGCCAGGAATGCCCAGATGCACGAACAATTCGACCTTGGGCCGCCGCCCGTATGGGTGCGCTTCGTCGAACTTAAGGAGTGTGTCGCATCGAAAGGCCATCTGCGGCTCTTCGTTGGCGTCAGGTTTGCTTGCGTCCGCAAGCAGATCGTCATTGTTCTGCATCCGCGCCATGGGCACGCAAAAATACCGCTTGTCGCGCTGAGAAACGATATCGTCATGCAGCGCGTCCCAGGCGCTTTTGGTAAAATAGCAGTTCCCGTCGAAGGGCAGAGCCCATTTGGCGTGCTCCAGACAGTACTCCAGCGCCTGATTGCGTGCACCGTTGTTGTTCATCACATAATTGTTGCGTGCCCGATAAGCCTGTGTGACCAGCTTGCCCCGGGTCTCATCATCCAGCCCATCCATTGTCCCGTCGGCAAACAAAATCGGTGAATCGAAAGGCGCGAAATCATAGCCAATCGCCTGCAATTTGGCGGGATCAAACGGAATGCGCTTGTATTTCTGACCGTGTTTCTCAAGCAGGGCGATCAGCGCGGCTTCGTTCTCGGGGTCAACGATCCGGTTCAGAATCCAGAGTTTGGTACAGTCCTGCAAGTCAGGTTCGTTTTCGAGTATGAAGCGGACATTCTGCAGTGACTGCCCCGCTTTGTGGCGCGGCACCAGGTCGTTCCCGATCACGCGGCACAGCGCGAAAGTGTCGGGAATGTCGTCAACGCGCGCTTCTTCATCGGGGTCTTGCGGGGCGGGCTTGACCGACGCCAGATTGCCGGCAAGAGCGCCCATCCGTCCAACCGACTTTTGCGGTGACGCGTTTTTGTAATTACGCACAATAAAGTAGATTGGCACCAGCACGGGCGACAGCAGAAGGATTACCGGAGACAGCAATATCAGGATACGATTGCGTATCCGTTTACGGCGGTTTCTTTCCTGCAAAGACGGCGCAGCTTTGTGGCTTTTGCTTTTCTGGCTGGTTTTCACGTAGCGGACCTGTCTTGACTATGAATGTGCCCGATGGGCTTCCACATCGAGACCTTTGTTCCCCTTAGCCTCGAATGGATCGGACAAGCAACCATCTGGCGCGCGCGCATGGGGGGTTTGGGCGTTTAACCGGACGGCACCGGCAGAAAAATGGCCGCCGATTGTCAGGTTTTAAGCGCAAGCTACTTTCTGGGCTTGAAGTAACGCATGATGAGATTTGCCGCGATAGGCGCGCCGATGATGACCAATACGATCCGGATCAGGTGATGCGTGATCACAAAACCCAGATCAGCGCCCGAAACGATTGCCAGAACCGTCATTTCAGCCTGACCTCCAGGCGCGAAGGCCAGAAAGGCCTCAACCGGTTTCCCCAGACCCAAGTTGGTGACGATTGCTGTGAACACGGCGGCCAGCACCGCCAACAGAACCACATAGGCAAACCCCGCTGCCACAACCCGGCACAGCTCGAGCCAGGTGACGCCGAGAAAGTTCACTCCGATACTGCATCCGATAAAGAACTGGGCGGCCAATATCGCTTCGCTTGGGGGGCGAGTGTGGATCAGATCGCCAAGTGATAACGCGGCCGTCAGGATCAGGGGGCCCAGAATCGAGGCTCCGATGAGCCCAATTCGCTCACCCCCTTTCCAGCCGATCAGCGCAGCCAGAACCATCAAAACCAGTTCGTGAACCGGTAGATCGCGCGCGGGTTCGCCGATCGGGTTGGACAATTGAGCGTCGTAGAAAACCGCAAGGAACAATGGTGCCAGCGTGACGATGATCAGAACGCGGGTGGCGTGGATCAGGGACAACGCTCGTGGGTCAGCGCCCGCTTCTGTGCCGAAAATGATCATGTCCTGCAAACCGCCAGGCATCGCGGCATAAAAGGCGGTCATACCGTCAAAGCCCCACATCTTGCGGAAAAACGGCACTCCGATCAGCGCGATCAGAATGATGAAGAGCGGCATCAGAAGGATCGAGGCCGCCATCTTGGGAAGTTCCGCAAAAAGGTCGGGCGTGATCGACGCACCCACCGCAACGCCCAATATCGTTCGGGCCGCAATCGAAACCTGCCCGAACCCCGCCATGGGGGCATGCGCCAATGCAGCAATCAGACAGGCAGTCATCGGGCCGAACAGGAACGGCAACGGCAGTTTCAGAAGCCAGAACACTCCGGTGCCCAAAGCTGCGCAGCCAAGAGTTACGGCCCGTTTTGTCAGAACGGATGGCGAACTGGAGAAGTTAGGCAAAAAGCAATACCCGTTATCGTCAGCGGCAATATAACCAAGTGCATTCAAATGCGCCAAATGTGCAAGCTTTCGCGCTTTGTGGATTCAGGACAGGTTTATAAAACGTTTTGTTAACCCGAAGCTGCTCGATTGGTTCTTTCAAGGGACTCGACATGGGCGCGCGCTCCGCGCCAATCTACCGAAGCAGGGAATTGCCGGTGGCCAGGTGAGGCGTCAATGTTGCAAGCACAAACGTTGTTGAGACGGATAATCGCGACAGGTTTTGCCGGTTTGCTTGTTTTTTTCTGCGACGCGGGATTGCAAGCGCAGGCCCAGACGCAGTCAACCGAAGACTGGACCGCTGTGCGTGGCGTGCTGGATCGACGTTGCGTGGTTTGCCATAGCTGCTATGACGCCCCTTGCCAGCTGAAACTGACCTCGCACGAGGGCCTTTTGCGCGGTGGCAGCAAAGAGGCGGTCTATCACACTCAACGGCTTTCGGATGCACAGCCGACAAGGTTGGGAGTGGATGCGCAATCCGTACCCGAATGGCACAAACTTGGGTTTCATTCCGTCACGCCCCAATTGCTTGAACGCTACCTTGATCTGAGCCGTCAGAACGGTTTGGCACCAGATAAACCAATCCCCGATACGCTTGGCCTGGCGCTTGACAGGCCCCTGGTATGTCCCACATCAGAAGAGTTCGACGATTTCAGCGCGTCCCATCCCTCGGCCGGAATGCCCTATGCGACTGCGCCTTTGAGCGATGATGACTACACCTTGCTGACCGCATGGGCGCGTGCAGGCGCACCGACGACGTCCAAAACCGAGGAATTGCCTGACGAGATCAAGCGCCAGATCGTTGAATGGGAAGCTTTCCTGAACGATACCGACCCGCGCGGCCAATTGATCAGCCGATATGTCTATGAACATCTCTTTCTGGCCCGGCTGCATTTTGAGGGCGATGTCCCCGGCCGGTTTTTTCAACTCGTACGCTCGCGCACACCGGGGGGCAAAGCCATCGATGTTATCGCCACGCGTCGCCCCTTTGACGATCCGGGCAGTGGGTCGTTCTATTATCGCCTGCAACCGGTCACTGAGACGATCGTACATAAGGAACACCTTGTCTATCCGCTCAGCGCGGAACGGATGGAGCGGTACCAGAACTTGTTCCTGAACGCCGACTGGACCCTCGCAGAACTGCCCGGATACGGCGAAAGCGAGGGTGGAAACCCGTTCACGACATTTGCCGCGATCCCGCCACGCAGTCGCTATCAGTTTCTGCTCGACGATGCGCTGTTCTTTGTCCGCAGTTTTATTCGCGGACCGGTTTGTCATGGTGAAACGGCTGTAGATGTCATCGAAGATCGGTTCTGGGTCAGCTTTCTGGACCCGGACGCAGATCTGTCCGTCATTGATCCCAGCTATCTGCAGGATGGGTCTGAATTTCTTGAGCTGCCCGTCTCGAACAGCGGCGGCGGGGTGCTGGATCAGCTGCAGGGTTTTTCGCACAACAATCAGGTGCAGTACCTCAAGTTTCGCGACGCCCGCTATGGGCAAAGTCCGGTGCATAAAACCGGGTTCGGATATGATGCCATCTGGGATGGCGATGGCTCAAACCCAAATGCGCTGATCACCGTGTTTCGCCATTTCGACAACGCCTCTGCCATGACCGGGTTTCATGGCACCATTCCCGAAACCGCCTGGGTGCTCGATTATCCGATTTTTGAGCGTATCTACTATGACCTCGTGGCCGGATACGATGTTTTTGGACGGGTCGAGCATCAACTTTTGACGCGGCTTTATATGGACGAGTTGCGCATGGAGGGCGAGGATACGTTTCTGTTTTTTATGCCGCAGGACGTGCGGTCAGACATGCACAAAAGCTGGTACAAAGGGATACTCAGCGAGATCCACACCTATTGGCATCGCCGCGGCGTTGACGACAGTTTTCCCACTGCGATTGCATATGAAACCGATACCCCGAAGCAAGAGTTCCTGCTGAACCTGCTCCGGCGTGGTGCCGGGCTTTGGCCACTGACGGACCCGATAAACAGGTGCGATGGGGCGGGCTGTGCCCCGGCTGCAAACGCCCCAGACCCGGGGCAGCATTTGCGTGCGCTCGCAAACCAGACGGGGGATTGGGTGCAATTCCTGCCTGATCTGTCGATCCTCGTGGTGAGCGATAAATCCAACGAACCGCAGATGTTCACGCTGATCCACGACAAGGCCCATGACAATGTGGCCTTTCTGTTCGATGAGGCCGCACGGCGCGAGCCGCAATCAGATATCTTGACCATCATTCCCGGACTGTTCGGCAGTTATCCGAACTTCTTTTTCACCGTCGAGCGGGATCAACTGGACAGTTTTGTGCACGCTCTGAAAGCGGTGAAAACCGGTACGGATTGGATGCAACTGGTCTCGGCCTTCGGGATACGGCGTACCAGCCCTGATTTCTGGGCCGTCAGCGATCAGGTGCAGGATGCGTTGATCCGTCAGGATGCCGTTCAGGCCGGAATTCTGGACCTCGGTCGGTATAAAGACCCCAGGCCGGACGATGATCCGACCTGATCGAAGAGGGTTTCATTGCCGCTGCGGCCCGAACACCTCGTATGAGATATTCTGCGCTGGAACACCCAGCGCCTCCAACCCGGTTTTGATATCTGATAGGAAAGGCCCCGGTCCGCAAAGCAGATAAAGCGCATCCGGTCCGGCATTCAGATCGATCAGCGCTTGCGGCGTAATGCGCCCGCGGCTCTGATAATCTACCCCCGGCACATCGGTCGCGGCAGGTTGGCTGTAGAAAATCCTGGCCTGCGCGTCTGGAATTTGCGCAACGAGTTGCGAGACTTCATCACGCAGAGCATGTTCAGAACCGTTTCTGGCCCCATGCACAAACCACAGTGGATGATCGCGCCCTTCCGCCAAAGCGCTGTACAGCATGGCTATCATAGGCGTCACACCGACTCCGGCACTGACCAGCACCACGGGCTGATCGCTTTGCGGCAAGGTGAAATCACCGGCAGGCTCTGAGGCGATGATCTCGGCCCCTTCTTGCACAGCGTCATGCAGGAAGCGGGATACCACACCCCTGGGTTCACGTTTTATGGTCAGGCGATAGCTGTCGGTCGCACCTGGGTCACCGGACAGCGAATAGCTGCGCGATATCGCATCGGCCCGCCCCGGGAGAGTGACAGAGATGGGAAGATGCTGCCCGGCGGCAAACGGCCAGACCTCCTTTCCATCCGTCGGGCTGAGATGGAACGAAGTGATGCCTTGCGCCTCGGGCACGCGGCGCGTAAGTTTGAACCGGCGGGTCTGATCCTTCCTGGACCAACGCAGCGCGAGCGCATTCGGGCGTTCGATCACGGCCTCGACGGTCACGTCGATCATGCGCCAGGCGTCATCATCGTTGGCATCGGTTGGATGCCAATCGATATTGGCCCGACCGGTGACATGCAAAAGACTGCCGGTTTCGAAATCGACAAACACCAATCCGACCCGCGGGTCGGTAATCAGATTACCGATGGTATTGAAGAAATTGTTGCCCGCGTAATCCGGTATCCGCAGATGGCGCGCGTCTTTGACCTGTACAAACCCCGGTGCGCCACCGCGATGTGAGGCATCAAAACCACGCGAGGGCGAGTCAGCACCTTGCTGATGCCCTGACCCAATGAACATCGTCTCGGATCGGGTGATCAGGTCAATCTGATCCGGGGTCAACATTTCTGAGTGCTTCGCCGAGCCGGCTTGGTTGTCTACCCGGCGCCAGACACGCTCGTGAATATACTGCGGGCAATTGCCGAAAGTCTGCCGGATATCGATCACATAGCCACCATTTGCCGACCGTATATGTCCACTCAGGCGGTTGCGGCGACGGTTGGATAGCTCGATCCCGATAAGACCCACATCGGTTCCCACCGCAAAGACCCCGGACAATGGATCCCGCGTTTGAAGGGCTGTATCCAGTGTCAGGGTTTGCGGGTCCGGAGAGCGGATGAACCCTTCGGGACCGTCGACCAATGTCACCCATGTCGCACCAGAACTGTCCCGTCCGGACAGGACCAGAAATGGCAGCGAAGCGTAGAAATCCCGGTGTTGGTCAGGCATGTAATCCCGGATGAACCCGCTGGCCCATTTCGAGATATCGCCAACACCCGCGCGCTCTTGCGCTGCGCGTTCACCTGCGTGAAAGGGAGTGTTTTCTGCTTTCTGATCCATGTCTCCAATCCTCCTGAAGGGAGAGGTCAGTGCCTGGGCACTGACCTTTGGGTGTCAGGCAAGCTCGGGGATGGGCGAGGTTGCCATGCCGACGAAACCGGGTTGCGATTCAATCCGGGTCAGCCAGTTGCGAACGTTGGGATAAGGCGCCAGATCCACGCCGCCTTCTGGGGCATGCGCGATATAGCTGTAGCCCGCTACATCGGCGATAGTGATTGTATCGGCGGCCAGCCAGTCGCGGCCATCCAGATGCGCCTCCATCACATTGAACAGAGCATGGGCTTTGGCCACCGCCGCACCATGATCCAGCGGCACGCCGAAAACCTTGACCAGACGGGCCGCGCAGGGGCCGGAATAGACGTTATCCGCCGCGACCGTCAGCCAGCGTTGAACTTCGGCGGCGGTTTTAGGATCTGTCGGCATCCAATGCGCATCTTTCGCGTAGGTCTGCACCAGATACACAAGGATCGCGTTGGAATCCGCCAGCGTGTACCCGCCATCGTCAATCGCGGGCACCAGACCGAACGGGCTGATCTTCAGATAGTCGGGGGCTTTATGCGCGCCATTGGCCATGTCGAGATCGATCGTCTCGTAAGGAAGACCCAGCAACGCAAGCATCAATTCAACCCGGTGGCAGTGGCCGGATTTGGGATTACGGTAGAGTTTGATCGGTGTCATCGTGGTATCCAGTTCTGGTTAGAGGCCCAAATCGCTCAGGCCGGGATGGTCGTCAGGGCGGCGGCCCAGAGGCCAGCGGAATTTCCTGTCTTCTTCCGCTATCGGAAGCTCGTTGATCGAAGCATGGCGATGGGCCATGTAGCCATTTTCGTCGAATTCCCAATTCTCGTTGCCGTAAGCGCGGAACCAGTTGCCACTGTCGTCGTGGTATTCATAGGCGTAGCGCACCGCGATCCGGTTGCCGGCAAAGGCCCACAGCTCTTTGATCAGGCGATAATCCAGTTCCTTGTTCCACTTGCGGGTCAGGAACTCCTGCACCTGCTCACGGCCTTTTGGGAACTCGGCGCGGTTACGCCATTCGGTATCGGGCGTATAGGCCAGTGCAACCTTGGCAGGGTCGCGGCCATTCCAGCCATCCTCGGCCAATCGCACCTTGAGCTTGGCGGTTTCCTCAGTGAAAGGCGGGACGGGTTGGCGTGGGGGTTCTGCGTTCATGATCAAATCCAATTCGAGGTGAACCTGTTGCCAAACAGCTAGTTTACGTTGTCGAGCAAAGGAATATACTCTGTTGGAAAGTCATTATTTCAGGAATTGATGATAATGGATCGCCTCCAGACCCTTGAAGTGTTCATCGCCGTTGCCGACGCGGAAAGCTTTGCAGGTGGCGCGCGCAAGCTGGGGCTCAGCGCCCCTTCGGCGACCCGGGGGGTCAACGCACTTGAAGAGCGGTTGGGCGCGCGTCTGTTCACGCGCACGACCCGCCGGGTGCGCCTGACCGAGGTCGGCCATGCCTATCTGGAAGACGCGCGACACATATTGGCGCAGTTGCAAGCCGCCGATGATGCCGCGCGCGGTGCGGCGTCCAATCCGGTTGGCCAGTTACGCATTACCTGCCCGAACGAGTTCGGGCGCATTCATGTTGCACCCATCCTGACCGATTTTCTGGATCAGCACCCCGGGATGACCGCTGATGTCCTGATGCTCGACCGCGTGGTGGATCTTGTCGAGGAAGGCATTGATCTGGCGGTGCGCATTGGCGAATTGCCGTCCTCGGGGTTAACCGCCGTGCGGGTCGGGCATGTGCGCCGAATGATCTGCGGGGCACCCTCTTATTTCGACACGCACGGCGTGCCGGGCACCCCGTCCGATTTGCAATCGCACCAGATCGTATCCGCCGCTGGCATAAGCCCCGTGACCGACTGGCGGTTCGGCCTCGACCAGCAAGAGACGGTGCGCATCAAGCCCCGCCTGATGGTCAGTAGCGTGGCGGCAGCGATTTCGGTTGCGCGTCAGGGCTGGGGCTTATGCCGGGTGCTGTCCTATCAGATCGGACCGGATCTTGAGGCTGGCACACTGCAATCGGTTCTGGACACCTACGAGCCGTCCCCACTGCCTGTCCATCTGGTTCATGTCGAGGGCCGACGAGCCCCCGCAAAAACCCGCGCTTTCATCGACTTCGCCAAGCAGAGGCTGCGATCTGTCCCAGTACTGAAATAGTCCGCCAGGTGTTATTTTTCCGTATTCGTGACGGCATGCCAATCCTGTGCAGGCGGGTTCTCAAGCAAGGTCAAGGCTCGTGCCTTCATCACCAACGATGCCGGATCGCCGTTTCGTGTCCGGTCAGCGGTATCAAAAGCGGCTACAGCCTGTTCAAACCGCATGGCGCGATAATGCGCAAGTCCCTGTTCATAGGCCTCGATCCACATCATTGATCCGTCGAAATCATCAGACATCGCGATCAGCTCGTAGACCACCAGCTCTTTGCTGCGCCCGAACACTGTCAGCGTATCCAGTTCGCGCACGATGATGGTATCCCCAGCCTCCTGCCGGGTCTCGGGACCAATCAGGATCATCGTGCCGTATTCCTTGTTCGCCCCTTCCAGACGGCTGGCAACATTCACAACATCACCGATCGCGGTGTAATTCAGACGTTGTTCGGATCCGATGTTCCCGACCAGAGCCTCACCGCTGTTCAACCCGATCCGCACGCGTAACGGGTTGCCAGCCTCGTCCTCGATACCCGCCGCCTTGACCGCCGCCACAAGATCAAGCGCGGCACAGCACGCGTTCTGGGCATGACAGTCATCCTTGCGTGGCGCGCCCCAGAACGCCATCACGGCGTCGCCCATGAATTTGTCGATGGTGCCGTCATGGCGCGCAATCGCAGCCGATGCCGCACTAAAGAACGGCTCCATCAGTTCGACAATTTGGGGCCCAAGTTTTTCGGACAGTCCAGTGAAACCGGCGACGTCGCAAAACAGGACCGAGATCGGCTTAATATCACCACCCGGTTCGGTCTTGATGCCCTCGGCAACCAGCATTCGCACCAGATCCGTCGGGACATATTTCCGGAACGCCGACAGACCCGCCGCCATACTGGCCGTGGCCGCCGAAAGGTTTGCAAGCTCAGACAGTCTTGAGGGTCTGCGCGAGATGCGCTCGACATCAAAACGTTCGATCTTGCTGAGGTCTTCGGCGATTTGTGCCAATGGGTTCGCAACCACTCGACGTACCAGCCAGATCGCCAGCCCGGTGGCAACCACAACAACGCCGACCAGAATATAGAGAAGGTTTATCAAAGTCTTGTCGATCCCCGACAAGAAAGCGGATTCCGGGATGACCGTGGCCACCCGCCAGCCGTAGAACCCCAATGGTGTCAAGGCCACTGCATAGGGCACGCCGTCGATCACGATCCGCGTGGTCTGGCTGCCAGCCATGTTTGCCGCGCGATCACCCAATAGCTTTTCGCCCGAGATCATGGCGACCTCGTACAACTCTCCTTCACCCATGCGCGCCGGGGTGGTTTCATCGGCATCAGCATCGGGAACGGCGATAACTTTGCCGTCTGCGTCGAGTATGAAAGCTGCGCCAAACTCACCAGGATGCAGCGTCGCCAGAAAGCGCGACAACCGGTCCGTTTCGATCGCAACCGCAAGCACGCCCTGCCGTCTGCGATTGACATCGACCGGACCGGCAAAGGCATAAACGGTCTTTTCATTGCCCGGCAGGCCGTGCGCCTCGATCCAGCCTTGAGAGCTCATATTCAAGAAATTGCCGTACCACGCATGTTCACGCGGATCATAGGATGTCTCGGTAAAGCTCCGTTCTTCGAACTGGATATCACCCGGAATGAAGATATAGCGGTCTTTCCGCAACATACGGTCGCGGATATTCTTGTCGATCTCGATCATCTCAAGCCCGCCGTCCCCAAGACGGTGCGAGGCAAAGAAATTCCCGTCCGGCCAACCGAAGAAAATCCATGAAATGTTGGGCTGCGCCTGCAGTTGCGACAGAAAGACAAACTCGCGCTTGTCGGCCTGACGTGTTCCGATGACATTCTGGACAAAGATCGTACGCACAGCGGCCCAGGCGGCCTCGGCTGATCTGAGTGTCACGCCGACCTCAATGCGAACCGTGTTTGCGATCTGGGTGTTGATCTCGGCGGCAAGCATGCGGCTGTTATCGCGCGCCGTCGTCCACCACAGCGAGTGGACGATGAACGTCGAGACCCCAATCGAAAGGGCAACCAGCATTGAAACAGCGATGCCGACGCTTACCCGCATGAACGCTCCGAAAACTATGGCCGTTGGCGCAGTATTGGATTGAGACGGTGATCAGCGCAAAGGATAGTTTGCTGCAACGCCGAAAAATCACGCAAGTGTTAGGGCTGCGTCAGCCGCGTGGTATCGCCGAATAAACCGGCGATACCGTTTTTGATCAAGCGAACGAAACTCCGTTTTCGCTCATTGGCAATTCTGAAACCCGGAGATCCAGCTCGGAAATCGCATTGGCCAAAGCAGGCGCCGCGGGCGGTGTTCCGGGCTCGCCAACACCAGTCGGGGCCTCTGCCGAAGGTACGATGTGGGTCTCGATCGACTGGATGTCCGAGATCCGCAGCGGCTCGTAATCCGGGAAGTTGGATTGTTCGACCGCACCACCGTCCAATGTGATCTGATCGCGCATCGCGTGCCCGATGCCATAGCCGATACCGCCTTCGATCTGCGCCCTGATCACATCCGGGTTGACCGCGATACCGCAATCGACGGCTGCGGTGACCTTTTCGATACGGATGCCGTCCTCTACGCTGCCCGAGATTTCGACCACTTCGGCCACATAGGACCCGAATGATTTGTGCACGGCGACACCCTGCACATTGCCCGGTTGCGGGTTGCCCCAGTTGCCTTTCTCGGCCGCCAGTTTCAGAACCCCCGCCTTGCGCACCCGATCCTTGTCATCGCCCTGCAGATAGCTCAGACGGAACGCGACCGGATCCTGACCGACCGCCTTGGCCGCCATGTCCATCATGACCTCCATGACATAGCCGGTATGGGTATGCCCGACCGAGCGCCACCACAGAACCGAGGTCGCCTTTTCCGTGTCGGTCAGGCCAACCGCCATGCCCGGAATGGCATAGGGACTGTCCGCCAACCCTTCGACGCTGGAATGATCAATTCCGTCATGCACAAGAACCGCCTCGAATGGGGTGCCTTTGATGACGGGCTGACCGGCGACCTGATGCAGCCAGCCGACGATGGCCCCGGTTTGGTCCAGCCCGACCCGAACTTTGTGGCCAAAGGCCGGGCGGTAGTAACCGCCCCGGATGTCGTCTTCGCGATCCCAGACCAGCTTGACCGGACGTGAACGGTCGGTCAGCGCAAAAGCCAGTGCAGCCTCGACCTGATAATCCGCATCTGGTGTAGCGCGACGCCCGAACGAACCTCCGGCCAGCATCGTGTTGATGTGGATCTTCTCGGCAGGCAAGCCAAAGATCTGCTGATAGGCCATGTGCGGACCTGTCGGCATCTGCGCACCATCATGCAGCACGATATCCCCATCCGCAGTTTGTTCGATGGTGCAATTCAAAGGCTCCATCGGGGCGTGCGCCAGCAGCGGGAAGTAGAAGGTTTTTTCCACAATAGTAGCCGCCCCATCCACGGCAGCCGCAATCGCATCCTGATCGGCCTTGTTGACATTGTAAATCGGCGCGGCATCCAGTGCCGCCATGATCTCGTCCCGGATTTCCTGCGACGAGCGGGTCTCGGCGGCGGACAGGTCCCACTCGACCTGCAACGCTTCGCGCGCCTGCATCGCGGCCCAGGTGTTCTCGGCATACACCGCAACACCGTGCTTGGTCGGCAGGGTCTGGGCCATGATGAAGCCCTTAATGTCTTTGGCGGCACTATCATCAAAGCCAGCAACAGTGCCTCCGCGCTGAGGGGTACGCTTGACCATCACGACCATCTGGTTGTCCAGTTGCACGTCCATCGCAAATTTAGCGGTGCCGTTGATCTTGACCGGGCTGTCTTTGCGACGCGTATTCGAGTTACCGATGATCTTCCATTCGGACGGATCACGTAGGCGCGGCGTTTCGGAGGGCGTAAAACTGGCAGCAGCGGCTACGAACTTACCCAAAGGTGCGGATTTGCCTGCCCCGGTGATCAAGCCCTCCTGAATATCCAGAGAGGATGGGTCGACTCCCCAGACCTCAGCCGCAGCTTTGATCAGCATATCGCGGGCATTGGCACCAGCAGTCCGGTATTGCACCCAGGAATTCGCCATCGCGGTGGATCCACCCGTGCCTTGAAACGGGCCAAACAGAATGTTGTTGTACACATTCGGATCAGAAGGCGCGAATTCATAGCCGATCTGATCCATGGTGACACCCAGTTCTTCGGCGATCAACGAGGTCAGACCGGTGGCAGGCCCCTGCCCTTTTTCAAAATGCTTGACGATGGCTATGACGTTGCCGTCACTGTCGATCTTGACGAAGGGATTCAGCATCGCGTCGGCCTGGCCGGATGCGGCCATGACGCCATCGGCATTTGCACCAACATACAGAACCGCCCCTGCAGCGGCGGCGGTTTTCAGGAACCCACGGCGGGAAAGAGTGGCTGTCATGATCTCAGGCCTCCAGAATTTCGGATGCGCGCAGAACACCGGCGCGGATACGTTGATAGGTGGCGCAGCGACAGGCGTTTCCGTGCATGTAGTCATCGACCTCTGCCGCCGTGGGCTTGGCATTTTCGCGCAGCAAGCCCACCGCATTCATAATCTGACCGGACTGGCAATAACCGCACTGGACCACGTCCAGTTCAAGCCATGCCTGCTGCACGGCGGCACCGATCTTGTCCTGATCGATCACTTCTATGGTAGTGATTTCGGCGTCTTCGACATCTTCGATATAAGTCTGGCAGGACCGGATCGGCTCGCCATTCATATGAACAGTGCACGCCCCGCAGGACGCGACACCGCAGCCGAATTTGGTGCCGGTCAGCTTCAGCTCATCCCGGATCACCCACAAAAGCGGGGTGCCCGGTTCGGCCTCGACGCTATGCGTCTGGCCATTCAGTTTCAGTTCAATCGCCATGGCTTCAAGGTCTCTCTTTTGGCAAGTGGTTGGTTTGTTCGAATTCCGGGAAAACGTCGGGGAGGCCTCGCCTGCCGCCGGTCAGTGCGAAACCGGCGCTGGCTACATCCGTTGTCACGGGAATGGCCCTCATACCCTTGTGTCGCAGACCTTCGAGACGCAAAGCCGTTTGCATCAGCTTGTTTCTGAGAAATTCAGCCAGCGTGATACTTAGACCGGATTTGGCAATACGCTGGTCTGCCACAAGGCCAATTCTCGTGACCGCCTTATTGTACATGACACCCTCCCGCGATTAGCTTCCGTTAAGGGTAATGCTCTGAGAGGCGATTGCGCTGCCTTATCCTCCGAATGATCTGCCTAATTCTCCGACAAGCCTTGGATGAGTGTTTTCAGGCAGCGCGAAACCGCTATATTTTCAAGGAGCAGGAGGGATTTTGATGGTACCCGATAATCTGGTGGCGGAGGTTTTCGCACAGGTACGCTCGAAAGACGCAATGGGTGTCGGGTGCGAAACCGGCGTCAAAGGATTTTATGCGTTTTGCAATGACCAAACGACCGAATGTTCCGCCGGTTTCTACGAGCCCGTCATGTGCCTGGTCCTTCAGGGTGCAAAAGAAGCGCATATCGGCGGGCGCGTCATCCGCTACAGTGCGGGCGATACGCTGATCGTCAGCCACGCTGTGCCTGTCGAAGCGGCGGTGATCAAAGCCAGCGCCGATGAACCATATGCCGCGCTGGCCCTGACACTCGACCTTGCACTGGTCCGCAGTCTGGTGGACGAGATCGGAGACATCGAGGACGGTGAGGCACAGACGCTGAATGTCGCCGCCTCGGATCAGGCGTTGATGGATGCTGTCGCGCGCCTTTATCGTCTGTCTCACGATCCGGTCGAGGCCTGCGCTCTTGCGCCGCTGGTTCTGAAAGAGATCCATTTCCGCCTTCTGCGCGCCCGTCACGGGGGTATGCTGCGGCAGCTATTGCGGCATGAAAGTCCCGCAAGCCGTATCTCAAAGACCATCGCCTTTATTCGCAGCAACTATAAGAACAGCATCCCTGTCGCTGATCTTGCGCATGAATCGGGAATGAGCCTTTCGGCCTTTCACGAGCATTTCAAGGCCGTCACCTCGACAACCCCGTTGCAATATCAGAAGGAACTGCGCCTGCTCGAGGCGCGCCGGTTGCTGCAATCGGGAAACAGCTCGGTCGCATCAGCTGCTTATGACGTGGGATATGAAAGCCCAACGCAGTTTAGCCGGGAGTTTTCGCGCAAATTCGGGCTGTCTCCCAGCGATCAGAAATCTAATCGGACACTTTTGGCGGGTTGATACCTTCCAGACCTGCGGCCAGACGGTATATCTGTCTTCAGTTTTCAAGTTGCCAGATGTTATGCGATGTGCTGAGGGCCCACCTGGCACTAAAACTACGGCAGTTTGGGCAATTGCCTGCGGTCCTGACAAAATCGCCTTGAACACCGTCACGTTAAGCGCATATTCGGTCATCGAAGATGAATAGGCCCCATGCCGAAGGGGCAAGCTCGCCCATCACACCAGACAGGTACCGGGTGTTTTCTGATCGAAGAAAAGGATTTGAAGAATGCGTATTGCAATGATTGGCACAGGATATGTCGGGCTGGTTTCCGGCGTCTGCTTTTCCGACTTTGGCCATGATGTGATCTGCGTTGATAAATCCGAACGCAAAATAGAAATGTTGCAAGCCGGTGAGGTTCCGATCTACGAGCCCGGGCTTGATGTTTTGATGGCCAAGAACGTGTCCGCCGGGCGCCTGAGCTTTAGCACCGATCTGGCCAGCGCCGTGGATGGGGCCGACGCGGTGTTCATCGCCGTGGGCACTCCTACGCGGCGCGGCGATGGCCATGCTGATCTGACCTATGTAATGGCTGCGGCAGAAGAGATCGCGCATGCGATCACCGATTATACAGTCGTTGTCACAAAATCGACCGTTCCGGTTGGCACCAACCGCAAGGTCCAATCGGTGGTCGCAGCGGCCAATCCGAAGGCTGAATTCGACGTGGCCTCGAACCCCGAGTTCCTGCGTGAAGGGGCAGCCATTGACGACTTCATGCGCCCGGACCGCGTGGTTGTTGGTGTCGAAAGCGAGCGCGCCGCCGAGGTTATGGCCGAGATCTATCGCCCTCTATATTTGCGCGATTTCCCGATCCTGACCACCGATCTGGAAAGTGCCGAAATGATCAAATACGCGGCCAACGCCTTTCTGGCGACCAAGATCACGTTCATCAATGAAATAGCGGGCCTGTGCGAACGCGCCGGTGGCGATGTCAAAGAGGTCGCACGCGGCATCGGGCTGGACGGACGCATTGGCAACAAGTTCCTGCACGCAGGTCCCGGTTATGGCGGCTCGTGCTTTCCGAAAGACACTGCTGCACTGGCTCGGATCGGACAGGATCACGCCTATCCGATGCAGATCACCGAAACTGTCATGCGCGTCAATGACGAAGTGAAGAAGCGAATGATCGACAAAATCCGCGAGGCCTGCAATGACAGCTTTAATGGCAAGACCGTTGCCGTACTCGGGGTCACCTTCAAACCCAATACAGACGACATGCGCGATGCGCCTTCGCTGACCATTGTCCCTGCCCTTATCGGCGGTGGTGCCCGCGTGCGCGTGGTTGACCCTCAGGGCCGGTCCGAGGGTGAAGAGCTGCTGCCCGGCGTCAACTGGATGGATGATCCGTATGAAGCGGCGAAAGATGCTGATGCAATTGTGCTGCTTACTGAATGGAACGAGTTCCGCGCGCTGAATCTGAGCGATCTGGCCGAGACGATGAAATCCGCCCGGATGGTCGACCTGCGTAACATCTATTCCTCCGCCATGGTGCTGGGCGCGGGCTTTGACAGCTATGTCGGCGTTGGCAGTACGGTCTGATATTACGAGATAACTCGTGGAACCCGATCTGGAGCCAGAATTCTGTCTCAATAAAAATCCGGAACCCTCGGTTTTCTCATGATCCGGCACCCGGACGTGATGCACCGGGTGCTGCGATGTTGCTGGTCGTGCGCGGCGCATCTGTCGTGCACCTATGCAAACTCGTGAAACTGACCCAACTCGCAGCAAAAAACATGCTGGTGCAATCGCAATCGTCACGGAATAAAATCTTTGCGAATAACAGATTAACGGCGGTTCCGTTCTCTAGGTACGAAATTGGCGGTTCCGATTTTGGTCAGACGCCCCAGCCTTCATGACCGCAGTCAATGAAACACCCGCCAGAGACCAAGCCGCATGACAATTCAGGTGGTCAATGTGCCGGACATAGGCCCGGTGGCAAACGCCACCGAGCCTATCGCTTGAAAGGAGATTATTGCAGCTCAGCCAGCTGAGCCAGCAGTTCCGTGCTGACCTGTACGCCATTGGCTTGCGAGGCAGCACGGTTCTTCAATCGACCATCTCCGGGCACGCGCGCCGCGCCGTTGCCTTCAATCTCGGCACAGATGCGCTTGATATAGTCGTCGAACGCGGCGTTGCCGAACCGTTTCGGATCAATCGCGATCAGGGTCGAGCCGCCCTTGATGTTCAGCGCTCCGTGCGCTTCGCGATTGGCGTTGTCCACTGACAGCGTACCCCCGGCCAGGGCTGCACCCATCACCTCGATCAGGAAGGCGATTGCAGCTCCTTTATGCTCGCCAAAGGGCAGCAGGCTGCGGGTTTCCAGGATAGCATTCGGATCGGTGCTGGGCTGACCGTCGGGGTCGAGGCCGGCGGCACGCGGCAGATCGTGCCCTTCGGCTGCGGCCATGCGGATATCCATCAGCGCCACCATTGACGAGGCCTGATCCCAGACAATCGGATCCTGACCCTGACGCGGGCAGGCAAAGGACATCGGATTGGTGCCAAAGACCGGACGCACACCACCCTGCGGCACCACCATCGACAATGAGTTCACGACGCCCAGTGCAACCAGCCCGGCCTCGGCCAGTGGCTCGGTGTCAAAGCGCAGACCGGCAAGGTGATGGCTGTTGGCGCAGGTAAACGCTGCGATGCCGTTTTCGCGAGCCATGGCAATCAACTCGTCCAGCGCCATGGACGCGGCGATCTGATAATACCCATTGCCGGCATCCCCGCGCAGAACGCTGGGTGCGATACGCTCAACTTTGGGATTGGAGGCAGGATTGGCATAGCCTGAGGTAAAGCTCTGCACATAGACCGGCAGCATGCGCAACCCGTGGCTGCGCGGACCGTCACGTTCCGACTTGGTGACAATCTCTGCGAGTTGATCGCTGCCACGCTCATCCATTCCAGCCGCAACCAGGACGGATTTCGCCAGATCCCTCACCTCATCCAGCGAGAGTGTTTTTGTTGCAATTTCAGTCATCTGCCTGATCCTGTCCTTATGAAACTAAAAGAGGTGCCTGGGCACCTCATTTGTATGTATTAGGCGCTGTATTCAATGCGCTTTTTGGCGACGAACTCATCCAGCGCACCCCGTTGATCGTCGGGCATCGGCGGCTGGATATAATTTCGTAGCATCCGTTCCGCCTCTTCCGTGCCGACCGTTTCTGCGGTCTTCGAACCCTCGGCCTCCCACTGTTCAAAACTGTCGTTGTTCTGCAAGTGGTTCATGTGCATCGGGTTTTCGCGAGTGTGGTCGGTGCCCAG
Source organism: Ruegeria sp. L12 (assembly GCF_056531745.1). Lineage (NCBI taxonomy): Bacteria > Pseudomonadati > Pseudomonadota > Alphaproteobacteria > Rhodobacterales > Roseobacteraceae > Ruegeria > Ruegeria sp. L12. Next base: position 111,201 of record NZ_JBQFMH010000005.1, read on the forward strand.
GAAATGGCCTCCGGGTCCGATCTTGTCGATATCGCCCAACAGCGCGTCCAGGTTTTCGTCTACCAAGCCGCTGAAAAAGCGGTGGAAGTTCTCCAGCTGCAGCGTGTCCTGCACCCACTTCGAATAGCTGACCCCAAGCGCGCCTTCCAAAAAGCCCGCCGAGTGCACGATGTAATTCGCCCCGCCCAGCAGCACCGGCCACATGGTATTGGCGGTGTCGAACGCCGCCTGCATGTCCGGCGATTTCGAGCCGGTCCACATGGTACAGGTGCGCCACGGCACGCCGTAGAACCGCGCCATCTGACCCACCAACAGGTTCATCAGACCGGGTTCGGGCGAGCCCATCATCGGCGCGCCGGTTTTCATCGACACACCCATGATCGCCACGCCCAGCACCATCGGCGCGCCGCGACGTATGATCTGGCTATAGGCCATGCCCGCGAGCGATTCCGCGATCAGCAACGCCACACCGCCCTGCGGGCTGGCCGGGGTCGAGGCACCCGCCAGAACGAAAGGCGACAGCAGGCAGGGCTGATTGGCCGAGGCGTAGACGCGCAGGCTTTGCAGCATGGTCTCGTCCCACACCAGTGGCGTGTTGCAGTTCAGCAGTGCGGCCATCACGACGTTGTTGTCGACAAACTCCTCTCCGAACACGATCCGGGTCATCTCAACCGAGTCGCGCGCCGCCTGTTCCGACAGCACCGAGCCCTTGATCGGCTTGTCGGTCAGCGTCAGCGCCGCATGCACCAGTTCCAGATGGCGCTGCGGGACGGGAACGTCCTGCGGCTCGACCGGCAGGATGCCCGGCACCATCATCGACTGGCTCATCTGACTGAGCTTGAAGAAATTGTGCGCATCCTCCAGCATCGAAGGCCGGCGCACGCCGTCCAGACCATAGACGAAAGGCGCGCCATAGGCGTTGGCGAACACCGAGTTGCGGTTACCCACCCGCAGTGAGCGGTCGGGATTGCGCGCCGCATAGCCCCATTCTGACGGCACCGCCGAGATCAGGTCCATCAGCATCTCGCGCCCGATGCGCACGCGTTCGCCCTGCACATCCGCGCCGTATTTCTTCCAATCGGCCAACGCCACGGGATCGCGGAACTCGATGCCGGTGGTTTCCAGAATAGTCATCGCGGCATTGTGGATGCGCTCGACCCCTTCGGGGCCAAGCAGATCGATGGGACCGACCTTGCGGTTCAGGGTCGAAAGATAGACGGGGGCCGGGTTTGTACGGGCCTGAACCCGTGCCGCGCGTCCGCCGCCACGGCCTGAGCGTGCTCTTGCTTCTGCCATTTCAAATCCTCCGGATCAGGCGCGCGCTCGGGCGCTGGTGGGATCAACGGCGCAGACATCGATCACTTCGGCGTCGCGCATCTCATTGTGGACCAGAACCTGCATCTTGGTGCCTGGCGCGGTCATATCCTGCGGCACCAGCGCCATGGCGATGTCGTGGTTGCAGTAATACGAGAACCCGCCCGAGGTGACCCGACCAATCAGCTTGCCATCGGCATAGACGCCTTCGTCGAACATCACCGAGGTATCGCAGAATGGCAGTTTCAGCGTCACCAGAGTGTTGTATCCACCTTCTTCCTTCTGCTTCAGCAGCGCCGCCTTACCGACGAAATCGCGTTCGCAAACCTGCCCGCCGATCTTTTCCGTCAAGGCCACGAAGCGGCCCAGATCGGCCTCGTACGGGGTCATGTCCTTGCAGATTTCGCGGTTGATGGCGCGATAGGATTTCTCGAGCCGCATCGACTCCAGCGCTTCCAGACCAAAAGGCTTCACGCCCGCTTTCAGCAACTGATCCACGATGTGGCGGTTATAGCCGATCGGGTGGTGCAACTCCCAGCCCAGCTCGCCGGTATAGGACACGCGCAGCAGGTGCACACCCTTGGCATAGCCCACCTCGCCCATCTGCGCCGACAGCCATGGGAAGGCTTCGTTCGACAGGTCGTTGTCGGTCAGTTTCGACAGAATTTCGCGCGACTCTGGTCCAGCCAGCGCGATCACGCCCAACTGCTCCGAGATATCCTCCATGACGACCGAGCCATCCTTGGGCATCTGGCGCTGCAGCTGATCCCAGTTATAGGCGCACCAGTTCGGGGTCGAAATCAGATAGAAATCATCCTCGGCATAGCGCACGATGGTGTATTCGCCGTCCATGCCGCCGTTTGCGTTCAGCGCCAGCGACAGGGTCATACGGCCCACCTTGGGCAGCTTGTTGGCCATGATGCTGTCCAACCATTTGGCCGCACCCGGGCCACGCACGATAAACTTGGTCATCGGTGACATTTCAATGAAACCGGCCTTCTCACGGGTAGTGCGCACCTCGTCCTGCACCCGTTCCATATGGTCGGTGCGGCGGAAGCTGTGCTCGGGGATCGCCTCTTCCGGCGATTTGGCAAACCACCGGGGGAATTCGTAGCCGTTGAAGCTGGTCCAGACAGCGCCATGGGCGGTCAGCAGGTCATAGGAGCCCATGGTCTTCATCGGGCGGGCATTGGGGAAATCTTCGCCCGGAACGTGGGCGTTCATATGGGTGCCCCAGGTTTCGCGCACCTTGTCCATGGTCCAGCGTTTCGAGGCATAGTCCGAGAACCTGCGCGGATCGAGTTCCGACATATCCATACCCGGATCGCCATAGACGATCCAGCGGGCCAGGCGTTCGCCCACGGTGCCACCCCACAGGATTCCACCGGGCATCCCTTCGGCCAGCCACAGGTTTTCGTGCCCCGGGGCGGGACCGGCCAGAGGCAGTTCGTCCGGGGTCATCTGGAACGGGCCACGGGTGTTGGCCTTGATGCCCACCTCGCCCAACGTCGGCACCCGCTCGATGGCGCGTTCCCACTGGGTTTCCACCGCGTCGAAATCCTCGGGCAGCAGATCGGCACCGAAATCGGGCGGCACGCGGTCTTCGGCGAACAGCTTGAGATCCTTTGTGAATTCATAGGGACCGAACTGGATACCACCCACATCTTCGCGCAGATATGCGCCATAATCCTCATCCCGCAGGATCGGGAATTCAGGCAGGCCTTCGGCGCGGCGCTCTTTCAGCAGAGGTACGGTCTCGGTGGTCCAGTACTGGTGAACGATCGGGATACAGGGCAGGTCCAAACCCACGCGGCGGGCGTTTTCACGGGCATAGTTGCCGGTGGCGAAAATCAGATGCTCACAGGTGATCTCGCCTTGGTTTGTGGTCACTTTCCAGTGGCCATTATCGAGCTTTTCATAGGATTGCGCCTCAGTGTTCTGATACACTTTCGCGCCTGCGTCCCGCGCCAGTTTCGCCATCGCCATGGTGATATCGGCGGGGTTCACGTAACCATCTTCGGTGTGCAGAATGCCGCCACGAATATCCGGGCTTTGGTTCAGCAGCGGATGCACCTCGGCGATCTCTTCCGGGGTCAGCAGTTTGCAGGGCACGCCCGCAGCCTCGGCAATCGAGATATAGGACTGAAACTCATCCCAGCGTTTTTCGGTATTGGCAACGCGCAGCTGGCCGACTTTGCGCAGACCAACCGATGAGCCCATCTTTTCCTCGACTTCGGTATAGATGCGAATGGTTTCCATCGTCATCTTCGAAACGTTGTGCGAGCGCACAAAAGTCACCAGCAGCCCGGCCGCGTGCCAGGTTGAGCCTGAAGTCAACGTGGTGCGCTCCAGCATCACTGCGTCCGAACATCCGTGCTGAGTCAATCCATAGAGAATGGATGCACCTACGCATCCGCCACCGACAACCACCACTTTCGCATGTGATTTCATTTTGTTTCCTTCACAGATCTTCGGGCCGTGACGGCGTCACCCCGGATTTCATATTCCCACCGTACTTGCGGTGAAATGAGACCCCGACAACCGGGGCCGGAACTGGATCAGGCCACCCTGGCCTGGAGATGCGGGAAGCTTTTGGCAAAGCGCCCGAACTTGTGGCTGCCACAGGTGACAGGAGCGTAGCGAGCAGGATTATCTGCATCAACACAAGATGGCAGAGGTTCAAACACGGCATCGTAATCGGCGTCGATGAAGAACGGGATCGAATACCGCTCGCGCCCCGAGGTGTTCACGACCCGATGCAGATTGGCCAGATACCGATCATTGGTCAGGCGCTGCACCAGATCGCCGATATTGATAACAAACGTACCAGGGATCGGTGTACCCTCGATCCACTGCCCGTCGCGGTTCATTACCTGCAGACCACCCACATCGTCCTGCGCCAGAATGGTCAGGTTGCCATAGTCGGTATGAGCGCCGATTCCGATGATACTTTCCTCCACTTGCCCTGTCTGGGGCGGATAATGCAGCAGTCGCTGGATGCTGATGGGATTCTGCAGCCTGGACCCGAAGAAATCAGGCGCCAGGTCAAGGCTGCGGGCAATGCCGGACAGCAGGATCATTGCCAGACGTTTCATTTCTTCGTGATAGCCGTAGACCGCATCGCGGAATCCGGGAGCCAGCGCCTCTTCCGGCCATTGGTTGGGGCCAAAGAACGGACCCGACGATGCGGCTTCGGGGCCGATATCGAAGCATTCCTTCAGGTCCTTGGTCTTGCCCGGATCGGTGTTTTCACCGAACGGTTCAATATAGCCACGCAGCGCTTCGCCGGAATGCGCGATATGCAGCTTCATCTTGTCTTCGGCTGGCAAATCGAAAAATGCCCGAGTACGCTCAAACGCCCGATCCACCACCTCGGCGGCAACGCTGTGGTTCCGGACATACATGAAGCCGGCATTCGACAGCGCCCAGCGGATATCGGACGCCACTTTCTGCGGGTCGCTGCCGTCGATCAGAGGGGCAAGATCGACAACGGGGATCTTATCAAATGACTGTCGCGTCGCATGAAGGGAGTCCTGCAGGACAGGTGTCTGGGTCATGGGCTGAGTCGCTTTTCGCTAGGCGTAGGTATTTGCCTGCGCATACTGTGGAATTTACGCGTCATACAATTGTAAAAAAAATCACCCTGAGTTATCTGATCTAACCCTATACTGATAATTTCTGCCGCATTGCAGCATAAAATCGATCTTTCATGCGAGGATAAGTTGCCCAAACGTCCCTATAACCTGCCCCCCATGACATCGCTTCTGAGCTTTGAGGCTGCCGCCCGCAATGTCAGCTTCAAGGACGCAGCGAAAGAGTTGAACGTGACACCAGCTGCTGTAAGCCATCAGATCAAGGCACTTGAGCAGGAACTGCAGCATACTCTGTTCCACCGTTTTCATCGCGGGGTCGAACTGACCGAAGGTGGCGCGTATTTGCTGGTTGCGCTTCAACGGGGTTTTGAGGGTATCGGAGAAGCATTGGATCAGTTGCGCGCGCATCGCGGGCGTAACGCCGTGACGATCCGCTCTACCACCGCCGTTAGTTCTTTGTGGCTTACCCCGCGACTGGCGCAGTTCTGGAAAAGCCATCCTCATATTTCGGTTGCGCAGATGGTCAGCGATCAGGATGCCAGCACCAGGGACTGCGATTTGAGCATTCATTATGGCCACATGCATCAGAATTCAGGGCCGTGCCGCGCCCTGTTCCATGACCAGATCATGGCACTCGGCAGCCCCCGCTTTGCCGAGCAGCATCAGATTGACACCCCTGCAGATGTGGCGAATATCCCTTTGATTTATCTTGAGGCTGCAGATAGCGGATGGACCAACTGGCAGGAATGGCTGCGGGCGTTGGGGCAGTCGGCGCAACTGAAAGCCGCACATCGCGTCAACAACTATGTCATCGCGTTGCAGGCCGCGCAGGACGACATGGGCGCTGTGCTGGGGTGGGAGGGCCTGACGGCTGAGTTGGTTGAATCCGGCAAACTGGTCCAACTGATACCTGAAACGGTCTCTTCTCCGCTGGATTTCTTTGTTGTCCTGCACAATCAGGCTTCGGACCGGGCGCGGGTGCTGTTTGACTGGCTTTCAGAGGCCGACAAGCCAAAGGCGGTGTGATTAACGACAATGGCTAAGAAACCTGTTATGTCTGGATGTAATAATCCTGCGCAAATTTACGGGCTCGGCGTATTCATGCCGCTGGAGCAATCAAAACTGTGCGATCCCCGCCGAAACACGCGCGCCTCTTCGAAACGCCCGTTGTTCGCGGATTTTGACATAGATATAGTAAAGCGTCAGTCCGGGCCACGTCAGCACATTGCGTGTTTTGCCTGTCAGTAAGTAGGGACCAGATTTAGTGAGTTTCAGAAATCCACCAAGCGCCGCACAACGCCATGAGCTGCGCAAAGTTATGGGTCAGGGCAGAAGCTTTCTGGCACTGGCTTTCCTGTTCAGCGTCTTTGTGAACCTGTTGATGCTGACCGGACCCTTGTTCATGCTGCAGGTCTATGACCGCGTGCTGGGATCACGCTCGGTCGAGACATTGGCGGCGCTGTTTTTGCTGGTTGCGCTTCTTTATGGGCTTATGGCCATGCTCGACTATGCGCGGGGACGTATCGTTGCCCGGTTCGGGGCGCGGTTCCAGTCTTCGCTGGATGAGCGGGTCTTTGAAGGAACCATGCGGCGGGCGCTGTTTCCGCAATTCCGCTCAGCCCCTGCCACTGCATTGCGTGACCTTGAATCGATCCGGTCACTTTGTGCGTCGCCTGTGTTGCTGGCCGTCATGGACATGCCCTGGACGCCCCTTTTCCTTGCCGCGATCTTTCTGTTTCATCCGCTTTTGGGATGGCTCGCTGTAGGCGGCGGAACGCTTTTGGTGGTGATTGCGCTGCTGAACCAGGCGCTGACCCATCGTAAAGTGGCCGAAGCGCAAAGCGCGGCGGCCCGGGCAAACGCGTTTTCAGAGCACGCCCGCCAAGCAGCCGAAGTTGTACGTTCGCAAGGTATGCAAGGGGATGTTGGCCAGCGTTGGATGAAGCAGCGTGGCGAGGCGTTGACTCAGTCGATCTCGGCCAGCGATTGGACGGGCAGCTTTACGTCGCTGACCAAATCGCTGCGACTTTTCCTGCAATCCGCGATGCTTGCGCTTGGTGCGTTGCTGGTTCTGCGCAATGAGATGACCCCCGGCGCAATGATCGCGGGCACCATCCTTCTGGGCCGCGCATTAGCACCGGTCGAAATGGCGGTCGGCCAATGGGCGATGATCGAACGGGCGCGCACCGCGTGGATCAGCCTGAACAAGTTCCTCGACTCAACACCGCCCGAGACAGCCCGCACCAAATTGCCCATGCCGAAAGCCCATCTAGTCGCCAAGGGGCTGACCGTCATTCCGCCGGGCTCAAAAGTTCCAACGTTGCGTAATGCGACGTTGAATCTCGAGCCGGGCCATGCACTGGGTGTCATCGGGAAGAGCGGCTCGGGCAAGACAACGCTTGCCAAAGCGCTGCTGGGACTTTGGACTCCTGCAGCGGGCGAGATTCGCCTGGATGCGGCCACTTTGGAGCAATACGACCCCGACGATCTGGGGCGTCACATTGGCTATCTTCCGCAAGAGGTTACCCTGTTCAACGGCACTGTTGCCGAAAACATCGCGCGGATGTCGCAATCCCCGGACCCCGAGGCCGTGGTCGCAGCGGCCAAAACGGCAAACGCGCATGAACTTATTCTAAGCCTCGAGAAAGGCTATGACACTTTCCTTGAAGGCAATGACAGCCAGCTTTCGGGGGGTCAGAAACAGCGTATCGCTCTGGCGCGGGCCCTCTACGGTAATCCGGTGCTGTTGATCCTGGACGAACCCAACTCTGCCCTCGACGCGGACGGGACTCTGGCGTTGAACAACGCTGTGCGCGAATTCAAGGCCGAGGGCAAATCCGTCATCATCATGACCCACAGACCGCAGGCGATTTCGGAATGCGATGACCTGGTGGTTGTCGAGAAAGGCCAGATCGTGAAATCCGGCAAGCGCGATGAGGTTCTTAGCTCGATGGTGCAGAATGCCAATGTCATCAAACGGCATCTGAACAAGGTGGGTGAGTAATGTCCAAAGAGGATAAAAAGGCAGCCTGGAGCATTACGACCCCGGCAATGGTGGGGATTTTGGCTCTGGTCATCCTTGTGCTGGGTCTCGGTGTCTGGAGCATCCGGACCGAACTGGCGGGCGCGATCATCTCGCAAGGTGTGATCGAGGTGCAAAGCAACCGTCAGGTGATTGAACATCCCGATGGCGGCGTGGTGGGCGAAATTTTTGTCCGCGATGGCGACGACGTGACCCGCGGGCAATTGCTTTTGCGTCTGGATGACACGTTTCTGGCATCTGAGAAGACAATCGTAGAAGCGCAGCTTTTTGAGCTTCTGGCACGCAAAACCAGGCTTGAGGCGGAACGCGATGGCGCTGATGCAAACGAACTGGATGGGCGTTTGGCAGAGCTACAAAAAGCGGAACTCATCGACGAAGATCTTCTTGCTGGCCAGCGGCGTTTGTTCGAGGCTCGTCTGGACACGCTGACCCAGCAGATTGAGCAGTTGGGCAAGCAAAAAAACCAGATCGAGGACGAAATCGAAGGCACCGAAGCGCAGCTGGCTGCGCTGCGCACACAGGTCGATCTGATCAGCAAAGAGCTGGTTGATCAGGAAGGACTGCTGGAACGTGGATTGACTCAGGCCAGCCGTGTTTCGGCCCTGCAACGGGAACAGGCGGATCTGAATGGTCAAATTGGACGGCTGGAGTCGACCGTCGCCCGCCTAAACGGCCAGATTTCCACAACTGAGATTCAGATTGTTCAATTGAGGGCGACCCGTCGCGAAGAGGCGATCGCAGAGTTGCGGGATGTACAATCCCGCGCCGCCGAACTGGCAGAACGACGCCTGTCCTTGACCGAGAGGTTGTCGCGTCTGGATATCCGCGCACCCGTGGCGGGCACGGTTTATGACAGCCAGGTCTTTGCGATCCAATCGGTCATTCAGCCCGGTGAACCGATGATGTATGTGGTTCCGCAAGACACGCCCCTGCTGGTGGCTGCGCGGGTGGATGCCCTGCATGTGGACCAGCTGCATCGCGGGCAGGACGTTGCGTTGCGCTTTACTGCGTTCAATCAACGCGAAACGCCTGAAATCGATGGCCATGTGGTCAATGTCTCAGCAGATACATTCACCGATGAGACCACCGGCTTTACCTTTTATCGCGCCGAAGTCCAGCCGAATGACGGACAAATCGAACGCCTGAACGGTCAGGAACTGCTGCCGGGCATGCCGGTTGAGGCAATGATCAAGACGGATGAGCGCACGCCACTCTCTTATCTGGTGAAGCCGCTGGCCGATTATTTCTATCGCGCATTCCGGGAATAGCAGGTCACGGCCCCTCGACATTCCCGAGCAAAATCGAAGTCATGTCGACGGCGAAGGCGCCGTCGACGATGGTGATGTCTGCGCCGGTCTCATAGGCGACATTGTTTTCGGAGATCCCGGACAAATCAGCGTCTGCGTCAATAAAGACCCATTCCGCCTCATGCGACGTGGGCAGATCAACGGCGTTTTGCAGAATGGCCAGCGCGTCCAATGCGTTAACCCTTCCATCCTGAGTGATATCTGCCGCGATCAGGTTCTCTGGCGTTGCGGGTCCCCATGTGGGGTCCAGCCCAACCGAAATGCGCAGAACCTGCAGCGCGTCCAGCGCGGTGACCTCTCCGCTCGCGTTTGAATAGGATTTTACAATATCCAGCGCACCGGGAAACGAACCGTCCGGAATATCCAGATCGAATACGCCCAGATCATCCGCCTGCGCCACAACGGTCGCGCCGCCGTCAGGGGTGAACCTGATCTCTGCATCCGACAACGCGGGGTTCGGGCCGTTTGGACCGATGGTGACAGGACCCGTGACACCTTCCGACGCGTTGTTGCCGGGCCCACTGCCCAGATCAGTTGGAATATGATCCGGCCCGTCGAACCCGGCACCAAAAATATCTGCGCTGGTGAGTGGAGTGCCCTGATCCGAGATCACCTCGATCGTTTCATCGCGAAACGATATCCGCGTCCCCTGCCCTGTTGCGGTAAAGTCCAACTGGAGCGGAGAGCGCAGAAACGGAAAATCCGTAAGTTCGAGCCGGTCGACACCGGCCTCAAAATCCGTGATCGTTGTTAGCCCGCTGCTTTCGCGCATCACAAAAATATCTGCCCCGTCGCCCCCGGTCATAATTGTAGCGCTGGTTCCGCTGATCAGAATGTCATTTCCTGCCCCGCCAAACAGGCTTGTATCAAGAAAACCACCTTTGAGCATATCGTCGCCCGAGGTGCCGCTGATCGTCCCGTAACCCTGATCGACCACGCCCAGATTAGCGACCGAAACGCTTAGTTGAGTAAGACCGGCCTCCTGCTGGGATGCCGCGAAAATCTGCAGATCGTCTCCGATATGCGCAACGCCCAACGTTTCGACATTCTGCAACGCGCTTGTGACGGTATCCTCAAAGCTGTCCATATGGATCAGTTGGCCATCTTGGGTCATGGTAAATAGAGTGATGCCATCATCGCCGCCTCCGGCAACGACAAACACGCGCCCGTCAACCTTGATGACCGAGAGATCCTGCACGGAACCGAACCGGGTATGCAGCGTATCAAGGACGTGGTCGGTTGGGCTCAGCCGGCCATCGCTGCCGACCGTCATGACGCTTAGTGAATTGCTGCCCGCGCCAGCCACAATCACCCATGTTTCACCATAGGCCTGAACCGATTCAATCGCGGTCGGAGAGCCGATGCCCAGCGTTGTCAGGCTGATCGCCCCATCCGTGAGAGTCAGAGCACCGGTGCCGGGATCAACCGCAAAGCTTCGAATCGTACCGGTGGCGGTCTCTGCCGTGATTACGAAATGATTCGATCCGGATTCCACGGCCTGCATTGCATCCGCACGCCCCGAGGTCAGACCCGTCACAGTCAACGAGCCATCGCCATTGACACGATAGGTCCCGATCTGGCCGTTATCCTCATGTGCCAGGGTTAGAAAATTGTTGTCGCCGATGGTGGCTTGTATTGTCGCCGATATATCACCACCGCCTGAAAGCCCGCCAGTTTCCAGCAACCCGCCGATCGTTCCATCACTGTTCAGATCATAACCTACCAGCCCCGTAGCGGTATTCACATCCAGCACCAGTTGCGTCTCACTGCCCAGCGTCACAATCGTGCCGCTGCGCCCGACCTGATATTCGATGGATGCCCCAAAATAATGCTGATCCTGCAAGACGGGCGCACCGATTTCGGTCAATTGCCACGCCGCGATCCCACCGCCCGGCCCGGTCGTACTGTAGAGATACGTTTCGCCGTTAAACGTTTTTAAAGCCAGATCGCCGATACCTGAATCGAGCGCTGCGGTCCCCGTTGCAACCACTCTTTCAAACTGAAGCATCATCGTTGTTCACCCCCAAGGCCATCACCGGCACTGCGATCAGAATGACCCGATGCTCCGGCGCGAAACCAGAGCAGGAATGTGGTGAAAACAAGGACTTCAGCTTCAGTTTTATTCAAGTTTTCCCGTCCTGCGCAGCAACTGTCACGATGGGATCACCAGTAAGACCCGGCGGGTTACCGTCTGTCACCTGACAGCAGACGACCACCGATTGTGAGGGGAAGATGACCAAAGACAACGATTCGAACAACGTCCAGAATGCACAGGCATCACAGCGCGGCGACGGTGCAAGATCCTGGTTCGACAAAAAGCTTCAGCGCCGGGTCGGGCGCGGGTTGCTTGGTGGCCTGGGTTCGACGCTGATGGCTTTGCCCGCGCTGGCGCAAGCCACGAGCGAGGCACTCGAATCCTTTCAGTTTGCCGAAGCCATTGCCGGGGTACGCTCGGCCAAGTTGCTGCCAAATGGGGACGTTCAACTGAAACTGACCGACGGGCGCACACTGGTTGTGGATGCCGAAAACATCCAGATCCTTGATAACGGTTCGATCATGATTGCTGATGAGGTGGCGATGGACGTCGCACAGTTCGCTGCCACCGAAGCAGCGGGCGCAGGCGTGGCCGCTACTGGAGGCGGCATCAGTACCGCCGGTCTCGCCTTGGGCGGTTTGGGCATTGCAGGGGCCGCTGCAGGCGCCGGAGGAGGCGGCGGCGGAGATGATGACGATGGCAGCGACGAAAATGGCGGGGATAATTCACCCTCGGTCTCACCGCCGGAACCGCGACTGCCAACCCTCAATCTGGCGGAGTTGCAATCGAATGCGCTCAGCAATCTCAGCACACAGTCCGTTGCGCCTGACGGAACGACATCGGTCGAGGTGTCGATCGACGCGCTGACCAAAACCGCCACGCCCGCTGCCGATGGCAGTTGGAGCGTATCCCTGACTCAGGCCGAGGCCGAAGCATTGGCGCAGGGCCAATCGACTGTGACGGTCCGGCATCTGGATGGGGATGGTTTGGAACTGTCGGTCGAAGAAGTCCAGTTTGATATCGACACGGTACCACCCACATTGTCCATCGACGCATTGTCTCATGGTTCCGTGCTGAACGCGGCCGAACAGGGCACTGATCTTATCATCTCAGGCACGACCGATGCCGAGAATGGCCAGACCGTCACTGTCACAATAAACAGTCAGGACTATACCGGAGATGTCTTGAACGGAGGTTGGAGCGTTTCGGTGCCCGCGGCAGATCTCGCTGCTCTGTCAGAAGCGACAACTGTCACAGTCAGCGCAGATGTCTCTGACCGCGCCGGCAATCCGGTCGCACAGGCAAATGAAAGCTTCGAAACTGATTTCAGCGCGCCAACACTGACACTCAACCCGGTTGCAGGGGGTTCGATTGATTTGGTCGACATAGGCAGCGACCTTGTCCTGAATGGCACTTCGGACGCCGAAGACGGTCAGCAGATTACAGTCACCTTCAATGGGCAAAGCTATACGGGCACTGTTTCCGGCGGTGGCTGGAGCGCAACAGTCCCCAGCGCCGATCTTGCGAGCCTGTCGACCGGCACGCCTGCCACCATAACGGTGGCCGTGAACGACACGGCAGGAAACCCTGCAATACCTGTATCGGTCTCCGTTCCCGTTGACCTGTCCGGTCCATCGATTGCCATCAACGTTCTCCCGGTCGGAGATGTTTTGAACGCCGTCGATGCGGGCTCCGATCTGGAGGTGAGCGGCACGGTCGGGAATGTGACTGACGGCCAGACTGTCACGGTCACTCTGGGCGGCGAAACCTATACCGCTCCGGTGTCCGGCGGGGGTTGGAGCGTGACAATAGACAGCGCAGACCTTGTCGCCTTGGCCGATGGCGGAACTTTCACGCTGACTGCCGATGTCAGCGACGCCGACGGGCTCAACGCGCCACAGGCCAGCGTCGGGCTTTCCAAGGACGCGACCGCCCCTACGCTAAGCATCGATACATTCTCGACTGGTGCGGTGATGAATGCCGCCGAACAAGGATCCGATCTGGTCATCACCGGCTCCACCTCTGCCGAGAACGATCAGATGGTTACGCTTACATTCGAAGGGCAAAGCTACGCCGGAACCGCTTCGGGTGGTGCCTGGAGCGTCACTATCCCGGCCGCCGATCTCGGAGCATTGTCTGATGGAGAGACCATCACTGTAACGGCAAATGTTGATGACGCGGCGGGCAACCCTGCGATACAAGCGTCTGGCAGCTTTGACACCGATTTCACGGCGCCATCTCTGGCGATCACAACGCTGTCCGGAGGATCGGTTCTGAATGGGGCAGAACTTGCAACCGGCCTGACCGTCGCAGGTACTTCAGACGCCGCCAACGGCACACAGGTCACGGTCGAGATCCGACGCCCTGACGGTTCAGTCGAGGCTAGCGGCACGACGACGGTAAGCGGCGGATCCTGGAGCTTTACCGCCGCCTCGGGTGATCTGAACTCGTTGCAGGATGACGAAACATACCAGGTCCACGCCTCTGTTTCGGATGCTGCAGGAAACAGCGCCAGCACAAGCAGCAGTTTTGATACCGATCTCAGTGCTCCCACTTTGTCGATTGATGCGCTTCCGGTTGGCGGGGTGCTTGATGTTTTGGAACGGGGCTCGGATCTGCAGATCACGGGCACGACAAATGCCGAGAACAATCAGACCGTCACCATCAACCTGAACGGACAGGACTATAGCGCCACAGTGACCAATGGCATTTGGGCAGCGACAATTCCTTCGACCGATCTCAGCGCTTTGACGGATGCCACAGACTTTACGATCACCGCATCCGTTGAAGATGTCGCCGGAAATGCGGCGAGTGACGCGACGACGACTTTGACCACAGATTTCCAGCCGATCCTAACCATGAGCAACATCGGCACCAACGGAGCCGTCTCGCAGAGCGATCTGGCCAGCAGTGGCATCGTGATCACTGGCGTCTCAGCCGGATTGAGCGTGGGTCAGACGGTGACGGTTACATTAAATGGCTCACCGGCTGGCAGTGCAACCGTTGCTGCAGATGGCAGCTGGTCCGTAAATGTTCCGTCATCGCAGTTTACCTCGCTGGAGTCCGGAGACAGCCTGGATTTCGAAGCTCAAGCCTCGGTCGCGGCCGGGCAAGATCCGGTACCCGCAAGCCAGCAGACTGTTGCACATGAGCCCGCTGCCTACACGATTGTCGAGGCAGGTCGAAGCGGATCCACAGTCACCTTCCAGGTCTATGCAGATCCGGATCGTGATAATTCCGACGGCATTACCTTTTCAGCAGAACTCAGTTTTGACCCGGCGGTTGTCACCTACGACACCAACTCGGCGATCGCGAACGGAAGTTCATTCATCCTCGCCGTCAATTCGCTTGATGCCTCCTCAGTCAGATTTTCCGGGGCTACAACAAGTTTTGATGATTTGTCGGAACACGTCATTTCATTCACGATGACAGTGCAGGATGCCTCTCAGCCGATCATCCTGTCCCTCACCACATCGGACGGTGGTCCAGCTGAGTATCATCTCGGTGCAGATGGAGCCGACGCGCTGACCGGAAGCTTTGTTGACGATGTCATAAGGGGTGGAGGTGGCGACGACGCGATCGACATTTCTGGCACAGGTCGTGGTGTTGTGGTTTTCGAAGCGGATCCAGCGGTCAACGGGACGGACACAATTACTGGTTTCACTCTGGGGCCAGCCGCCGAGGTGACAGATGCGTTCATGTTCACCGGACTTGATGTCGGCACATTGCGCGGGACAGGCTCGGATATCGAAACACTGAGTCTTGGCGACGTAATCGGGCAGGATACGGGTTTCATCGGGCTGCAATCTGCATTGACGGATCTGAACACAGATACCATCGCAACTGCCGCGGAAACTCTCAGCGGTGCACAGGCAGGCGATGAGATTTATCTGCTGGCAACCGACGGCACCGACAGTGTTCTGGTTAAAGTCGACTATTCAGCACCCGATGAGGCGACTGTCGAGGCGTTGGCACAGATTGACGGTCTCGGCGACCTAAGCGGCCTTCACGCAGATAACATCCTGCTCTCGGATCCAACCGGCGCAAGCGCGTGACCCCGGCACAATTCGCTCAAATGGATGACCAAGTCATGGATAGCACCTGTTACGTCCCAGTCACCTTCGAGAGACACAGAAACCGATTTTGGCGGCGGTTCACATCGTACGATTTTGCCAAAAATCTGATGGCCTGCACCATCGTCAATACCGAGGTTTTGCGCGTCGCCGCCGCTTTTCCGATCGCCTTCAGGTCAGTCGCTGGCAGCATCGAGCCGGTGGCTCTGTTTTCGATGATTGCAAGGCGTCCGATACCCTTTGTGTCTGACAATGGCAGATGGCTGGCGAGCTATGTGCCATCGGCACTTCGCTGCTTCCCATTCAGGGCCGAGCTTGTCGGAGCAAAACAATGCCGACTTCTGGTAAACGAAACTCCGGATCATGTGACGAATGATCCGGCGGATACGCCATTCTATAGTCCAGAAGGCGATCTTTCACCCGAATTGCTGAATTTGCTCGAATTCTTCCGAATGCGCGAGGCCGCAGCACGCGAGACGCGAATACTCTGCGAGCATATGCAATCACATGATCTGTTTGTTCAGTTCACACAGGGTGATACACCCTCATCATTGCCTGCTCTGCTGATGATCGATCCTGAACGACTGAGCCAATGCGCTGAGAAAAATGCCCCGCTTCCGAGCAGGGTGTTGCAACTGATCCATGCGCATCAGGTTTCGCTGTCACATTGTGAATGGCTGGCTTCTGCACAAAGCAAGAGGCGTATGAAAATCCAAGAACCTGACACTGAACTGAGCGGCTTTCTCTCGGCAATTGGTCAGGACATGAGTCGCCCATATCATGAAAATCAGGTGACCCATGCATAAGATTAAATTCGGTCTAAGGCCCGCATATTTGCTTGTATTGGTTGTAACAATTGCTGCCTGCTCGCAGCCCCCGGATTTGGTACCTGTCTCCAGATCCTTTGCCAATGGATCGACTGGTGCCGGCGCGATTGAGCCTACGGCGACCCTGGTGCAAAGTGGCTTTGGAAAGCGTATTCGCGGAGCGGTACAGAACAGTCCTGCGCTGGCGCGAAGCGCGTCACGCATGGGAATTGCCGAAGCCAATCGGGACGCGGCGCAAGGGGAATTCCTGCCGCAGGTTTCGCTGGGCCTGAATGCGGGATCGGTACGCAGATCCTCCGACACCCAAAATCTCACGCCCTATTTGCGGATATCGCAGCTGGTATATGACGGAGGTGTCGCCACCAACGCTCTGACGGCGGCACGCGCGCGGGTGCTGGAAAGCTTTGGAGATCAGCTGCAGACCGCAGCGGCGACTGCTTTGTCAGCAATCGAAACCTACGTCGTGGTTCTGGATCAGCGCAAAATCTATGAGATCGCGCGGCGCAATGTCGAGGTCCATGAGGAAATCGAGCAGCAGCTATCTGAACGGGTCAGCAGTGGCGTCGGCTCACAAGCGGATATTCTGACGGCACAATCCCGCGCCGCGGATGCGCGCACGCGATTGGCTGATGCAAGGTCACGCGTGGATCGTGCCGAAGCCCGGTTTCAAGAAGTAATTGGTATTCCTGCCGGGTCTCTTCCTCCAGCCCTTCCTGCGCCTGACCTGAACCGCAGTGACACAGAGATTGTGCTGGACAGCCCTCAGGTCAGGCGCGCCGATGCGGCATTGGTTGCGTCGCGCGCCGATTGGGTGGCCGCGCAAGCCCGTCGCAAACCCGACATACGTCTCGCCGCTTTTGCCAATCACGATGATCTCACGGATACGGATTTCGGTGTGGATGTGTCGGTCAACTATGAACTGGACAGCACCGGTCAGCGCCGCGCCGCGATCGCGGCTGCCCATGAGCAGATGAAACAGGTCGAGGCAGAACGCGAGGCGTTGGTCCGGGAAATCGGGCGCGAACTGGCGTTTATCCGATCAGATCAAAAAGCCGGTGCCGACCGCCTGCGCGAAGCCCGGCTTGCGGTGCAGGCCAATGCAGAAAGTGTTGCGGCCGCACGCACCCAGTTCACCATCGGTCGACGCAGCCTGATCGAGATACTCGACGCACAGCGGGATTATGTGAACGCGCAAGAACGGTTGATCTTTGCAGAGCAGAGCTTCTTTCTGACCAACTATGCAGTTCTAAGCCTGACGGGAGATATACTCGACCTGTTTGAGCTTGGCCCAGAGAGCTGGGGAGGGACGCCATGAAACGTCAGCCCAGATCTATCGCGGCCCTGGAAGCATGTCTGCTGAATGTCGCAACAACGCTCGAACGGCCCTTGACGCTGGCCGCTATTCATGCGGCGCAATCCGGCACCGCCGGCGAGCTGGGCATACGCGATGCAATCGTGGCGGCCCAAGGGGCGGGGTTGCAGGTGGGGTTTGGTGAAATGAAACTACGAAATCTCGACGATGCGTTGTTTCCGGCGATTCTATTGTTAGAAAATGACCAGGCTGTGGTTTATCATGGCCGGACAGACAGCGGCGCTCTGCTGATCTATGATCCTGATCTGGGTGACGGAATCGGTGAAGTTGCCGAAAGCGCATTTTCCGAAAGATATACCGGCTACGCGATGCTCTTTCGCCGCGCTTATCAAGGTCGAGAGGAATCCGAGAGTCAACCTGACGGAAAACACTGGTTCTGGTCCGCGCTCGCCGCGAGCCGCTGGACTTATGCGCAGGTCGCGATGGCCGCAGCTTTGGCCAATCTTCTTGGGCTGTCGACCTCGGTTTTCATCATGGTCGTCTATGACCGGGTTCTTCCAAGCGAAGCAATGGCGTCACTGGTCGCATTGACCTTCGGCGTTGGCCTGGCGCTGATTTTTGACTTCCTGTTGAAACTCCTGCGCGCCGGTTTCATTGATCGCGCCGGAGAACGCGCGGATTTGTTGATGGGTCGGCGGGTGTTCGATCAACTGATCAACATGCGAATGGCCGGACGGTCGGGCTCGACAGGTGCGACCAGCAATACGGTGCGCGAATTCGAAACTCTGCGCGAGTTTTTTACCTCAGCAACGCTGGTTGCGCTGGTTGATCTTCCATTCATCGCGATCTTTGTTTTCACCATATATATGGTCGGAGGATCGCTTGCATGGATCCCCGCCATGGCTATCCCGGTCGTCCTGGGTGCCGGAATCGCGATACAGCCCTGGTTGTCCAGATTAGCAGCGCAGAGTTTCTCTGACGGTCAATCGAAACAGGCCGTGCTTGTCGAAGCATTGACGGGCCTTGAGACACTAAAGACCACCGCGGCCTCACGACATATGCGTTCGCGTTGGGAGGACGCAATCAGGCGACAATCAAATCACGGTTCACGCAGCCGCGCCATAACACAATTTGCATTGAACCTAACCGGTTTCACGCAGCAGGCTGCCCAGGTTCTGGTCGTCTTCTACGGGGTGTTTCTGATTGCAGACGGACAGACAAGCATGGGTGCGCTTGTGGCGTCGGTTCTGTTGACCGGGCGCGCGTTGGCACCGCTGGGGCAATTGGCGCAAACGCTCACACGGGTCAATCAGGCACGAAGCGCATATCGCAATCTGAACACGCTGATGCAGGCAGAAAATGAACGGCCCCATGGCCGAAACTGGATCAACCGCTCTGAATTCAAAGGGCGCATTACTTTCAACAACGTTCATTTCGCATATCCGGATCAAGTCGGCGATGCTTTACAAGGCGTTTCTTTCACCATTGAGCCGGGCGAGAAAGTGGCTATCCTCGGGCAGATCGGGTCGGGCAAAAGCACGATAACGCGGCTGATGCTTGGGCTCTATCAACCGCGGGTCGGGTCGGTGATGCTGGACGGTCTGGATATCCGCCAGATCGACCCTGGAGATCTGCGCCGCAATGTTGGGTCGGTTCTACAGGATGTCTGGCTGTTTTCAGGGACACTTCGGGACAATATAGCAAGCGGTTGTATCAGACCTCGGGATGAGGATTTGGACAGGGCAGCCAAGTTGGCGGGTGTCGATGGTTTTGTCTCGCGACATCCTCAAGGCTACGATTTGCAGATCGCTGAACGCGGTGAAGGCTTGTCGGGCGGACAACGACAAGCAATTGCCTTGGCGCGCGCGCTGATCGGACGACCACCTGTGTTGTGGTTGGATGAACCGACCAGCGCGATGGATGTCAAATCCGAGTCTGCAATCATCCAGCGCCTGAAAGCGGCGCTGCAGCAGGAAACGATGGTTATTGTCACGCATCGCACGAGCCTGCTGGAGTTAGTCGATCGCGTAATAGTAATCGAGAATGGCAAGGTTGGCATCGATGGCCCCAAGAACCTGCTGACGCAACATGTGCGCAAGGCTGGGAGGCATTTGAATGTCGCGGCATCCTGATCTTGAGCGCCTCGCGCGCGAAATGCGCGGGCGCGCACCGTTGCGGGGATCGCTTCTGCTGATACTGATATTCGCTTGCCTGATCAGCGCAGCGTTGTGGGCCCATTTCACGGTACTGGACGATGTCGTGCGGGCAGATGGTCGCATCGTACCATCAGGAGATGTGCAGGTGATCGAAGCCACCGAACCGGGCGTGCTGCGCGCATTGCACGTGCGTGAGGGCCTTGTCGTGGATGCGGGCACGTTGTTGATGGAACTGGACACCAACCAGATAGAGCGTGAATTGAGCCAGGAACAACAGCGCGCCTATGGATTGATGGCGCGGGCCCAGCGGCTACAGGCTGAAATCGATGGAACGGACCTGAAGTTCGATGCCGAGCTCCTGAACGGTGCGCCGGGTGTCGTACGCTCGGAAACTGCGTTGTATCAGGGACGACAAGCCGAATTGGCCGCTGAGATCGCAATTCTGCACCGGCAACGCGAACAACGGCAACGGGAGTATGAAGAGGGTCTGGTTGATCAGGTCACGGCGGTCGAAACCCTGAATGTTCTGACCGAAGAGCGCGCGATGATGGTCCCCCTTGTAGAACAGCGGATGGAGCCCGTGACCACACTTCTTTCCCTTCGCCGCAGTGAAGCGGAATGGAAGGGTCGCAAGGTCCGGGCCGAAGCAGTGATCAGTCGCTTGAAAGCCGGGCTCGATGAGATCGGTGACAAGATCCATGCCACACGCAACCGCTTCCGCAGCGCCGCCTTGACCGATCTGGCGTTGGTCACTGCGGAACTAGCCGCCCTGCAACCTGCCCTGCCCTCATTGCGGGATCGTGCTTCACGCGCGCAGATACGGGCCCCGGTCCGGGGGATCGTGAACCGCATCCATCGCACCACCATAGGTGGGCTTGCACGCAGTGGTGAGGAACTGATCGAACTTGTGCCTCTGGACGATCGGCTTCTGGTCGAGGCCTATGTCAAACCCGGTGACATCGCGTTTCTGCATGCGGGGCAGCCGGTCAAAATCAAGATCACTGCCTATGATTTCGCACGCTACGGCAGTCTTGACGGAGAGATTATCCGCATCGGGGCAGACACTATCACGCGCTCGGAACGAAACGAGGAAGAGGTCTTTGTGGTTGAGATTCAAACCTCGGACACAATGCTGGATTCAGGCGGGATAGCGGTCGAGATCATTCCCGGGATGATCGCGGAGGTCGACATTCTTTCGGGCAAAAAATCGGTTCTGGACTACTTGATTCAGCCGGTCCTGAAGGTGAAGGAACAGGCATTGCGGGAATAGGCGCTGCAATGGCGACATGGTCGGGAAAGCAACGTTGTCCAGAATTCACTGCCAGCTCACATCACCGAGGAAGATATATCCTGCCCCGTAAATCGTCTTGATAAGGCGCGGCTTTTTTGGGTCTTCACCCAGTTTCGTCCGCAACCGTGAAATGCGGACGTCCATTGCGCGGTCAAAGCTGTCGCCCGCTCCGCCGCCCAGCATCTCTTGCATGCGCGCCCGGCTGATCAGGCGTTTGGGGCTTTCCAGGAACAGGCGCAATACTTCACCTTCGGCATGGCTGAAAGGCGTTTCGGCACCATCGGCATCGATCAGAACATAGCGGTCGAACTGGGCCGTCCAGCCATTGAACTCGGCGACTTCCGAACTTTGAACGGCAGGGCCTGACGACCGCAGGCGTGCGCGGATGCGTGCGACAACCTCGGCGGGGTCAAAAGGCTTGGTGATGTAGTCGTCGGCGCCAAGCTCCAACCCGGTCACTCGGTCCTGCACTTGCGCCCGGCCCGAGATGATGATCACCGCCGCTCCCTGTTCCAGCGCCAGACGATGCACCAAGGCCAGACCATCGGTATCGGGCAGAGACAGATCGACTAGGCAAACATCCGGCGTCACGCGCTTGAGCGAGGCTTCGAATTCGCGAGCGCGCGAAAAGCTTTGCGTCCTGAACCCGGCCTCCTCAAGCGCATCGGTCAGAATTCGTCGAATTTCCGGCTCATCATCCAGAATGGTGACCAAAGGGTTTGTCATCTAAGCTGCCTCGGTACAGATCAGCGCCGATAATTGCGCCTGTGTAAAGGGTTTGCGCAGGACGGGTGCCCGGGTCAACGCCTGATTGTGCAAAGGATCGGATTGCGGCAGAGAGGTCATCAATATGCAAGGCAGCGTGCCTTTGACCCGGTCCACAAGGTCGATACCGGTTGCCTCGCCCTCCAGCCGGATATCGGACACCACCAGCGATATCGCGTCGATATCCGCCGTCAATTCCAGCGCCTCGTCGGCAGAACTGGCCTCGACGACAGAATAGCCGAGCTCGACCAGCATCTCGCGGAACTGATCGCGCAGGTCATCATTGTCCTCGACAAGCAGCACAAGGCCGGTCTGGGCCGGGGGTGCGGGCCGGTACGGCAAACGCATGACCACTGACGCGCCGGACGGTGTATTGCGCAGGCTCAGGTCCCCCCCGGCGAGTTTCACCGTGTCATATACCATCGGCAGGCCCAACCCTGAACCATCACTGCCCTTGGTGGTGAAAAAAGGGTTCAAAGCCTTGTCGAGCGCTTCAGAAGAAAAGCCCGGGCCAGTGTCGGAAACCGTAATCTCGGCCCAGATCGTACCGATCGCATGGGCGCTGATTGTGATCTGGCCGGAATTACCACACGCGTCACGGGCGTTGAGCACTAGATTCAGCAACGCATCCTGCAACATGCCCGGATCAAGCATCAACGGTTTGTCGGGCAGAGTATTCACCACCGACAACCCCATCCCGCGCGGCAGTGATGGGGTGGCCAGAACCCGCAGATCCTCGAGCAGACCGCGCATATCGGTGGCCTTCGGCTGCAATGTCCGGTTGCCGGTCATATCAGCGATGCGGTTCAGCAACTGTCCGCCCCTGCGTGCGGTGGTTTGCGTCGCGGCAACAAGTTGCCGGGCCTCATCTGGCAGGTCCATTTTAGTCAAACGCGCCTGCATCCCCAGAATGATGGTCAGAAGGTTCGAAAAATCATGGGCCAGCCCGCTGGTCATCTGAGCGGCCATGGCCCGGCGTCGGGTTTGCTGCAATGCGACCCGGGCCTGGGTCTCTTCGGTGATGTCCACCGACATGACATAGACACCACCCGCCTTGTCCGGTGTAAAAGATACCCGGATGCGACGGGCATCCTGATCTTCAGTGAACTCAAAGACCGAAGGGTGCCCGCCATAGGCCCGCTCCAGATGCGGTTTGACACGGTCATACGCCGATTGGCCCAACGCCTCGGAAATATGAAGCCCCAATATCTCGGACGGTCGCCCCGGCATGACCGAGCTGAGACGCCGGTTGGAGTAATCATACCGTCCATTGGCATCGAGATGCGCGATATGGGCAGGCATCATCTCGGTCGTCATTCGGGTGCGGGCTTCGATTTCGGTCAGCTGGCGCTTGGCCTCTTCAAGCGCGGTGATCGTGGCGGCCAGTTTACGGTTTGTTGCAGACAGCTCCTCGGCACGGTCCAACAGTTGTTCCGACAACTCTTCGGACCGGGCGCGCAGCAGGTCTTCGGCCTGCTTTGTACGGGTGATGTCGGTATAGACCGCAACCCATCCGCCGGTTGGCAATGGCGCCCCTTCGACCGAGATCACCTGCCCGTTCGGGCGCGTCCGTTCAATGTAATGCGGCTCGAACGCCAAAGCTTGTTCGACACGCTGGGCCACCATGCCGTCCACATCCTCGTCATCACCGTATTCACCACGGCTGGCCAGAAAATGGATTGTGTCGTGAAAGCTGGCACCGGGCTGAACCAGATCGTCCGACAAATCAAACATTTCCTGAAAGCGTGCGTTGCACAGCACCAAGCGCAGTCGACTATCGTAAATCGACAAGGCCTGGCCGATCAGATTCAATCCGGCCGACGTCATCGCCTTGATGCGTTGTTCGGTGATGTTCAATTCTATCCTCCCCTGCGCCTATGGGTAACACCAGTTCAGGCGCAGGTGTAGGGCCTTGTCTAATCGTGCAGTGGTCGATAGCTGACGGCACGATCAGCCAACGCTCTGCTCAGGCAACCTGCACGAATGACCCAAGGAACATTTCTGCGCCGCTCAAAAGTGCTTCCTCCGAAATAAGGGTACGATTTACGGCAGATTACCTCTGGCGTTAACCGACCAAGCAAGCGCTTTCTGACTGGAAGCCACTGTAACACCAGCGCTATTGCCGTGCGCGAAATCCCGGCTTGGTTGAACAAAGCCATTGCAGCCGCAGCCGGATTGACATCACATACCGCCATGACTCGTCCCACGATCACCACTGAAGCCGACGCGACCGGTCTTTGCATTCGGATTTCGGGTGATCTTCGCACGCAACAGTTGGACACAATCGAAAGCGATTTCGCCGCAATCCGGGCCAGCGGGCAAGACGCTGTAATGGACATGTCTGGGCTGCAGGCGCTGGATACAGGCGGCGCATGGCTGGTGGCTAATCTGGCGCGACGTCTGGGCGCAAACGGCACAAATATCCGCTTCGAAGGACTAAAACCCGCCCATTCCTCGTTGATCGAGACGGTGTCGCATAACATCCCCGAGAAGGTTGGTGCTCAGGCGCCGCCTACGGGTTTTGTGAATTGGGTCGCCCGGATCGGAGAACGCACGGCGGGCGGGTGGCAGGATTCACTTTCTATTCTCGGATTTCTCGGGCTTACACTTCACCGTCTGGTGCGCACGCTGATTATGCCCTGGCGGCTGCGCCGCGCCGCGCTGGTCTCGCAGATGGAGCAGGTTGGATTCAAGGCGCTGCCCATCGTGACGTTGATGGGCTTTCTGATCGGCGTGGTTCTGGCCTTTCAGGGCGCGACCCAGTTGAAACAGTTCGGGGCCGAGATTTTCGTGGTCGAACTGATCTCGATCTCGATCCTGCGCGAATTGGGCATCCTGCTGACCGCGATTATCGTCGCAGGTCGCTCGGGCTCGGCCTTCACCGCCTCAATCGGGTCGATGAAAGTGCAGGAAGAGATCGACGCGATGCGCACCTTGGGCCTCGATCCTATCGAGGTGCTGGTGATCCCGCGTGTTGTGGCCTTGCTGATCATGCTGCCCATTCTTGGTTTTGTGGCCGATATGGCGGGTCTGATCGGCGGCGCATTGATGAGCTGGATTGACCTTGGGGTCAGTCCGGGCATGTTCCTGACCCGGTTGAAGGAAAACACCGGTGTCTGGCAACTGGCCATCGGGATGATCAAAGCCCCGTTTTTCGCGCTGGTGATCGGGGTCATCGCCTGCTGGCAAGCGATGCAGGTCAAAGGGTCGTCCGAAAGTGTCGGCCAGCGTACCACCGCGTCCGTTGTGCAGTCGATCTTCATGGTGATCGCCATCGACGCGTTGTTCTCGATCTTCTTTTCCGAGTTGGGGGTCTGAGATGGACGGTACCGCCCTACAGGACAAACCTCAAAGCGATGCACAACGCGAAGCTGTCATTCGTGTGCGCAACCTGACCAACCAATTCGGCGAGCAGGTCGTGCATGACAACCTCAACCTCGACGTCTGGCGGGGTGAGGTTCTGGGCGTCGTTGGTGGATCCGGCACCGGCAAATCGGTGCTGTTGCGCACGATTGTCGGACTGAACAAACCCAAAGCGGGCAGTATCGAGGTTCTGGGCGTCGATGTTCTGAATGGCCCCGAGGCCGACCGCCAGCGGATCGAAAAAAGCTGGGGTGTGGCGTTTCAGGATGGCGCGCTGTTTTCCTCGCTGACCGTGTTGCAAAATGTGATGGCCCCGCTGCGCGAACATACCGGCATCAGCGAAAACCTGATGGAGGCATTGGGCGGGCTGAAGATCAGCTTGGTCGGCCTGCCGCAGCTGAGTTGCAGCAAATTCCCTTCGGAGCTGTCGGGCGGGATGCGCAAACGGGCCGCGCTGGCGCGGGCGTTGTCGCTGGACCCCGAGATCGTTTTTCTGGACGAACCCACCGCCGGGTTGGACCCTATCGGTGCCGCCGCCTATGATGATCTGATCGGAGAGTTGCAGCAGGCGCTGGGATTGACCGTGTTCATGGTTACCCATGATCTGGACAGCCTTTACGCCATTTGTGATCGCGTCGCGGTACTTGCGGAAAAACGCGTGCTGGTTGAAGGTCCGATTGAAGACATGACCAAGGTCGACCATCCTTGGGTGCAGGAATATTTCACAGGTCCCCGTGCCCGCGCGGCGCAAGAGAAGGGGCAAAACAGGTAGAGGCGATGGAGACCCGAGCGAATTATATCCTGATCGGTGCGTTCACCCTTGCCGGTATTCTGGGGGCCTTCGGCTTTTTCCTGTGGCTGGCCAAGTTCGAGGTGACCCGGCAATACGCCTATTACGATGTGCTGTTCGACAACGTGGCGGGCCTGTCCGCTGCGGGTGGCGTAAACTATAACGGCCTGCCGGTGGGACAGGTCATTTCGCTGCAATTGGATGATGACGATCCGTCAAAAGTGCGCGTCCGGCTTGAGGTGGATGCGGATATTCCTGTCACCAAAGAAACCATCGCACAGCTTCAGTCGCTTGGCGTGACGGGCGTGGCTTATGTCGAGCTGTCAGGCGGCTCTGCTAACGCGGAACGGCTGCCGCAAAACAGTGTCATTCAAAGCAAACGCAGTTCCATCCAGTCATTGCTTGAGGGCGCGCCCAAAGTTCTGGACAGGGCGCTGACGCTGCTGGAAGACCTCAATTCGGTCGTGGATGAAAAGAACCGCAAAGCGGTGTCCGACATTCTGGGCAATCTGGCATCGGCCTCGGGGCGACTAGACAAGACGCTTTCGGATTTCGAAAGCCTGTCCAGCGATCTGGGCAGCGCCGCAAAGGAAATCGGGGATTTCACCAAACGGCTGGACACGCTGGCTGACACTGCCGAAACAACGCTCACCACTGGAACGGATACGCTGAACAGCATCAAAGACGCCTCAGAATCCGCCAAATCCGCACTGGAGACGGCGAACGGCACGCTAGAGACGGCCCAGACCGTGATGACCGATGACATCCGGCCCTTTATCGAACGCGGATCAAGGCTGGCCGATCATCTGACCGTGTTGTCCGAGGAGGGCAGCATCACATTGGGTACGGTCACCGAGACCTTCGCAAATGCAAACACCACACTTGCTTCGATCAATTCCGCCATGGACACGGCCAAGGCAGCGCTGGCCTCGGCCGAGCGGGCCTTCGACTCGGCCAACCGGGTGATGGATGAAGACATCGCCTCGGTCGCAGCGGATGTGCGCAACGCGGCCAATCAGGTGGCGTCGACCGTGTCGAACATCACCGAAAAGATCGACAAGATTTCGGATGACATTCTTAGCGCATCGCAGTCCGCCTCGGATCTTTTGGGCACCATCGACGGGATCGTTCAGGATAACCGCCGTCAGGTCTCCGACTTTCTGCGGGTGGGTTTGCCGCAATTCGTCCGCTTCATCGAGGAATCGCAACGTCTGGTCATCAGCCTCGATCGGCTGGTCGACAAGGTCGAGCGTGACCCGGCCCGTTTCCTGCTGGGCACCCAAGCATCGGAGTTCCGCCAATGATACGCCCAATTTTTGCGAGTCTGGTTCTTGCGTCGCTTGCCGCGTGTACCGGACTGGACACGCTGCGTCAGGCATCCAAGCCGAATGACCTGTACCTGCTGACGCCCAAAAGCACATTCTCCGGGTCACTGCCACGGGTTCAGAAACAGATCGTAGTTCAGGAACCCATTGCAACGGCTGCCGTCAACACCGACCAGATCGCGGTGCAACCCACGCCGCTGCAGGTACAATACCTGCCCCGCGCCCGCTGGGCTGACCGGGCACCGATACTTGTGCAGACCCTGCTGGTGGAAAGCTACGAAAACTCGGGCAAGGTCGCGGCGGTCGGGCGGTCGACGGTAGGATTGCGGGCAGACTATGTCATCGCACCTGATCTGCGAGAGTTTCAGGGTCATGTGATTGCCGACGAGAACGGTACAAAAACCGTACAAGTCCATGTACGGCTCAATATCAAGATCATCGACGAATATAGCGACAAGATTATCGCTTCGGCATCGTTCGAAGAAAACTTCGTTGCCGCCAGCGATCAGACCCCCGATCTGGTTCTGGCATTCGACGAGGCATTGGGGGACACCATGCGCGATGCGGTGGAATGGAGTGTGCGCCGGATACACACCCACGCCGTGAACAACCCGCGCGACACCCCCAGCTGAGCCTAGAATTGACTGGCTGACGCTGCTTTCCAGTCCGCCGCGAACTCCTCTGGGATGACATCACCCAGCAACGCGCCGTCATCCAGAAAACTGTAGAGATCGGCATAGGAGCGTTCACGCTCGTCTGCTGTGCGGCGGCGGATGTCTGCGGGGCGCAGATCAGAAACCTTCTCTTTGCCCATCGCGCCCAGAATCTCGCGGAAGCTTTCCAGTGTTGAATCGTGATAACGGCGAACACGTTGCCGTTTCTGTGGCACATTGACGGCACGGCCGCGGATCGGATCCTGCGTCGCAACGCCCGAAGGGCAGCGGTTGGTATTGCAGTGCAAAGCCTGAATGCAGCCGATTGCAAACATCATCGCCCGCGCGGCGTTACACATATCCGCGCCCAGAGCGAGTTTTTCGACCAAATCAAACCCGGTCGCCACCTTACCCGAGCAGATCACACGGATCTTGTCGCGCAAACCCACCCCACGCAGGCAGTTGTTCACGAAAATCAAGGCCTCATTCAACGGCATACCCAGACGGTTGGTGAATTCGACCGGGGCTGCGCCGGTGCCACCTTCCGAGCCGTCAATGGTAATGAAATCGGGCAGGATGCCGGTTTCCAGCATCGCCTTGCAGATCGCCATGAACTCGGACGGTTTGCCAATACACAGCTTGAATCCCACCGGTTTGCCGCCTGACATCTCCCGCAGGTGCTGTACGAACTGCATCAGCCCGGTCGGCCCGTCAAATGCCGAATGCGTGGGCGGAGAGATCACGTCCTGATGCACAGGCACCCCTCGGATTTCGGCAATTTCCTCGTCTACCTTCGCTGCGGGCAGCACACCACCATGAGACGGCTTGGCCCCCTGCGAGAGCTTGATCTCTATCGCCATCACAACGTCTTTTTGGGCTTTCTCGGCAAACTTGTCCTTGTCAAAACCACCCTCGGGTGTTCGACATCCAAAATAACCTGTCCCGATCTGCCAGATAATGTCCCCGCCTTCGGCCAGATGGTGCGGAGACAGCCCGCCCTCGCCGGTGTTATGCGCAAATCCGCCATCCTTCGCGCCCCCGTTCAGCGCTCGGATCGCATTGGCGCTAAGCGCGCCAAAGCTCATCGCGGACACGTTCAGGCGCGAGGCGTTATAGGGTTTGTCACATTGCGGACCGCCCAGCATCACCCTCTCTTCGCTTTCGGGCACGTGCTTGGGCGCAAGCGAGTGATTGGCGCGGTGATAGCCAACGGTCAGGATATCGTATTGTGTGCCGAAGGCCTGCGTATCGACCTGCCCCTTGGCCCGCGAATAGACCAGACTGCGAATGATACGGTTGAAAGGCCGGCCGCTTTCGTTGGTTTCCACAAAATACTGACGAATCTCAGGGCTGACAAATTCCAGCATATAGCGGAAATGGCCAAGAACCGGATAGTTGTTCAGCACGTTATGCTTGGTCGTGAGCAAATCATATAGGCCGATCACCGCATATGGCACCAGAATGACCAGCAGCCAATGCGCGGGAGGCCAGAAAAATCCCAAAACCACGGTCAGAGGCAGACACAGTAAGCTAAGAACATAATAAAGTCTGCGAACAATCATATCTGATCTCCCTGGGTGGTGCCGTAGCGACGGCCTTGGCCTGTGCATTGCCGCGACCGTGGAACATTTTGACCTTTCAGTGCAAGCCTTTGTACCCGGCGATTTCATAACGAATGCTTCATCGCGCTTGCTTGAAGCGCATTGATACGATCTGTATGCCAGATAATGCAGGGGTCAGAGCAGGATCAGCCGCAGTGTCACGACCAACCTCTCAGTTCAGGCAGCGCGCTCTGATGTACATCGCGGTGTTTGTCGGTGGCGCCGCAGGATCGCTGTTGCGAGAGCTGTTTGCGCTGGAAATACCCGGCGCGCCGTTTCTGACAGCAACCTTCGGCATCAATGTGGTGGCCTGCTTCGTCCTCGGCTGGCTTTATGCCATACGCCACCGCGTTCACGCGCATGTGCTGCATCTTGGTGCGGTCGGGTTCTGCGGTGGCTTGTCCACATTCTCTTCCTTTGTCGCCGAGTTGGAGAGGTTGGCCGAAACCGGCAGCGGACTGGTGCTGGTCGCCATCGCAGCGGAAATCGCGGTGGGTCTGGGTGCCGCCATATTGGGCGAAGCATTGGGCCGCCGCCTGCCGCCGCAGGAGGGCGCCGAATGAGCGATCTCTATCTGCACGCCATATTTGCCCTGGGCGGTGGGATGGGCGCAGTCTTGCGTCATTGGCTGGCTCTTCGGGTGACACATGACCTTCCCTTTTCCACATTGATTGTGAATGTTGTCGGCAGCCTGCTACTTGGCCTCTGGATCGGTTATCTGGGCGGCCCGACCGAGATGGGTGAAGAAGAAAAGCGTCTGGTATTCGGTTTCTGTGGGGGGTTCACCACCTTCTCGAGCTTCGCCTATCAGTCCCTTCAACTACATCGGGAACGGACCATCGCACTGGCGACGGGGAACATCATCCTCAGCCTTGTTCTGTGCTGGTTTGCGTTGTGGCTGGGCCTGTTTCTGACCCGTTAGTGTTGAAGTATCATACCGCTACCGTCATTCTTGGCTCACATCATCGGCATATGCATCCGCATGGCCAAATTCCCCAGAATCCAGACGGTTCCGCCGATGATGATCAGCAATACCAGAGTCGAGAACAGGATCAGATCCAGATCCTCGCGGCTGCTGCGGCGTCGGTCGATATGCAGGAAATAAATCAGTTGCACGAGCAATTGCGCCAGTCCCAGCAGGGCGATGGTCAAATAGACGCCGGTGGTCCGGATACCGAAGTGATAGGCGATGCCGAAAACCAACAAGGTCAGCAGCAGCGAGCCGCCATAGCCGATGACATAGCGACGACGCTCGCGCCGGTGCATCTCGGTGCGTTTATCCATAAGACAGCCCTCCGAAATACACGATGGTGATGATGCCGATCCAGATCAGATCGAGGAAGTGCCAGAACAGCGCCAGCCGCACCATACGCGACATCAGTAGGTCGGTCAGACCCATCACGCGCAATTGGATGCCCAACACGATCAGCCACAAGCATCCGGCCGCCACATGCAGCCCATGCAACGGAACCAGACCGAAGAATGCCGATAGAAAGCCGCTGCGCTGCGGGACCCCGCCGAGCGCGGCCATGTTCATGAAGTCGCGGACTTCCAGCACCAGAAAGCTGAGCCCCAGCACCAGAGTAACGCCAAACCAAAGCACGATGCGCCATCGGGGCAGGTTGTATTTCAACGCCAGCATGGCCAATCCCACGGTCAGGCTGCTGGTCAGCAGGATCAGGGTCTGGGCGAAAATGCTCTTCAGATCGAACAACTCATGCGGCCCCGGCCCACCGGCCTGCGCGTCGATCATGGTGATGTAGATCGCGAACATCAGGCCGAAATAGACCAGATCGCTCATCAGGAATACCCAGAAGCCGAAGGTCACGATCTCGGTCGCCTTGTGCGCGCTGGCGTGATCCTCGCCCAGATTGATGCCCGGATAGCTGTATGATGGTGCGCGCCTCATGTCATCGTCTCCATGTCCGGGCGGGCAAGGCCGCGGTTTTCGGGGGCACTTTCGTGGTCGCGATCCACGGCGGGTGTGCTGCGGACCAGCGCCAGCCAGGCTTCGTGTTCCTTTCGGACCTCTTCGGCGGGAATGATGATCTCGGTGCTGGTATCAAAGCTCCAGACGATAACGGCGAGGATCATGAGCACCGTCATCAGCACGGCCAGCCACCAGATCCACCAGACCAGAGCAAACATCCAGACACCGCTGAATACACACAAGATAAAGCCAATCCCTGTATTGCGCGGCATCTCGATATCTTCATAGGCGTCTGGCGCGGGATAGGCGTCGCCGCGTTCCTTAGTGGCGGCAAAGTCATCGCGTTCGGTGACGTTGGGGATGATGGCGAAGTTATAGGGCGGCGGCGGCGACGAGATCGACCATTCCAGCGTGCGCCCATCCCACGGGTCGCCCACCGGCGCGCGTGCCTGATCGCGATCGCGGATGCTGACCCAAAGCTGGATCAGGACCGAGAACAACCCGCAGGTGATCACCAGCGCGCCGATCACGGCGGTGATCATATAGGGGTGAAAGCTTGGGTCCTCCCAACTGAACGACCGGCGTGGCATGCCCATCAGGCCCACGAAATAAAGCGGCATGAAGGTCAGCAGGAAGCCGACGGTCCAGCAGAAAACCGAAACGCGGCCCCAGAATTCGTTCAGGCGAAAGCCAAATGCCTTGGGAAACCAATAGTTATAGGCAGCCAGCAGGCCGAACAGAACGCCCGGCAGCAGAGCGTTGTGGAAATGCGCCACAAGGAACAGCGTGTTGTGGACCTGATAGTCGACGGTCGGATTAGCCAGGATCACACCGCTGAGACCGCCGATCACGAACAGCATCAGGAAGGCCAGACCATAGAGCATCGGCACTGAGAACCGGATGCGCCCGCGATAGAGCGTTGCCATCCAGTCATAGACCTTCACCCCGGTCGGGATGGCGATCAGCATCGTGGCGATACCAAACACCGCATTGATCAACGCGCTTTGGCCCATGGTGAAGAAGTGGTGCAACCAGACCGTGAAAGACATGACCGCAATCGACATCGTGGCGATGACCAGCGAGTTGTAGCCATAGAGGCGCTTGGCCGAGAAGGTGGCGAAGACTTCGGAATAGATGCCATAGGCGGGCAGCACCAGCAGATAGACCTCGGGGTGGCCGAATAACCAGAACAGGTTGGCATAGTTCATCATGTTGCCGCCCAGATCATTGGTGAAGAAGTGGAAATCCAGATAGCGGTCGGCGGCCAGCAACAGCGCCGCGACACCCAGCGGCGGCATGGCAAAAATGATCAGGATCGAGCTGCAGATGATCGTCCAGCAATACATCGGCAGCCGCATGAACTTCATCCCCGGCGCACGCAGCTTGTAGATGGTGACGGCGAAATTGATGCCAGTCAGAGTGGTGCCGACGCCCGAGACCACGATGGCCCATATCCAGTAATCCGGCCCCACCCCCGGATTGAAGGCGGCCCCGGTATAGGGCGGATAGGCTGTCCAGCCTCCGGTCGAGAACTCTCCCACCACCAGCGACACCATCAACATCATGCCGGCGGAAACGGTTAGGCCAAGACCGATTTGGTTCATCACCGGAAACGCCACGTCGCGCGCACCGATCATCAGCGGGATCACATAATTCGCGACGCCAAAAACGAAGGGCACGGCGACAAAGAACACCATGATGGTGCCATGGGTACTGAACAGTTCGGCAAAATGTTCGGCTTCAAGAAACCCATCCCCCGGCCCCGCTGCCTGTTGGGCCCGCATCACCACGCCCTCAAGCACGCCGCGCGCCAGCATGACGATGGCAAAGACGATATACATGATGCCGATCTTCTTGTGATCCGCGCTGGTCAGCCAGTCGCGCCACAATGGCCCCCAAAGGCGGAACCATGTCAGAATGCCAACGACGGCCACGACACTGACAACAACAATGCCAGCGGCTGCGTTGGCCACGATCTCATTTGCGTTGGGGTTCTGGATGAGCCCGGTAATGGGGAACGCATCCCAGCTCAGGCGGCCAAAGAATCCGGTATCGGCGGATGTCATTGGCTCACCTCCTGCCCGAACGCTGTCGTGCCGGGCTGTTTGTTCAGTGGCAGTGGCTTTCCGCTGTGATACCTTCGAAGGATGTTGTGGAACAGGTCACCGTCATCCAGTTTGAAATAAAGTGCATCTTCGGGCATCTGAGCGGTGCCGAGCGCGGCCTGAACCTCATCCCGGTCGGTGCGCATCGCGAGTGTTTGATAGGTCGGCGGGTCAAGAAGAATGCCGTTCCTGCGGACGTTGTCGACCCAGGTGTTGAATTCATCTGGTTGCATGGCGACCGCCTGAAATTTCTGTTTGGTAAAACCGCGCCCGTTATACTGCGTATTCTCGCCCTGCATCGTTTCGGGCATGTCCGCCACCACATGCAACTGCGTCGTCATGCCGGGCATAGCAT
The DNA here is from genome assembly GCF_056531745.1 of Ruegeria sp. L12. NCBI lineage: Bacteria > Pseudomonadati > Pseudomonadota > Alphaproteobacteria > Rhodobacterales > Roseobacteraceae > Ruegeria > Ruegeria sp. L12. The sequence goes on from NZ_JBQFMH010000005.1 coordinate 145,039, forward strand.
ATATCTGGCCTGCCAAGGCCGGGATCATGAAGGATTGCATCACGGTATCGGAGGTCAGTGTCATCGCCACCTGCTGTCTGACCGGGATGCCCAACTCTCCGACGCTGGCGATACCCAGATCGGGATAGATGAACAGCCATTTCCAATCCAGACCGACGACCTGCACGCGCAGGGCAGGTTCTTCACCGAACGGGGCGCTATAGGGATCAAGACGGTGCGTTGCCTTCCAAAGATAGAAAGACAGGATCGCCACGATCACAACCGGCACGCCCCACATCAGAAACTCCAGCTTCGCCGAGAAATCCCAATGCGGGGTGTAGGCCGCTTTCCCCCCCTTGTGGCGGCGGTAACGCAGCGCAATAAGCGGCACCAGAACCAGAACCGGGACCACCGCGATCAGGATCAGAGCCGTCGCACGCAGCAGGTGCGTTCGTTGTACCGCTGCAATCGGACCTTGCGGATCCATGAAACTGTCGCTCGCCCCGGCGGTCTGGGCCGATACAAGCAGGACGGCAAGCGCCGCAAGAACTTGCGCCGACGCAGTGGACATCCGAAAAATGCTCACGCTTGTTGGTCCTCTTGCGGCTGGGTTCTCCGCAACTATCGGCAGAGTCAGTGAATTTCTCAAGTTTTTTTCGGGTACAGGCATCCAATTGCGCCTGTTGACATAAAAGGTCGCGCACGCGAGACCGGTAGAGATGCTACGGGTTCTTGCCATTCTCTGCCTGACATTGCTTGCAACGACTACGCTCGCGCAGGATCGCGCAGCGGTTGAACGCCAGTTCCGGGACTGGCTGCAGCAGACCATCTGGCCGCAAGCCAAAGCAAAGGGCGTTTCACAGCGCACCTTTCAGCAAGCCTTTGAAGACGTTTCGTTGAACTGGGATTTGCCTGACTTGGTGCCCCTCGGAGGCAAAAAGAAGTTGCCGAAGGTACAGCGGCAGGCTGAATTCGGCTCGCCCGGGCGCTATTTCAATGCGGGGTCGGTGCAAGGTGCGACTTCGGTGGGCCGCAAAATGGCGCGGCGTCATGCGGACACCCTCGCGCGGGTCGAGGCAAAATCCGGGGTGCCCGCCCGCATCATTCTAGCCATCTGGGGGCGCGAAAGCGGCTATGGGCAGGTGCCGATCCGCCACAATGCCTTTCAGGTTCTGGGCACCAAAGGGTTCATGAGCACGCGCGCCGACTATTTCACCGGCGAATTGATAGCGGCCTTGCAGATAGCCGAGGCAGGGCACACGCCCGTTTTGAATAGCAGTTGGGCGGGCGCCCTAGGGCAGCCACAATTCATGCCAACCAGCTTTCTGACCTATGCAATCGACGGGAACGGCGATGGACGCGCCGATATCTGGAATTCCGAAGCAGATACCATAGCCTCCATCGGCAACTACCTGGCACGACATGGCTGGGTCGCTGGCCGCGACTGGGGCTTTGAAGTGAACGTACCACGCGATGTCTCGTGCGCGTTGGAGGGGCCGGATCGGGGTCGGCCGATCCGCGACTGGGCCGCGATGGGCATCACGCGTGTCTCTGGCCGACCATTTCCTGCACATGAAATGCCCGCCGAAGGCTACCTGATGATGCCAGCTGGTCGGAATGGTCCGGCCTTCATCGTGACGCCGAATTTCTACGTGCTGAAGGATTACAACACGAGCGACCTCTATGCACTGTTCGTCGGTCATGTCGGGGATCGTATCCAATACGGCGTCGGGGATTTCAGCGGACGCTGGGGCAAGGTCGGCGGGCTCTACCGCTCGGATATTGCCCGAATGCAACAGGCTCTGGTCCGGCAAGGGCACGATGTGGGTGGCGTCGATGGATTGCCCGGTTACAAAACCCGCCGCTCAATCGGGCGCTGGCAGGAGGCGACCGGCCAGCCACCCACCTGTTTCCCCGAGGCGCAAATGAAAGCCCACCTGAAGCCCTGAACCCGCCACTGATTCGCCATCGGCGGGTATTTTGCACAACTCATTCACGCTATTCGATATGTTGTTCTTCACGAAAATGTCATGGTAGCGAGATGTTTCAAAATTTTATTTCGAGGGCGCTGCCCGTTACGGTTTCATTCGATCTTTGAGCACACGACAGCCTTAAAACTCTTTACCTTTGCCTAAAAACTGGCACGTTTTGCGGCAGTGAAAGACAACTTTCGCAGTTGAATTTCCGACATCCCCTGCCGTGCGAGGCCCGCAATTTCCGGCCCTTTTCGCGATTCAGATCAAAGCAACACTGCAGCAGATAGCGGAAACACAAGGGTAGTCGACCCCGCGACACCTTTCGCGTGGGCACTGGTTGCCAAGAAAATGGGAGTAAACACATGAACAGAATAATCCGAACCTCGCTGGCGGGGTTGTTGTCCTCTACTATCATCGCGGGCGCTGCAATCGCCGCTGGTACGCACCCGGAAACCGGGGAAGCGCTGGCCGATGATCAGACTTTTACCTATCGCATACTGGACGAGCACAGCTCGGTCGATCCGCAGGTTGTCGAAGATGTCTCGGGTGCCGAGATCGTGCGCGACCTGTTCGAAGGTCTCATGAACCAGGATGAAGAAGGCAATCTGGTCCCCGGTGTCGCCACTGGTTTCGAGGTCAACGACAGCAAGGATGTCTACACTTTCACGCTGCGCGACAATGCGAAATGGTCGAATGGCGATCCGGTTACTGCAAGTGATTTCGTCTTTGCCTGGAAACGTGCCGTCGATCCGGGACTGTCTTCGCCCTACGCATGGTTCATGGAATTGATGTCGATCGAGAATGCGGCGGAGATCATTGCTGGCAACGCATCCGTCGACGATCTGGGCGTCAAGGCCATCGACGACAAGACGCTGGAAGTCCGCCTGAGCGCGCCGCTGCCCTACTTCCCGCAAATGACCACACATTCGACGACCTTCCCTGCCCCGCAGAAAGTGATCGAAGAGTTCGGCGATGCATGGACCAAGCCCGAAAACATCGTCTCGAACGGCGCATATGTCCTGACCGAGCATCTGCCGCAGGAACGCTCGGTGCGTGAACGGAACGAGATGTATTGGGACAATGACAACACCATCGTCGATAAAGTGGTCGCGCTGGTCATCAACGATGAAAACGTCGCTCTGACCCGCTATCTGGCCGGCGAACTGGACCGTACTGAAATTCCGGCTGGTCAGTATCCGCGTCTGAAGGAAGAGCATCCGGTAGAAGCCATCAGCTTCCCGCGCCTGTGCAACTATTACTACACCTTCAACCTGTCCGAAGGCGGCCCCGAAGCGTTCAAGGACCCCAATGTCCGTCAGGCGCTTTCACTAGCCGTAGACCGGGCAATCGTCACCGAGAAAGTGATGGCCGGTGGTCAACCCCAAGCCTACACCTTCGCCCCCGAAGCCACAGCAGGCTTCACCGTTCCAACCGTCGAGATGGCGTCGATGAGCCAGGCCGAGCGCGACGAATTGGCGAAAGAACTGCTGGCCGAAGCAGGCTATGGCCCCGACAACCCGCTGAGCTTTGAGATGGTCTACAACACCTCGGAAGACCACAAGAAGGTCGCCGTGGCACTGAGCCAAATGTGGAAGCAGAAACTGGGCGTGCAGGTCGAACTGGCCAACATGGAATGGAAAGTCTTCCTTGAAGAACGCGGCAACCAAAACTTCGATCTGGCCCGTGGCGCCTGGTGTGGCGACTATAACGAGGCCTCCACCTTCCTTGATCTGCTGCAGTCGGATTCTGGTTACAATGACGGCAAGTACAACAATGCCCGCGTTGATGAGCTGCTGGCCGAGGCCAAAACCTCAGACGATCCGGCGCCGCTCTATACCGAGGTTGAGCGCATCATCGCGCAAGAGACCCCTGTGATCCCGATCTACCACTATGCCGGTGTCTACATGATGGACAGCGATGTGGGGAATTGGCCGGTCAATAATGTCGAGCAGAACTGGTACTCGAAGAACCTCTATAAGCTCGCCGAATAATCGTCATTGAACCGCGCTCTGCCCCGGGAACGCCCGGGGCAGAGCCAATAAACATGGGGGCAGAATAATGCTTGCCTATAGTGTTCGGCGACTGCTGGTCGCAATTCCGACGATCCTGTTGCTGATCGTCGCCTGTTTCTTTCTCATGCATGTTGCGCCCGGCGGGCCATTTACCTCGGAACGGCCATTGCCACCGCAGGTTCTGGCCAATATCGAGGCGCGCTATGGGTTGGACCAACCGCTGTGGAAGCAGCTGTGGGACTATCTTTACAACATCGTCGTGCATTTTGATTTCGGACCGTCCTTCAAGTTCAAAGATCGGGACGTGAACGACATCATTGCTCAGGGTTTTCCGATCTCGCTGACCTACGGATCTTTGTCGTTTCTGTTTGCGACCGCCGTGGGTGTCAGCCTGGGCATAGCGGCTGCTATCAGACATAATACCTGGATCGACTACATTGCCGTCGGTCTTGGGATTGCCGCGCAGGCATTGCCGAACTTCATCATGGGCCCGATCCTGATCCTGACCTTCACCCTGTGGCTGGGTTGGCTGCCGGGCGGCGGCTGGCACGGCGGTCAGTGGCAGTATCTGGTGATGCCGGTGATCGCGCTGGCTACGTCCTACATGGGCTCGATCGCGCGGATCACCCGGTCATCGATGCTGGAGGTTCTGAACTCGAACTTCATCCGCACCGCACGGGCCAAGGGATTGCCGACCAGAACCGTGATCTGGCGTCATGCGCTGAAACCTACGCTGCTGCCGGTGGTGTCCTATCTGGGCCCGGTCTTTGTTTATGTACTGACCGGATCGGTTTTCGTGGACATTTATTTCTCGACCGGCGGTTTGGGGCAGGCTTATGTCGGCTCGGCCCTGTCGCGCGACTATGCGGTGCTGTTGGGGGTCACGATCCTCTATGGCGCACTAACCGTAATCGTGAACCTGCTGACCGACCTGGCCTATGCCTGGTTCGATCCGAAAATCCGTTATTGAGGGGCTGGCGATGCTTGGAAAATCACAAAAAGCCGCCCATCTGGCGGAAGACATCACCGACTACACGGTCATTCAGGGGCGGTCGCTTTGGCAGGATGCGCGGATTCGTTTTGTCCGCAACAAAGCGGCAATGGCGAGTGTCTTCATCCTGGCTATGATCGTGTTGTTTACGATCTTTGGTCCGTATTTTGCCGTCTGGAACAATGAAGAGATCGACTGGAACGTCATGGGGGATGTGCGCGGCATGGGCATGCCCTCAATCGAGACCGGTCACTTTTTCGGCGTCGATGATCTGGGGCGCGATCTTTACAGCCGCGTTATTCAGGCGACCACCACTTCGCTGCTGGTGGGTCTGATCGGGGCTGCGACGGCGCTGATCGTGGGCACATGCTACGGCATCGCGGCTGGCTATATCGGCGGGCGCACCGATAGCGTGATGATGCGTTTCGTTGACATTCTGCTGGCGATCCCGGCGACATTGGTCATCATCCTGCTGCTGGTTGTCGCAGGACGGTCCTTCTTCATGCTGTTCATTGCCCTTGGTGCGGTGGGCTGGCTGACCATGGCGCGGATCGTTCGGGGGCAGACCCTGACCCTGAAGAACCGCGAGTTCATTGAGGCCGCGCGTGCCGCCGGTGTCAGCGAGTTCACCATCATGTACCGCCACATCCTGCCCAATCTTCTGGGCGTGGTGATCGTATATGCCTCGTTACTGGTGCCCGAGATGATCCTGACCGAAAGCTTCATCTCGTTCCTCGGTCTCGGGATCTCGGAACCCTACACCTCGCTGGGTCGTCTGATTGCCGAAGGGGCCGGTACGATGAGTTACGGCACCTTGTGGCAACTGCTGTACCCGCTGACATTCTACGTCACCATCATCATCACGATGTTCTTCATCGGTGATGGTTTGCGTGACGCACTGGACCCGAAGGATCGCTGATATGAGTTTGTTCTCCGTCAAGGACCTGAGCGTCCAGTTCGACACCCCCGATGGTGTGGTCGAGGCCGTCAAAGGCATCAGTTTCGACATCAACCCTAGCGAATGCCTTGGCATCGTGGGCGAAAGCGGGTCGGGCAAAAGCCAGACCTTCATGGCCGCAATGGGCTTGCTGCCGCCTGCCGGACACGCCTCGGGCTCGGCCATGTTGAACGGCAAGGAAATCCTGAACCTTCCGATCAACGCGCTGAACCGCATTCGCGGTGCAGATGTAGGGATGATCTTTCAGGATCCCCTGACCGCCCTGACGCCGCATTTGCGCGTTGGTCAGCAGATGCGCGAAGTGTTGCAGATTCATGAGGGTCTGCAGGGTTCTGCCGCGCGTCAACGCTGCTTGGACTGGCTGAACCGCGTGCGCATCCCCGAGGCGGCGCGCCGTCTGGATCAGTACCCGCACGAGCTGTCGGGTGGAATGCGTCAACGGGTGATGATTGCCATGTCGATGCTGTGCAATCCCAAGCTGTTGATCGCGGATGAACCGACAACTGCACTGGATGTCACCGTTCAGGCCGACATTCTGGACCTCATGGTGCGCCTGCAAAAGGATGAAGGCACTGCCATTGCCCTGATCACACATGACATGGGTGTGGTGGCGCGGATGTGCGACCGTATTCAGGTCATGCGCATGGGTGAATTTGTCGAATCTGGCGACACGCGCGATATTTTTAGCGCGCCACGACATGACTATACCCGCACCTTGTTGGAAGCCATGCCGCGCATTGATGCGGGTGACGCGCCGAAGGCACTGCCCGTGGTTGATGAGCCACTGCTGAAGGTCGATGACGTCAAAGTTCACTTCCCCATTCAAATCTCGGGCGGGTTGTTCGGGCGAAAGGTGGCATTGAAAGCGGTCGATGGCGTCAGTTTTGACATTCGCAAAGGTGAAACCTTGGGCGTCGTAGGCGAATCCGGATGCGGCAAATCCACGCTGGCGCGGGCTGTGCTGCAATTGATCGAACCCAGCGCAGGCAATGTCAGCTGGTTGGGAAATCCGATTGTCGGACTGAAACGGGCCGAGCTGAACAAGTATCGCAAAGACCTGCAGATCGTGTTCCAGGACCCTCTGGCCAGTCTCGACCCACGCATGACGATCTCGGCCTCGATTGCCGAACCCCTGAAGACCTATCGCCCTGACCTGACCGAGCGCGAGCGCAAGCAGATGGTGGCGGAAATGATGGAGCGGGTCGGTCTGAACGCCAACATGATCAACCGCTATCCGCACGAGCTGTCTGGTGGTCAGAACCAGCGGGTCGGAATCGCCCGCGCGATGATCAACAAGCCAAAACTGATCATCTGTGACGAGGCGGTTTCGGCGCTTGACGTGTCCATTCAAGCCCAAATCGTCGAATTGTTGCGAGAATTGCAACAGGAATTCGGCCTTTCGATGATCTTCATCAGCCATGATTTGTCGGTTGTACGGGCGATCTCGAACCGGATCATGGTTCTGTATCTGGGTCGCATCGTCGAGTTGGGCGATGGTGAGGTGATCTGTTCAGATCCAATCCACCCCTACACCAAGTCGCTGATCTCGGCTGTACCTATTCCCGATCCGGATGTCGAACGCAGCCGTCAAAGGCTTAAATTGCCGGGAGAATTGCCCTCACCAATGGACCCGAAGGCAGCGCTGCGGTTCTTACCCAGCCGTTTATCGACGGGTCAGGCGGATTATGTCCCGCAACTCAGCGAAGTCGCGCCGGATCATTTCGTCGCTGAACATGACTCGCTTGAAACCATCATGGCCAACGGCTGACGCCCTGAGTGCCCCCGATTCTGTCTCAGGTCGGGGGTGTCGCTTTTCTGCTGGTCTGGTTTGCTTTTGACTCTGGCCTGATGTTGATGGCAAGTTTTAACCGGCCCACGCTGTTCCTGCCTGGGGCGATTGATTGATACGGATTTAAGATTTATGTGGAGGCGCCGGCGCTGATACGACCTGCCGGCAAAGCATCGAATTTGAGAGGTAACATGACACGCAAGGTCACCAAGGCGATTTTCCCGGTTGCAGGAATGGGTACGCGCTTTCTGCCGGCGACCAAATCGGTGCCAAAAGAAATCATGACATTGGTTGACCGCCCTTTGGTCCAATATGCCATCGACGAAGCCCGCGCGGCCGGGATCAAGGAATTCATCTTCGTGACCTCGCGCGGTAAATCTGCGCTTGAGGATTATTTCGACCACAATCTGGTGCTGGAACAGGATCTGAAAGCAAAGGGCAAGGACGAACTTCTTGACGTTCTGAACAAGACCAACATGGAAAGCGGTGCGATCGCCTATATCCGGCAACACAAGGCGCTGGGGCTGGGTCATGCGGTATGGTGCGCACGGCGCCTGATCGGGGATGAACCCTTTGCCGTCATGCTGCCCGACGACGTGATCGCTGCAGACAAACCCTGCCTGCAACAGATGGTCGAAGCCTATGAGGAATCCGGCGGCAATATGGTGGCTGCGATGGAAGTTCCGAACGAGAAGACGAGCTCTTACGGAGTTCTGGATACCGGCGAAAATGTCGGCACCGTCGTCAGGGCGCGGGGCATGGTGGAAAAACCAAAACCCGAAGAGGCGCCTTCGAACCTTGCAGTGATCGGTCGCTATATCCTGCGCCCATCGGTTCTGTACAACCTGAACCAGAAGAAAACGGGCAGCGGCGGGGAAATCCAGCTGACCGACGCAATTGCCGAAGATATCACCAACGGTGTACCGGTTTTTGGCTACAAGTTCGATGGCCGACGGTTCGACTGCGGGTCAAAAGCGGGCTTCCTACAGGCAACCGTCTCGTTTGCGCTGGATCGTGACGATTTGCGGGACGATCTGAGCGGATATCTGCACGACATCGTTGCTTCGGACCGGGCAGCCCAATAACAAGATCCGGTCTGAGGGAGCAGCCATCATGAGCAAGGTCTATCCGGTCATCCTGTGTGGCGGCTCTGGTACACGGCTTTGGCCGTTGTCACGCAAAAGCTATCCCAAGCAGTTTGTATCGCTGATTGGTGAAAGCAGTCTGTTGCAGCAATGCGCCAATCGACTGTGCGGCCCTGATGACGCCCCTTATGGCAAGCCGTTGATTCTGACCAACGAAGCCTTTCGCTTTGTGGTGCCCGAACAGCTGATGGCCATTGGCATTGATCCTGGCCCCATCCTGATCGAACCCGAGGGGCGCAATACCGCCCCTGCTGTTCTGGCCGCCGCGCTACATCTTGCATCAGTCGACCCGGAGGCGGTGATGCTTGTGGCCCCATCGGATCATGTGATCCCCGACGCTTCGGCGTTTCACGCGGCCGTGGCCGAGGGCACCCGCGCAATCGTCGAGCGTGGCGATCTGGTAACTTTCGGCATCGCCCCCGACCGGCCCGAGACCGGTTATGGCTATCTCAAGTTGCGTCATACACCTGACGCCACCGGCGCGGCCGTTCCCTTGGACCGATTTGTCGAGAAACCCGATTTGAAGAATGCCAAGGCGATGGTGGCCGAGGGCAGCTATCTTTGGAACTCGGGTATCTTCCTGTTTGCCGTGCAGGACATCCTGAAAGCGATTGAACAACATGCGCCCACCCTGCTGGCCCCGGTCCGCTCTGCGGTTGAGCAGGCGCAGACCGATTTGGGGTTCCTGAGGCTTGACCCAGAAGCTTGGGCGACGGTCGAAGACATCTCAATCGACTACGCAGTGATGGAAAAAGCCGACAATCTGAGCGTCATTCCCTATGCCGCCGGGTGGTCCGATGTGGGCAGCTGGTCTGCAGTGCAGGAGTTGAGCAATCCCGATGCCGATGGCGTCGCAACCTCGGGCGAAGTGACCGCCATCGATTGCCGCAATGTGCTGGTACGTTCAGAATCCCCGGCGCAGGAAGTTGTCGCAATGGGGCTTGAGAATGTGATCACCGTTGCAATGCCTGACGCGGTTCTCGTGGCCAGCATGGACCGGGCGCAGGACGTCAAGCAGGCGGTTGTGGCGTTGAAGGCCAAAGGCGCGAAGCAAGCGGAATCTCTGCCTGTTGATCACCGCCCATGGGGCTGGTTTGAGAGCCTTGTGATTGGCGACCGGTTTCAGGTCAAACGCATCCACGTTCATCCCGGCGCTTCGCTCAGCCTGCAATCGCATCACCACCGGTCGGAACACTGGATCGTTGTGGAAGGAACGGCTGAGGTCACCATTGATGACAAGGTGCAGTTGGTTTCCGAAAACCAGTCGGTCTATGTGCCGCTGGGGGCCGTACATCGGATGGTCAATCCGGGCAAGGTTCCGATGGTATTGATCGAGGTACAGACCGGGACCTATCTGGGTGAGGACGATATCATTCGCTATGAAGATATCTATGCCCGCGATTAACGGCAGTCTTCGTTAACAACCGACAAATCGGGCGCTCGGCCCGGTCAGGCGAGATTCACGCGGATCACGGCAGTGTGGCGCGCAATCATCGTCGGACCGACAGCCACAGGAGGACGCCCGTGCCACAGAACTCACCCCGATTGAACCTGCCCTATCTGCAACCCGCGCAGGCCCAGAAACATGTCACCCATAACGAGGCCTTGCTCGCGCTGGATCTGGCCGTTCAACTGAGTGTTTCTTCGCTGAACGCAACAACACCGCCCGTTGTTCCGGATCAGGGAGAAGTCCATGCCCTGGGCGCTGCCCCGACCGGAGATTGGAACGGACATGCAGGCCAGCTGGCGGCATGGGTTGATAACGCCTGGCATTTTGTGACGCCGGACACCGGGTGGCGCGTTTGGGATCAGAGTTCGAGCCAGATCAAAGTATGGGACGGGGCCGCATGGATCGATCCGCCCATAAGCACTCAGAACCTGACCGGTGTGGGCGTTACAACCAACTCTGACAGCACCAACCGACTGGCCGTGCGCAGCCCCGCCACACTGCTGACCCATGAAGGCGCCGGGCATCAGTTGAAGATCAACAAGGCGGGTGCGGGGGACACCGCGTCGCTGCTGTTTCAATCAAACTGGACCGGCCATGCCGAGATGGGTCTGTCCGGTAGCACCGATTTCTCAATCAAGGTATCTCCGGATGGCGGCAGTTGGACGGATGCGCTGCGGATTGATGCCGCGACCGGCATGGCAAGCGGCGCGGCGGTGCAGAACAGTGCCGAAGACACCAGCCCGGGTCGCCTGATGCGTGCAGATTATGGCTATGGGCCCGGTAATCTGCTGGGCACCGTATCCGAAAGCGGAGGAACCCCCGGCGGTGCCGCGATCGAACGCGGCAGCACGGCGGGTGGGGATTATGTACGCTTTGCCGATGGAACCCAGATTTGTTCGGTTACCATGAGCGCAGTGACATGCACCGTCACCGCAGGGGCCCTGTACACAAGCTCAACCACAACCTGGGATTTCCCGATGGCCTTTGCCAGCGGCACCACACCTGCTCTGAGCGGCAATGGCGGAGCGCTTTCCCGGTTCGTTGGCTTCGACATACCGTCAGAGACTCAGGTCACCTGTCAGATCATGTCAGTGACATCAGACGCGGCAGCCGTGCCACCGACACTTATAGCAGTTGGCCGCTGGTTCTGACGACTCGGGCCGCTTGACCCTGCGGGTCGGGCGGTCACAAATCTGCGGTCCAAACTCGGTAACGTCCCTGCCCTGTCACCTCTCGGATCAGGCCTCTTTTGGTGAATGTGATCAGGTTGCGCTGAACGGCGGCGCGCGAGGATTTCGTCAGCTCTTCGGCCAGCGGTGCAGAAACCATCGGCCAGGCGGTCAATACGTCGATCAGGACGGGTGGCGTGCGGCCGCTCAGATCGGATGTTGCTTCGCGCGCGCGCGCCTCCCAGGCGCTTATCCGATCCAGATGAAGCAGGGCCGCAAGCGCGGCCTGACCTGCGCCGCCCACCCAGGCCGACAGTTTTTCTTCGACAGTACCAGCCCCGCGCAGCGCACCTGGTCCGGACAAAGCCAGCGGCATGAACACGGCCCCGCCCCGGCCCATCGAGGCGGCATGACGGTTCGCGACAATGGCGGCCTCGGTGTCCTGACCGATGCCCGGTGAAAACGCGCGCCATGCGTGAAATCCAATCGCAGCCTGGGTCACCGGATGGACACCATCGGCGCTGCGCATAACCTCGGCCAAATCGGCAACCGATTCTGGCACTTCCTCGATCCCCTGCGCCTGACGGTCGAGGAAAGCGGTAAGCCCGGCCTCCCACCCACCTTCCGAAGGGGTTGCCCCCGAAGTCAAACGCCGTACCGCCCAGCCTGCCCGATAAAGGGCCTGCACGTCATCGCTTGTCGAACCGATCCGCAGGCCAGTCCAAAGCGCAAGGCGATCAACGCCGATCCGGTCGCCGGTCCACCAGCCCAGATCCGAGACCTCCATCAACGCCAACCGATGCCCCCACCCCGCCGGGCCCGCACGCAATCGTTCATCCAGCGCCCCGAAGGTCAGGGCGAGATCCGCAAGTTCAGCCGAAAGCTTGGACTGTGCTGCGCGCCAGTCTCTTACATCGAAAAGCAGGTTCTGCTGAGGCCTTAGCCCCGGGGTCAGCAGGTCTTCCGGGTCTTCCTCGTCCGTAGGGGGAAGAAACCACAGATCCTCTTCCTCGGGTGGATCGGTGTCGTAGATGCTGCGAGGCCCCTCTTCGGGGGCCTCTTCATCCGTATCCGGCGTCAGGGGTTTCGGCGTCATGGCCATTATTCTTCGACCATTTGGCGCGGTTCACAAGAGGTATTCCGCCCGATCACCCCGTGAAGATATCGGTCAGGATGCTCAGCTCGCTGTTCAGATCGGTCTGCGGATTATTGCCCAGCAGCATATAGCCATAGCCGTCGCCCGCCCAGGTGGCTGTCGCCAGACCGCTGAGCACGGCAAGATTTACATCCTTGGCAGGAGCGTCGCCACCCTGACGGATAATACAGAACGCAAAGGGGCGTCCCTGCGCATCGGCAAAAACGATCTGAATCAAAGGCTTGCCGTTGAATGACAATACCTGAGCCCGCTTCAGGTCAAGCCCGGGCAGCGTTTCCAGCACATCGCGGTTCAGCGACCGCCCCAGTTCGGCCTCGGCCCGGGCAAACTGTGCATCCAGCGCCTGGGGCGAATTATCCAGAGACGCAATGGTTTCCGGCACATAAAGGGACTGATAGATCGCGGCCTGTTCCGCCCAGCCCAGCTCGGCCGGTCGCGTGGCCCAGAAGGTTGCCGAAACTGCGATAACCGACACCGAAGCTGCCACGGCCAGCAAGCGTAGCGGACCCGAAGACGTCTGCGTTACCGTGGGCGCGGGCAATTCGATTTCAGGTGCCTCGGCGGGAAGCCCCTCAAACGCCTTTTGAACCGCTGCGGCAAACGGATCCAGCGCCATCAGTCGGAATTCGAGCTCCGGGTCATCGGCCAGCGCATCTTCGATGGCCCGAGCCTCGGACTCGTCCAGATTGCCTTCCAGATAGGCCAGAAGCGTCTCGTCTGAAAACTTCATCTGCCACTCCGTCGAGCGATGCCACCTGCGTCGTGAAGCATCACGGATTTCAGTTTCTGCCGGGCATTGGACAATCGACTCATGATCGTACCGATGGGAACGTCCAGCATGGCAGCAGCTTCGCGGTAGCTGTATCCTTCAACAAACACAAGCATTACTGTCTCACGTTGAGCCTCTGGCAGTTGCATCACTTGAGTAAACACCTGAGCAGCGAAAATATTCGTTTCTGAATCGGGTCCGGATGCGACCAGTTCACATTCAGGTGTTACCGACAGCGCCTGCGCTTTGCGAACCGAACGCGCCCGGATTTCGTTCAGCCAGATCGAGCGGCAGATAGTCATCAACCAACTGTCCAACCGGTCATAGGACGTCACCTGATGGTGCTTCTCCAGCGCCCGCAGCGCCGTGGCCTGCAACAGATCATCCGCGATATCCGACGCCCCCGACAAAGCAAGCCCGAACCGCCAGACCCGTTTCGAATGTGCCTGGATTGCGCCGCGCACGGCTTGTTCGGAACTCATTTCAACACTCATCGAATAAAACGCGACTTACCTGTGTTTGTTAGATATGGGACCGGGCCCGCTTGGTCTGAACTGACACAGACTTTGGAGGAATGAAATGAAATTTCTGTTGAGAACATTCACGATTGCGTCGGCAATTATTGCAACGCCGGTACTTGCAGCCAATTGGTCATTAAACCCGGATGCCTCGCATCTGGCTTATGGCACAGTGAAAATCGAGGATGTGGGCGAGGTCAACTCCTTCTCGAACCTCTCGGGCCATGTCACCGAAGACGGCAAGGTCGAGATCGACATCGACCTGTCCTCGGTCGAGACCAATATCGATATTCGCAACGAACGGATGATCGAACATGTATTCCGCAAAGCGGCCACCGCGACCCTGACAGCAGGGATCGACATGGACGCGGTCTCGAAACTGGCCGTGGGTGAGACCACCGTGATGGAGGTGGATGCCAAACTTTCCCTGGTCGGCACCGATGTCGATTTCTACACCGATCTGTTCATCCTGCGCGTCAGCGAGAAGTCCGTCATGGTTTCGACCAATGACATGGTCTTTATCAGCACCGAAGATGCTGGCGTGACCCCCGGCGTCGACAAGCTGATGGAACTGGCACAATTGCCCAGCATCACCCGCACCGTTCCCGTCACAGCGCGCCTGATGTTCACTCAGGAGGGCTGAGACCCTGCGGCGCGACGGGCTGTCATCAGAGTAATGAGTTCTTCCTTGGTTCGCCCGATATGCGCCGCAAGCAAAGCGCAGGCCGCATCTGTCTGACCGGCCTGCGCCAGTTGCAACAGCTCCCGATGTTCTTTGCGCGCCGCGCTGCGCTGCTGGTTCACGCTCAAATGCATGCGGACATAGCGATCAGATTGCAGTGACACGCGGTACAGCAGATCATTGGTCAGGCTACGCCCCGCTGCAGCGTAAAGCGCCGCATGAAAACGATGGTTCAGCGCCCCCCATTGGCCAACATCATTGGCGTCATACGAGGCCTCCATCTGCTGCAAGATGTCCTTGCATTCGGCAAATTCCACGGTGGTCATGGCGGGAATGGCGCGGCGGAACAGATCCACCTCAAGCAGGACCCGCAGGTCGAAAATCTCGGCGATCTCATTCAGCGAATGTTCAGTGACCGAGGCGCCACGATTATTGGTCAACACGACCAGCCCCTCGGCATCCAACTGCTTCAGAGCCTCACGTACAGGCATGCGAGACACATCGTACTCTTCGGCCAGCGCCTCTTGTCGGATAGTTTCACCTTCGGACAGATCGCCGCTCAGTATCCGTTCGCGCAGATCACTGGCGATTACTTCGGGCAGGCTTTGCCGGATTATGGCGCGCTTGGGTCCCATGTCATGCGCCCCGGGTGTTGCTCTGCGGATTAGAGTGCGGGAATGAACCCTTACGCGGTTTGTTCAGCATGAAGCTACGCATGGCACCTCCCTCAAAAACGATTGGCGGAGTACGGCTGCAAAGAAATCGCAGGCGTCTGATCGTCGATCAACGCGCCGATCAATTCCGCCGTTCCGGCCGATTGGGTCAGCCCGAGATGCCCATGACCAAAGGCGTAGATCACATTCGCAGACTTTGCCGATTGCCCGATCACCGGAATGCTGTCCGGCATCGAAGGCCGGAAGCCCATCCACTGCTTGCCGCCTTCGGTTTTGAGGCCCGGCAAAAACTGCGTCGCCTTTTGCAGCAGAATATCCGCGCGTTTATAGTTCGGAGGCAATTTCAGACCGCCGAGTTCGACCGCACCGCCAATGCGAACCCCGCCGTTGATCCGGGTGGCAACAAAACCGTGGCGCGAGAAGGTCAGATGCATCCGCAAGTCAAAAGCGCCCTCTGGCAGGGTCGTATTGTATCCACGCTCGGTCTCAAGCGGGATGTGATCACCCAGCGTCCTTGTCAGATGATGCGACCATGCGCCGGCAGCGATGATGGCGCGGGGGGTCGTGATCTTGCCGTCAGCATGGACGATCCCAACACCATCTTCACGAGCCTCCAGAGCGCGGATGTCGCATTGTTCGATCTGCCCGCCACGATCCCGGAACGCCTTCGCCAGATGCTCGACCCAGGCTTTGGGGTCCACCGTATTCAACCAGTTCGGTGTGAATCCCGCATGGGTGAAACGCGGGCTGAGACCAGGTTGTTTCTCGGCAATCGCAGCGGTGCTTTCCAGCAGTTCAAATTCGATCCCATGGCGGCGGCGCAGCTCCCATGTGGGCAGGCTGGCGCGGAAATCCGCCTCGCTTTCATACAACTGCATTTGCCCGTCGCGCTGCATCATCCCCTCGCCGTCAACCGAAGAGATCAGCCGCTCGAGCGCGGCCGACGACAAGTCCATAAGTTGCGCCTGTGCATTCAGCAGGCTCTCATACCGGCTTCGGCTGCTGGCGCGCCAGAACCGGTACATCCATGGCGCAATCTTCAGGGCATAAGACGGCGGTATCGAAAGCGGCCCCAGCGGATCAAGCAGCCATTTGGGCGCTTTGCGCATGATGCCGGGCGTGGCCAGCGGCTCGACTTCGGTGAAGGCAAAGGCCCCCGCGTTACCCGCCGAGGTTTCGGCAGCAACGCCTTTTCGGTCCAACACGCGGACCTGATGCCCCCGGCGCTGCAACTCCAGAGCGGTGGTGATGCCGATCACCCCAGCCCCGATGATGGTCACTTCAGTCATGTTTCGATCCCTGTGCGAAACGGGTCTTGTGGATCAAAGATCAGCTTGGCTTCGGACATGACATAGGCCTGTCCGGTGATCTGCGGTATCACGCCGCCATTCGGGCCTGATTGATAAGACATACGATAGGAACTGCCAATCACGCTTTCCTGCACGATCTCGCACCCGGGCTTCAGCAGACCATCCGCGGCCAGACACGCCAGCCGCGCTGAACTGCCCGTCCCGCAGGGCGAGCGGTCATAGTTGTCGTCCGGGCACAGTACAAAGTTGCGGCTATGCGCGCCGCTGGAGGAATGGCCCTGCAGGATCACGTGGTCCACAGGCTCGCCCTCCTCGCCCCCTGCCCCGGCGGCGATTGAGGATTCGCGGATCGCAATCGACAATTCGGTCAGCGCATCGATATTCCCAGGCATCACCGGGATCGGGCTGGGATCGACAATGAAGAACCAGTTGCCGCCATAGGCGATATCTCCGGTTATCGATCCGTGGCCGGGCACGTCCAGCGACACGCTCTGCCGCACTCGACGGCTTTCGATATTTGTCACGGTGACCGTATTGGCGTCATGCAGTTCGACCGTCACGACACCGGCTGGTGTTTCGATGCGATGCTCTCCGACACCGATCCGCCCCATATGCGCCAGCGTCACGGTCATACCGATGGTGCCGTGCCCACACATGCCCAGCACAGCGTCTACATCGAAATAGATCACGCCCGTCACGCAAGAAGGGTCCGTCGGCTCAACCAGCAATGCACCGACCATGGCCGGTTGCCCGCGCGGTTCCAGCATGACCGAGCGATAGAATCCTTCATGCTCGGTAGCCAGCCGCCGCGCCCGGACAGCCAGCGGCCCGGGTCCCAGATCAGGGGCGCCATCCAGAATGACCCGTGTCGGCTCACCCCCGGTGTGGCTGTCGATTACATGCATTCGGCGATCACTCCGCCCTGCTTCGACCAATCGGAGAACCAGTTGCGGAAGAGGTCATATTGCTGTTCGCAATAGTTTCGCTGCGCGTCGGTCAGCGCGTCGGATTCATTGAAGTGCAGACGATATTCATCCTCACCGTTCAAAACCAGCAGATGCTTGTAATACAACACAAGATCCGGGCCTTCATCAAAGCTGGACAGAACATGGATTGCCTCGGTCAGTTCCTGCGCGCGCTGGCGGGCTTCGGCGTGACCTGTGGCGGCTTTCTGAGAGAGCGCGGCCAGCAAAAGCGCCTCGCGCGGCAACGCAGTTCCAATCCCCGTGATCGAACCGGTTGCGCCGCAGTTGACGAAACCGTGGAAAACCTCGGTATCAACGCCGACCATCAGCGTGACCTGATCATCCTGGCTGGTGATGTTCTCGGCGGCATAGCGCAGATCAGCCTTGCCGCCGAACTCCTTGAAGCCGACCAGATTTGAATGCTCGGCGCGCAGGGCAAAGAACAGATCGGCCCGTGTGGCAAAACCATAATACGGGCTGTTATAGATGATCGCGGGCACATCCGGCGCTGCCTCGAGGATCGCTTCGAAATGGTTCTTCTGCGCTGTCGGAGAGCTGCCACGCGACAGAACACGTGGGATCACCATCAGCCCCGCCGCGCCCATCTTCTGCGCATGGGCGGCATGGGCCACTGCGGATTTTGTATTGATCGCTCCGGTTCCTACAACGACAGGCAGGCCCGCATCAATGAGGCGCTCAACCCCTTCCATCCGCTGCGCATCGGTCAGCAGCGGCCAGTCCCCCATCGAGCCGCAATAGACAACGGCCGACATCCCGGCCGCGATCATCTCTTGCCCTTTGCGGACCAGCGCATCGAAATCCGGCTCGCGACCGGGTGTGCAAGGGGTCATCAGGGCGGGCATTGTACCGGTGAAAATGTTGCTTGGCATCGTGGGGTCTCCATTGAACAGGCGCACGATTCTCCAGTATCGGATATTGGATACAAAATCTATCAATAGATTTTCACACTCTTCCGGCACAGTACCATTTGAAGAAGTTGTGGCTGGTAATTCAGCGCAACCGTTGACCGGTCTCCGGATCAAACAGCATGGCACGTTCCGGACGGAATGAGATGCCAATGCGTTCCCCGGTCTTGCTGCGTTGGTCTTCGCGCTCTTCAACGATCAGTTTGTCGCCACTGGGCGTCAACAGATAGGAGTACGAAACGCCCCCAAGCGCTTCGGTCAGGTCGACCGTACAGGTATCGCCGGTGCGATCCACCTGTATGTGTTCGGGCCGAATGCCCAGCGTGACCTTTGAAGCATCTGGCGGCACGCTGCTGGTAACCGGGATTGCCTCGGACAAGGCAGGGTGGCGCACGGTGCCGTCAATCACATCGCATTCCAGGAAATTCATCGCAGGCGACCCGATAAAACCGGCGACAAACCTGTTGTCGGGGTTACGATACAGATCCATCGGAGCACCGACCTGTTCGATTCGACCATCGCGCAGCACGACGATCTTGTCGGCCATGGTCATCGCCTCAACCTGATCATGCGTCACGTAGATCATCGTCGCGCCGATTTCATTGTGCAGGCGCGCGATTTCAACCCGCATCTCGACCCGCAATTCCGCGTCGAGGTTCGAAAGCGGCTCATCGAACAGGAACACTTCGGGCCCGCGCACGATGGCGCGACCGATGGCCACTCGTTGCCGCTGCCCACCGGATAGCGCTTTGGGCTTGCGTTTCAGATACTGGTCCAGCTTCAGAATGCCCGATGCATCCTGAACCTTCTGTTCAATCTCGGCCTTCGCGACACCGTTCATCCGCAGGCCAAAGCCCATGTTTTCGGCGACCGTCATATGCGGATAGAGCGCATAGGTCTGGAACACCATCGCCACCCCGCGCTTGGCCGGGTCCATATGCGTGACATCACGCGCCCCGATATGAATCTCTCCGTCCGAAGTTTCCTCTAGCCCCGCGATCATCCGTAATAACGTGGATTTGCCGCAACCCGAAGGACCAACGAAAACACAGAACTCACCATCTTCGATCTGCAGATCAATCCCGTGAATGACCTGAGTCTGTCCATAGCGCTTGATCGCGTTTTTCAGCGTTACACCTGTCATGTCGCTTGTATCCTGTTCTTCTGGCTTTCGGGAAACCGCCATGCCTGCGCTTCGCCACCGATTTTCTCGGCAACTTGTCGGACACGAGGTACCCATGATTCCAGCTGTTCGAAATTCATCCGACTGGTTGAACCGGTCACCGACAGCGCGCCCAGCACACGACCGCCGGGGGTCAGGATCGGGCAGGCCACGCAGATGATGCCGGGCTCATGTTCTTCATCGTCCACCGCGTAACCCCGGCCCCGGATCAGCGCCAGATCGGTCCGCAGCGCCTCTTCCGAGGTCAGCGTTTTGTCGGTGAACCGATGAAAACTTTGCTGTGAGATCGTTTTTTGCAGCGGGTCGTCTTCCAAAAAGGCCATCATCGCCTTTCCGACACCCGTGCAATATGCGGGCCCCACTTTCCCGGCCTCGGAATACATCTCGATCGGTCGCTGCGCATTGCGCTTATCAACATACAGCACCTGCCCCGAATCGAGCTGCGCCAAATGCACAGTCTCTCCGGTCTCTTCGCTCAGCGCATCCAGAAATGGCCGCGCGATAGGAGCCAGCGAGTTCTGGGTCCAGGCCGAATGCGCGAGGCGGACCAGCCGCATTCCCGGCGAATAACTCTGACGTTCGGGGTCATAGCTCAGCATGCCCTGATTGGTCAGCGACTGCAGAAAGCGATAAAGTGTTGCCTTCGGAAATGCACTGCTTTCCAGCAATTCGCCAAAGCGCACCGGGCGTTTGAACGACGCCACCTGATCCAGCACATCACATGCTTTTCCTATTGTTCCGTCACCTGACACGGGTGCCTGTGCTCCTCCGGTTTCACGTGGCGTGGCCACGTTAGTCTTGACAAGACTAGCTGAGTCGATGTGTAGTTTTCAATATATAAAACAAGGTTTCATTATTTGAAACTACATAAACCAGAATGGAAGCAAAAGGGAGGAAACCATGCATTCCATCTTCAAGCGTACGACGGCTGCTCTGGCCATGAGCGTCGCGCTTGCCGTCCCGGCATCCGCCGAGCTGACCGGCGAGCTGCGTATTTTCCTCGACACATCGAACCCGGCGCCGCGCGCGACGATGGAGGCGATGATCGAGCGGTTCCAGCAACAGCACCCAGATCTGGCCATCGAGACCACGGTAATCGACCGTGAGGCCTACAAGACGCAAATCCGCAACTTTCTGACTGCCGACACCCCCGATGTGGCGACCTGGTACGCTGCCAACCGGATGAAGCCTTATGTCGAGGCAGGACTGTTCGAAGATGTATCCGACCTGTGGGCCGAGCCTGCAATTGCCGACAATCTGGCCTCGACCAAGGGGGCGATGACCATCGACGGTAAGCAATGGGGCGTGCCTTATACCTATTACCAGTGGGGAGTATACTATCGCAAAGACATCTTTGACGAGCTGGGCCTGAGCGAGCCGACCACCTGGGAAGAGGAACTGGCCAACTGTCAGAAGATCGTCGATTCCGGCCGTGCCTGCTATACCATCGGGACCAAGTTCCTGTGGACCGCTGGCGGCTGGTTCGACTACCTGAACATGCGCACCAACGGGTTCGACTTCCACAACCAGCTCGCCAATGGCGAAATCAGTTGGGAGGATGATCGCGTCAAGCAGACCTTCGCCAACTGGAAACAGCTGATCGATATGGGCGCGTTCATCGACAACCATCAGACCTATAGCTGGCAAGAGGCTCTGCCCTTCATGGTCAACGGCGAAGCCGCCGCTTATCTGATGGGCAACTTCGCGGTGGCGCCTCTGCGTGAGGCGGGTTTGAGTGATGACCAACTGGATTTCTATCAGTTCGTTGCCATCAACCCCGATGTCGAACTGGCCGAAGATGCGCCGACGGACACGTTCCACATTCCGGCCAATGCCTCAAACAAGGAAGCCGCGCGTGAGTTCCTGCGTTTTATTGTTTCGGCGGACGAACAGACCGAGATCAACAATGGCGCAAATCTCGGCCAGTTGCCGGTGAATGCGCAATCGGCGGTGGATGATGACAAGTTCCTGCAGCAGGGCTTTACCATGCTGTCGTCGAACAGCCCGGGCGGCGTCGCCCAGTTCTGGGACCGTGACGCGCCTGCGGAAATGGCCAAGGCGTCGATGGAAGGGTTTCAGGAGTTCATGGTCAAGCCTGACAATGCTGACCGTATCCTGGCCAAGCTGGAGCGCGCGCGACAGCGTATCTACGACAACTAAACGAACAGGGCCGGGCTGAAGCCCGGCCTATACCAGACCAAAAACGTAGGGCGGGCTTCAGCCCGCCACCCCTCAGTCGGAATGCCGCCATGACCATTGCCGCAGACGCTCCAGAACAGGAAAGCTGGTTCCACCGCAACCAACAGCGCATCGCGCCCTGGCTGTTTCTGGCCCCCGGTCTGCTGTTCTTTATGGTCTATGTGATCATCCCGGTTTTCCAGTCTTTCAACCTGTCGCTTTACGAGTGGGACGGTCTGGGCGCGGCCGAATATGTGGGGTTCCGCAACTACGAAGACCTGTATTGGGAATGGATCGATCAGGATGCCTTCTATATTTCGCTGAAAAACAACCTGATCTGGCTGATCCTTTATCTGGCCGCGATCCCGGCGGGTCTGTTCATCGCGCTGTTCCTGAACCAGACGGTGTGGGGCATTCGCCTGTACAAGTCGTTGTTCTTCTTTCCATTCGTAATCTCTCAGGTCGTTGTCGGTCTTGTGTTTACGTGGTTCTACGACCCGACCTTTGGCCTGCTGAACGAGTTCCTTGGTTTCTTTGGTCTCGGACCATTGAATGTGCTGGGCGACGAAAGGTTCGTGACCTATGGCATCATCTTCGCGGGCCTCTGGCCGCAAACGGCGTATTGCATGATCCTGTATCTCACCGGCCTGAACGCGGTGGACCCCGAACAGATCGAGGCTGGACGTCTGGATGGCGCCAAAGGCTGGCGGATGCTGTGGCACATCATCCTGCCGCAACTGCGCCCAGCCACCTTCATCGCTTTCGTCGTGACCATCATCGGCGCGCTGCGGTCGTTCGACCTGATCTCGATCATGACCCAGGGCGGGCCGTTCGGGTCGTCCCGCGTGCTGGCCTATTACATGTTCGAAGTGGCGCTTTCGGAATACGGTTTCCGCATGGGATACGGCGCGGCCATCGCGGTGATCCTGTTCCTCATCATGCTCTGCTTCATCGCCTATTTCCTGTGGTCGATGTACCGTGAAGAGAAGGGGCACTGAGATGTTTCCCACACCCATCGAAAAACAACCCCGCGCGGCGCAGATCACCTATCAGGCAATGCTGCCGCTCGCTCTGTTGCTGTGGCTGGGCCCGCTGCTGGCGGTCGCCCTGTTCTCGGTCAAACCCGCGGCAGACTTTACAAACGCCAACTATTGGGGGATGCCCTCCAGTTTTGAAGGCGCGTTCAACTATGGGCAGGTCTTTTTCAACTCGGACATGCCGCGGTACCTGCTGAACTCGTTCCTGATCACCATACCGACCGTGATCGGAGCCGTTGCGCTCAGTTGTATGACCGGGTTTGCCCTGGGCATCTACAAGTTCAAATCGAACCTGTGGATCTTCTTCATGTTCGTCGCGGGCAATTTCGTGCCCTTCCAGATCCTTATGGTGCCGGTACGCGATCTGACGCTGGAACTGGGCCTCTACAACACCAAAACCGGTCTGGTGCTGTTCCACATCGCGTTCCAGACCGGATTCTGCACCCTGTTCATGCGCAACTTCATCCGCGCCCTGCCTTTTGAATTGATCGAGGCCGCGCGGGTGGAAGGGATCAGCGAATGGCGCATCTTCTGGTATGTGGTTCTGCCGCTGATGAAGCCTGCCATTGCGGCGCTCAGTGTGTTGATCTTTACCTTCATCTGGAACGACTATTTCTGGGCCGTCGTGCTGACCCAGGGCGCCGAAAGCCAGCCAGTGACGGCCGGGATCACTAGCTTTAATGCGCAATTCCGCGCCGCCTATCAGTTGATGAGCGCCGGTTCAATCGTCGCAGCTCTGCCGCCGGTGGCCATGTTCTTCCTGATGCAGAAACATTTCATCGCAGGCCTGACCCTCGGTGCCGTAAAATAACGTCAAGCCAAAGGTATGCCCTATGACCAAGATCGCCTTTGTCGGTGCAGGTTCGACGATCTTCATGCAGAATATCGTGGGCGATGCACTGCTGACCCCGGCCCTTGCCAACAGCCACTTTGCGCTGATGGATATCGATGCGCAGCGCCTTGCCGAAAGCGAGGCGGTGGCCCGCGCCATGATCCGCTCGGTTGGCACTGGCGCGACGGTTTCTACCCACACGGACCGACGCGCGGCGCTGGAAGGGGCGGATTTCGTCATCACCGCCTTCCAGATTGGCGGCTACAGGCCCTGTACGGTGACCGATTTCGAGATCCCCAAGCAATACGGGTTGCGCCAGACCATTGCCGATACGCTGGGCGTTGGCGGCATCATGCGCGGGCTGCGCACGGTTCCGGTGCTTTGGGATGTGGCGCAGGACATGATGCAACTATGCCCCAATGCGACCTTACTGCAATATGTGAACCCCATGGCGATAAACACATGGGCACTGGAGGAACGGTTTCCGGCCTTGAAGCAGGTAGGCCTGTGCCATTCCGTCCAGAACACAGTCGAGGAACTGGCCCATGACTTGGACCTGCCCAAAGACGAGATCCGCTACAAGGTCGCTGGCGTCAACCACGTCGCATTTTTCCTGCGTTTAGACCATGAGGGCCGCGATCTTTACCCCGCCCTGCGGCGCGGCTATGCCAGCGGGCACCTGCCCAAGCCACCCCTTCTGATGCCGCGTTGCCCCAACAAAGTACGTTATGAGGTGATGGATCATCTGGGTTATTTCTGCACCGAAAGCTCGGAACATCTGGCCGAATACGTGCCGTGGTTCATCAAGGACGGACGTGCCGATCTGATCGAGCAATTCTCGATCCCGCTGGACGAATATCCAACCCGGTGCGAGGAACAGGTTGCAAGCTGGAAAGAACAGGCCAAGACCCTGACCGATGGCCGTGATATCGAGGTCACTCGCAGCCATGAATTTGCCGCCGACCTGATGAATGCCATCGTGACGGATACGCCTTACGTGGCCTATGGCAACCTGCCCAATACCGGGCAAATCCCGCAACTGCCCATGGGCGCGGCGGTGGAAACCCCCTGTCTGATCGATGGCAACGGGGTACAGCCGTCGGTGGTCACAGACATCCCGCCACAACTGATCGCCCTGATGCGCAGCCAGATCAATGTGCAGGAACTGACGGTTCGTGCTTTGGTCGACCAGAACCCGGAATTCGTTTATCACGCCGCCATGATGGACCCGCACACTGCCGCCGAACTTGACCTGCGCCAGATCCGCAATCTGGTGAGTGATCTTCTGACCGCCCATGCAGACTGGCTGCCCGACTGGTGCCGCCCGGCGCGCGCCGCCTGATCTTCATCTTTTCACAAATACTCACTTCCAACCGCAGCCACGAAAAGCCCCGCCAAAATGACAAAACGCCGCTCACAGCACTGGTACGGAAAGCTCGACAAGGACGGGTTCATCCATCGGTCATGGATGAAAAACCAGGGTTTCCCTGACCACGCTTTCGATGGCCGTCCGGTCATCGGCATCTGCAACACATGGTCGGAACTGACCCCTTGCAATTCGGGCCTGCGTGACCTCGCCGAAGGCGTCAAACGCGGTGTATGGGAGGCCGGGGGCTTCCCGGTCGAATTCCCGGTCATGTCGCTGGGCGAAACGCAGATGAAGCCCACCGCCATGCTGTTCCGAAACTTGCTTGCGATGGATGTCGAGGAATCCATCCGCGCCTATGGCATCGACGGCGTGGTTCTGCTGGGCGGGTGTGACAAGACCACGCCGGGGCAGTTGATGGGCGCGGCCTCTGTCGATCTACCCTCGATCGTGGTCAGTTCCGGTCCGATGCTGAACGGCAAATATCGCGGTCAGGATATCGGTTCAGGCACCGATGTGTGGAAGTTCTCCGAGGCCGTCCGGGCCGGAGAGATGACCCTGCAGGATTTCATGAACGCCGAATCCGGCATGTCGCGCAGCGCCGGGGTCTGCATGACCATGGGCACCGCGTCCACCATGGCCTCGCTGGTCGAGGCGATGGGCATGAGCCTGCCAACCAATGCCGCCCTGCCCGCCGTTGATGCCCGCCGCATGGCTCTGGCGCATCTGACCGGCAAGCGGATTGTCGAGATGGTGGACGAAGACCTCAAGCCCTCGGACATTCTGACCAAGGAGGCGTTCGAAAACGCCATCCTGACCAATGCCGCCGTTGGAGGGTCGACCAATGCGGTAGTGCATCTGCTGGCGCTGGCGGGTCGCGTGGGCGTGGATCTGACGCTGAAGGATTTCGAGATTGGGTCCGATATCCCGCTGCTGGTGAACTGCATGCCCTCGGGCAAATACCTGATGGAGGATTTCTGCTATGCAGGCGGTGTGCCGGTTGTGCTGAACGAACTCAAACCCTTCCTGCGTCCCGCAAAAACGGTGCTGAACAAGGATATTTCGGCCCATTACGAGGGGGCCGAGTGTTTCAACACCGACGTCATCCGCCCGTTCAATGACCCGGTAAAACCCGCCGCCGGGCTGCGCGTTCTGCGCGGCAATCTGGCACCGAACGGGGCCATCGTGAAACCCTCGGCCGCCACCGACGCGCTTCTAGAAACCGAGGCCGAGGCTTACGTCTTCGAGAATATCGAAGACCTGAAGGCCAATATCGACCGTGACGACTTGCCAGTGACGGCCAATACCATTCTGGTGCTCAAGGGCTGCGGCCCCAAAGGCTATCCCGGCATGCCCGAGGTCGGCAACATGCCGATCCCGGCCAAGCTGGTGAAAGATGGTGTGCGCGACATGATCCGCATCTCGGACGCGCGCATGTCGGGCACCGCCTTCGGCACCGTCATCCTGCATGTCAGCCCCGAGGCGCAGGCAGGCGGCCCACTGGCGCTGGTCAAAACTGGCGACCGCATCCGTGTTTCTGCCAGCAAAGGCGAGCTGGAGTTGCTGGTGGATCAAAAGGAACTGGACGTCCGCCGTGCTGAATGGCAACCGGACCAACCGCACTACACGCGCGGCTACGCGAAACTGTATATCGATCACGTTTTGCAAGCCGATCAGGGGGCTGACCTTGATTTTCTTGTCGGCAAAGATACCCGCCTTGTCACCAGAGAGAGCCATTGATGACACAGCCCGCTACATTCCACGATCTGAACGGCGCTTCGGTCTATATCACCGGCGGTGGCTCGGGCGTTGGGGCCGCGCTGACCGATGGGTTCATGGCGCAAGGAGCCAATGTCGCCTTCATCGGCCGTTCCGACGCCAGTGCCTTTGTCGACGAAATGCGCGACAAGCATGGCCGCGCTCCGCTGTTCCTGCAGGGTGACATGACGGACATCGAACTACTGCACGCCACCATGCAAAAGGCTGCCGAAGCGCATGGTCCGCTGAACGTGCTGGTCAACAACGCGGCCAATGACAAACGCCACGGGCTAAAAGAAACCACCTCTGAGTTCTGGGACTGGATGATTGAGGTGAACCTCAAAGCCTATTACTTCGCCTGTCAGGAAGCTGCCCGGCAGATGGATCAGGGCGGGTCGATCATCAATTTCAGCTCGATCAGCTATATGATGGGCAATTCCGGCTATCCGATTTACACGACCTCGAATGCGGGGATCACCGGCATGACCCGGTCACTAGCGCGCGAACTGGGACCGCAGAACATCCGGGTGAATGCGCTGGCCCCGGGCTGGGTGCTGACCCAGAAGCAGTTGGACATGTGGGCCACACCCGAAGATCTGGCCGCGCATCTGGAACGACAATGCCTGAAAGAACACCTCACACCCGAAGACATGGTTGCACCGACGCTGTTTCTTGCGTCAAAGGCCAGCCATGCAATGACCGGCCAGTGCATGGTGGTTGATGGCGGTGTGGTGACAACGGGATGACAATATGAACACGGATTGGATCGCAGTTGATTGGGGAACATCCCGCCTGAGGGCCTGGGCCATGCAGAATGACCGCATTCTGGACCATGCTCAATCACAGGATGGCATGTCCAAAACAGCCGGCGGCGACTTTCAAGCGGCTTTGATGGCGCTGATTGAACCCTGGCTCCCTGCCGCTCCTGTGGATGTGATCACCTGCGGCATGGTCGGAGCCAGGCAAGGCTGGGTCGAGGCACCCTATGTCACTGTCCCTTCGACCCCGGTGCCAACATCTCCGATCCGCGTCCCCAATACAGACCCCCGTATTCGCGCCTTTGTCGTACCCGGCCTGAAACAAACCGACCCTGCGGACGTCATGCGCGGTGAAGAAACACAGATTGCTGGCTATCTGGCCGGGCGTCCAAATTGGGACGGCGTCATCTGTTTGCCCGGCACCCATACCAAATGGGTGCAGATCAGCGCCGGAGAAGTGATCAGTTTCCGCACCTTCATGACGGGCGAGATGTTCGACCTGCTGTGCGGGCAATCGGTCCTGCGGCACTCGGTCGGGGACGGATGGGATGACAATAGCTTTGGCGAAGCGGTCGCTGATGCCCTGTCCAAACCGGAACAGCTTGCTGCGCGCCTGTTCGGGCTTCGCGCCGCCGACCTGTTGCATGGACAAAGCAAGTCAGTTGCGCGGGCGCGATTGTCCGGCCTGTTGATCGGCGCGGAACTTGCAGCGACACGGCCCTATTGGTTGGGTCAGCAACTGGCCATTGTCGGATCAGAAGATATGACCAACGCCTATGCCGCAGCGCTTAAGCAACAAGGCGCGATGGTTGAAAAAGCAGATGCCACAACCGCTACACTTGCAGGTTTGCAACAGGCCCGGTCGCTGACGAAGGAAACCGCATGAGCCGGCCCATCATTGCAATCCTGCGCGGTTTGACCCCGCCCGAAGCCGCCGCCGTCGGACGTGCGCTGATCGACGCCGGGATCGACCGGATCGAAGTGCCGTTGAACTCGCCCGGCCCGTTGGAAAGTATCGGCGTTCTGGCGCGCGAATATGGCGAGAACGCCCTGATCGGCGCTGGTACTGTCCTGAAGCAGGATGAAGTCGACGCCGTGGCCGCGGTCGGAGGTCAGCTGATCGTTTCACCCAATTGCGACGTCGACGTCATCTCTCACACCCGCAGTCTTGGTCTTCAAAGCTGGCCCGGCGTGTTCACCCCGTCCGAGGCCTTTTCGGCGCTTAAGGCCGGTGCGAGCGGTCTGAAGCTGTTTCCGGGGTCCATGGCCGGGCCCTCGGGTCTTGCCGCGATGCGGCCGATCTTGCCTGCCGGAACCCGGGTGTTTGCGGTTGGCGGGGCGGGGCCTGAGAACTTCAGGGACTGGATAAAGGCCAGCGCAGATGGGTTTGGCATCGGGTCCGCGCTATATAAACCCGGCATGTCGGTCGGGGATATCTCCGAACGCGCCCGCCAGATCGTCGCGGCCTATGACGAGGCCACCGCATGAGCCAGATCTTTGACGATCGCCCCTGTGAACTGGGTGAAGGGCCGTTATGGCACCCCGAACGACGGCAATTGTTCTGGTTCGACATTATCGGCAAACGCCTGATGTCGCGTGAGCGGGACAACAGACAGGTCTGGCAGTTTGATGAGCATGTCTCGGCCGCAGGCTGGGTTGATCGCGACACGCTGCTGATTGCGTCTGAAACCGGGCTCTGGCGGTTTGGACTGGAAACCGGCGAGAAAGAACTGGTAGCGCCGCTTGAGGCGGACAACACGATCACGCGTTCTAATGACGGGCGCGCTGACCCATGGGGCGGGTTCTGGATTGGCACCATGGGCAAGCAGGCCGAGCCCGGCGCCGGATCGATCTATCGCTACTGGCAGGGAGAGCTGAGGCGTTTGGTCGGGGACATCACAATCTCGAACGCGATCAGCTTTGCGCCCGATCGGTCGTGTGGCTATTTTTGCGACACAGTCGCGAAACAGGTCATGCGATGGCAGTTGAACGCGCAAACCGGATGGCCCGAAGGGGGCACAGCTGTCTTTCTCGACCTCACGCAAGAAGGTCTGAACCCTGATGGTGCGGTCGTGGATGCACAAGGCAATATCTGGATCGCCCAATGGGGTGCCAGCCGTGTGGCCGCTTATAACGCGAACGGGCAGTTTCTACGCGCAGTCGGTTTCTACGCCCTCCACACGTCTTGCCCCGCATTCGGAGGCGATGACCTGACCACTCTGTTCTGCACCTCAGCCCGACAAGGGCTGGACGAGGACGTCCTGAGTTCAAACCCAACCAACGGTATGACCCTTTGCGCGCGAAACGTTGCGCAGGGACAAATGGAACATAAGGTCCGCTTATGAAACCCGAACTTGGCGTATGCTATTATCCGGAGCACTGGCCCGAAACACAGTGGTCCGAAGACGCAGAGCGTATGGTGCGGGCAGGCCTGAAATGGGTTCGTATCGGCGAATTCGCCTGGAGTCGGCTGGAGCCAACGCCCGACGATCTGCAATTCGACTGGCTAGATCGCGCGGTTGAAGTGCTCGGTGCAGCCGGGTTGAAGGTTGTTATGGGCACTCCCACAGCGACGCCACCCCGCTGGATGCTGGATAAGCACCCCGACATGCTGGCCTTTGACGATCAAGACAACCCGCGCAAGTTCGGATCGCGCAGGCACTACTGTTTCAGCCATGAAGGCTATGTTGCTGAAAGCGTGCGGATCGCGCGGATCATGGGTGAACGCTATGGGCGCAATCCACATGTCGCCGCGTGGCAGATCGATAATGAATATGGCTGTCACGAAACGGCGCTCAGCTACAGCCCCGTGGCGCTGCAGGCCTTTCGGGGCTGGCTGAAGGAGCGTTATGGGACGGTTCAGGCGCTGAATGAGGCTTGGGGCAATGTGTTCTGGTCGATGGAATATAACAGCTTTGACCAGATCGACCTGCCCAATTTGACAGTTACGGAACCCAACCCATCTCATGTTCTGGCCTTCCGCAGGTTCAGTTCGGATCAGGTTGTCGCCTTCAACAAAGCACAGGTCGATGCGCTGCGCCCGCTGACTGATGCGCCGTTGTTGCACAATTATATGGGCCGGGTGTTGGAGTTTGATCACTTCGAGGTCGGCAAGGACCTCGATATCGCCACGTGGGACAGTTATCCGATTGGCTTTCTGTCCGACCGGCTTGAGGCTGATGACGCCCACAAGTCAGCTTTCCTGCAGCAGGGCGATCCGGATATGCAGGCGTTTCACCACGACCTCTACCGCGCGGTTGGCCGTGGACGTTCTTGGGTGATGGAACAACAGCCGGGCCCGGTGAACTGGGCACCCTACAACCCTGCCCCGCTGCCCGGCATGGTACGCCTCTGGTCACTTGAAGCGGTGGCGCATGGCGCGGAAGTTGTCAGCTATTTCCGCTGGCGGCAGGCGCCGTTCGGGCAAGAACAGATGCATGCGGGCCTTCTGACCCCGTGGGGCGACGATGCCCCCGCTCTGGCCGAGGCCAGACAGACCGCCGATGAATTGGCCGAGCTTGGAGAGATTGTCCCCGCACGCGCGCCTGTGGCGATCCTGTTCGACTATGCCTCGGACTGGGCGTGGGAGACGCAACCTCAGGGCGCGGGATTTGGATATTTCCGCCTTGTGTTTTCGGCCTATCAGGCGCTGCGGCGCGCTGGACTTTCCGTGGATATTCTCTCTGCGTCAGATCCGCTGCCCGAGGGGTATAACCTGATCCTGGCGCCCGGTCTTGCGAGTATCTGCGAGGAGTTGCAACAGGAACTGCGCAAAGCCAAACTCGCAATCCTCGGCCCGCGCACCGGCGCTATCACGCCCGAATTCCGCATTCCTGATCTCGGTCGCCCCGGCCTGTCGGCGTTGAATTGTTCGGTCGATCTGGTCGAGACCCTGCCCCCCGGCACCGAACGCCCGGTTCAGGGCGGCGGCGCAATTATTCATTGGGCCGAGCGCCTGTCTGGAAACGCACCCGACCTGCTGAGTTTTACCAACGGCGAGGCGGTTCTAAAGGGGGATGCCAACTTCTGGTATCTGGGCGGTTTCCCGGATGAGCCTCTTTGGGACAGAATCATCGCCATGGCAGCGACGCAGACAAATCTACTCATGGTACAGATGCCGCCGGGTTTGCGGCGGCGCGAGACAGCATCCCATGAGGTTCTGATCAACTACAATGCAGACCCTGTCGTCTGGCAGGACATCCGGATCGACGGTTGCGACGTTGTGTTCCAAACGCGCCGACAGCCTTAATCATAAGGGTAGATAACGCTAACATAACCTGCTAGGTGGCATGCGCAGGTCACGCCCCACAGGTTGCAATGATGAAATACACCCGTTCAGACTTTCCCGATGGATTCCTGTTTGGTGCGGTCGAACCTGCGCAGATAGCACGCGGATTCGACAGCTATCGCTTGCACATTCACTGGAACCAGATTCAGCCGGATGGGCACTCTCTGGACACCGAGGCCCTGGATCGCCTTGCGCAGCAGATTGATCTGGTACTGGAACACGGGCTGCGGCCCTGCATAACGCTCGGGCATGAAACTTTGCCCGCCGCACTGGAAGATCTTGGCGGATGGCGCAATCGGGACATCGCCAAACGCTTTGCTGATTTCGCCGAAACAGTCGTGGCCCGGACCGGTGAGCTTTTGTTCAGCGTCGCAACCATTGGCCCCTGCCCTTGCCAAGGAAATGACCAACGCAGCAACACGCGAAGCCTGCATCTCCAGTTGCTGGCCCATGGCCATGCGGTGCAAGCAATGCGCAGTTTTGGCGTGACCAATATTGGCACAGAACTGAACCACGTACGGGAAGCGATCATCGGCGGCTCCTATCCTGCATCACTGCTCGGCGAATGTGTCACCCATCTGCCAGATGCGTGGCAGCACGATCTTGCCATCATCGCTGAACCGGTGGACTGGTATGACCTTGCGGCGCAAGACTTGCCAAATCTCCTCACTAAACAGGGTTATTCCCATGACCTGCCGCTAATGGTCACGCTGGATGGTGATGCCCCGACTGAATTGAGGCGTGAGCTGGATGCGGTGCAAGACGCGCTTCGACAGAGTATGCCGATCACAGGTGTTTTCCTAAATTCTCAGAACTCAGAGCTTATGACCATCCTGACCGATCAGTCGCACCCTGCGCCATGGGTCAGACCCCAAAGCCATGTGCACGCCCATTGGAACCTTGTGGCGGATATCGGCGGCACCAACACGCGGTTGGGCGTCGTCACCAACGGAGAACTGACGGATCTGCAAAAACACCCGACAGGTACACTGTCCGATTTACAAGAGGCATTGCACAGCCTGCGTGATGAAATCGGCACCGATCCGCGCGCCGTGGTTGCCGCAGGTGCCGGTCCGGTAAAGGATGGTGCCATTCGCCTTACCAATGCCAATCTGGTGCTGACCGAAGATGAACTCGCCCAGGCCACCGGTGCGCACCATACCTTCGTGATCAACGATTTCACTGCGGCTGCATGGTCGGTGGCCGAAATCACCGGTGATCATGTTGAGGTTCTGCAAGGGGAACGCACACCTCCGATGGGAACCCGTTTGGTTGTGGGACCAGGGACCGGACTGGGCGTCGGCGCTTTGATTTGGTCCGAAGGGCATTTCCACACGGCCTCGGGCGAAGGCGGACATATGGGTCTGTCGCCACGGCATCGCGATGAGGTCGAAATCTTCGAGGCCGCCCGGCGCATCGTACCGGAATGCTTTTTCGACGACAGCCTCGTGATGGAGGCCGAGATGTTCCTGAGCGGCACGGGCCTGCCGGTTCTGTATCAGGCTATCGGGATGGCGCACGGATTGGCCGAACCCGCTGTGCGGTCCGCAAAGGACATCCTGCAGGACGCGCAGGATGGCACGGATCCTTGCGCCGTCAAAGCCGCGCGCATGTTTACCGAACATCTCGGTGCGATCATTGGGGATCTGTCGGTGGCTCTGGTTCCAACGGGCGGCGTGTTTCTGGTTGGCGGCGTTGCCGAAAAGAACCGCTGGCTATTCGGACAGGATTTCCTGCGTGCCTTCAATGCGGGCGGTCGGTTTAATGCTTTGCGTCAGGGGATAAACGTCTATGTCTCGGAACAGGAAGAGTGCGGCATTGTTGGCGCTAACAATTTCTGCCAGAATGCGCTTGAGCAATAGGGTCCCGATGGATCTGCCAAAGGAAAGGACAGCAGGATGATCCTGTGCTGCGGAGAAGCCCTGATCGACATGATTGCCGCCCCGACCGTTTCAGGCGAACACGGGTTTGTACCGCATTCCGGCGGGGCCATCTTCAACACCGCGATTGCGTTGGGGCGATTAGGGGCTCAAGTCGGGCTTCTGAGCGGCCTTTCGAACGATATGTTCGGGGAACAACTGACCGCCACATTGCAGATCAGCCATGTGTCAACCAGCCATACCATCCGCTCGGATCGCCCGACGACATTGGCCTTTGTGCAGCTTCAGGACGGTCACGCGACATATAGCTTTGTCGACGAAAACTCGGCGGGCCGGATGTTGCGGCCCGAAGACATGCCGGATCAGCTGCCCGGGATCTCGGCACTGTATTTCGGCGGGATCAGCTTGGCCTGCGAGCCCTGTGCAGACGCCTATGCGGCGCTGCTGGAGCGTCACGGTGCAGACCGTGCAGTGATGCTGGACCCGAACATTCGGCCGGGCTTCATCAAGGACCAGACACGCTATCGCACCCGGCTGAACCGGATGATCGCGCAGGCCGATATCGTCAAAGTCTCGGACGAG
The DNA here is from genome assembly GCF_056531745.1 of Ruegeria sp. L12. Lineage (NCBI taxonomy): Bacteria > Pseudomonadati > Pseudomonadota > Alphaproteobacteria > Rhodobacterales > Roseobacteraceae > Ruegeria > Ruegeria sp. L12. The sequence continues at coordinate 179,370 of NZ_JBQFMH010000005.1, forward strand.
GATCTCGACTGGATCATCCCCGGCCCGGAAACTCATGCCGAGAAGATACCTCTGTTGCTGCAAGCCGGACCCTCGGTAGTGATCATCACTCGCGGCGGTGATGGCGCAACGGGTTATCTTGCTGATGGTTCAGTGGTCTCGGCCCCGGCTCAAAAGGTCGATGTCATCGATACCGTTGGTGCGGGCGATACCTTCAACGCTGGCGTTCTTGCTCAACTGGACCGGGCCGGACATCTCAGCAAAACGGCACTGCGATCCCTCCCGGCGAATGACTTGAAAGCAGCGCTGGAACTGGGCGCACAGGTGGCTGCCATAACCGTATCCCGTGCCGGGGCAAACCCGCCCTGGGCGCATGAAATTTGACAGGCACGAGACCATGAAACGATCCGACATCAACCGCATCAAGGCTGAGGCACAAGCCTTTATCCACTCGTTTGGAGCTGTTTTGCCACCCTTTGCCGAGTGGTCACCCGAGCAAATGCGTAGTGACGAGGCAGCGGGTATCCGTGACCGGGGTCTGGGCTGGGATATCACCGACTATGGCCAAGGCCGGTTCGACGAGCTGGGCCTGTTTCTGTTCACCCTGCGCAACGGAGATGTGAAGGATCTGAACCAAGGGCGCGGCATGCTTTACGCCGAGAAACTGTTGATCTCGCGCGAAAAGCAACTCTCGCCCATGCACCGGCATATCCTGAAGGCTGAAGACATCATCAATCGTGGTGGTGGTGATTTGGTGATGGAGATTTATGCCTCGGATTCTGACGGTGGTATCGACCGTGAAACGCCGGTCGTTGTTCCCAGCGACGGGTGCCAGATCACCATAAAACCCGGTGAATTTCTGCGCCTGAAACCGGGTCAGAGTGTCACCCTGATGCCAGGCATCTGGCATGCCTTCTGGGCCGAGCAGGGCGATTGTCTGATTGGTGAGGTCTCGACCGTGAACGATGACCGCACGGACAACGTATTCGAAGACCCGATCCCGCGCTTTGCAAGCATCGAAGAAGACACCGCACCGGAATTTCTGCTGGTATCCGATTACTGAACGGCCCCCGAAATTATTCGGGAGCCGCATCTATGCTGTGATCCGACAGATCAGCTGCGGCCTTTCCACGGCACCAGCCAGTTTTCAGCCTTGCGCATCAGGATATCGATGCCATAGCCAATCACACCGATCAGAACGATCCCCATGATCACGATATCAGTCAGCTGGAACTTGGACGCAGCGATGATCATCATCCCGGCGCCTTTCTGGGCTGCCACCAGTTCAGCAGCAACAACCGTACCCCAGCAAACGCCCATAGCCACCCGGGCGCCCGTGAAAATCTCGGGCAGCGAATTGGGCACGATGACATAACGCATGATCTGCCACTTGGAGGCCCCAAGCGAATAGGCTGCATGGATTTTCGAGATATTCACCCCGGAAACCCCTGCACGCGCAGCGATGGTCATGATCCAAAGCGCCGCCAGGAACAGCAGGACGATCTTGCCGGTCTCCCAGATACCAAACCAGATGATGACCAGCGGGATCAGCGCCAGGGGTGGCACCGGACGCATGAATTCGACGATCGGATCGAACCAGCCACGGAACCAGCCGGACAGGCCCATCGCATAGCCCAGCGGTATCCCGACCAGCGCACCGGCGACAAACCCGGCGATCACGCGCAGCAATGACCAGCCCAGATGCTGCCACAGCGAGAAGTTCTGATATCCCTCGCTTGCGATTTCAAAGAACCGCGCGACAACCGTTTCCGGTGCGGGCAGCCAGATCGGGTTCATCTGAAGGCCCTGTTTGGGCGTAAAACTGATCGCGCCCTTGCCGGTTAGCCGAACTTCACCATTACCCGTGTCAATTGTGTCATCCGGGCCTATCGGTGCACCATTGATCGCAATGATCTTGGCACCATCCTTGCGGGTCACCTCATCATTCTTGTCGAACAGAATTGTCGAGGACCGGCCTGCGGGTGCTGCAAAGGCCACATCCTTGGCAAAGCCGCTGCCAGGCTCAACCTCGAAATCTTCCGCCTCTTCGCCGAAGGCCGGAACGCGCACGAACACCGTCGCATCATCGGTGCTGCCGTCGGGATGTTCCAGCGTATAAGTGAACTGCGTCTCGCCAACAAATGGCCCCGGTACGTGGATCGGCATGATCTTCGAGCCGGTGAAAGCCCCCCAGATCAGAAAGATCACCACCACCGAGATGATCGAGGCCGCCCTGTCCGCGCGAACAGCGCTTTCATCCCCGAAGGTTACCGTCTTGAGGCTGGTGAAGTCCTGACGCGCATGCAGGCCACGCCGCAAGGCGTACACGATGAAGAATGCGCCGGCAAAGAGACCGATATAGAAAAGAAGGACAATCATGCGACCTGCTCCGTCCGCCCCATGATCTCTTCTTCCATTTCCCAGATCATCGACAGGATTTCGTCGCGTTTTTCGGCGAAGCCTTCGGATTTCTTGACGTCACGCAGGTCCGCATTCACGCCGCGTTCCGCAAAAGGAAGATTGTATTCCTTGTGGATCCGCCCGGGTCGAGGCGCCATTACGATCAGGCGTTCGCCCAGCAACAGGGCCTCTTCAACCGAGTGGGTGATGAGGATGATGGTCTTGCCCGTCTCTTTCCAGAGCTTCAGCACCAGACCCTGCATCTTTTCGCGTGTCAGCGCATCCAAAGCGCCCAAAGGTTCGTCCATCAGAATGACATCCGGCTCGTTGGCCAGACAGCGGGCCAGCGCAACACGCTGCTGCATACCGCCGGACAGTTCGTAAACCGCCTTTTCCTTGAAGTCCTGCAGACCCACGACTTCCAGCAAGTGGTCCGATATCTTTTCCCGCTGGGCTCTGGGCATGCCTTTCATGCGGGGGCCGAATTCCACATTGTCGCGCACGTTCATCCACTCAAACAGCGCGCCCTTCTGAAAAACCATTCCGCGTTCGGCATCGGGGCCAGTGACAACGTGACCGTTAAGTTCAACGGTGCCCGAGGTCGGTGCAAGAAACCCGGCCAGAATGTTCAGCAAAGTTGTCTTGCCGCACCCCGACGGGCCCAGCACGGACATCAACTCACCCTCTTTGAGGCTAAGCGAAACGTCCTTGAGGGCTTGCACTGACGCACCATTGGGCAGGTCAAAGCGCATCGACACCTTCTTTATGTCCAATCCGGACATCGCATTTCCTTCCTGTTTTTATTATGAGAGGACCGGCCCGATGATCGAGCCGGTCTACCACGCTGTTTTTTCAGCGATTTAGTTGGTTGCAGCGGATTGGGCCGCGGTCAGCGGATCGGCATTCACCGCACCATCATAGGAATCCAGTGCCGCCTCAATGCTGCCTGCGTCAACGAACACGTTGGCCACACCTTTCATGAACTCCTGAGCACCGCCACCCAGCCACTTTTCAGACAGCTGTTCATCAACCGACGGGAAGGTGAAGGTCGCGATTGTGGCCTCGGCATCTGCCGGGTCCATGCCCGCATCCTTGGCGATCACCGGCAACATCTCGTCCTTGGCATCACCGGCATTCCATTTGGCATTTGCATCTGCGGTGACTTTCAGGAACTTGGACAGCAACTCCGGCTGTTCTTCGATAAAGCCGGACGGCGCGCTGGTAACGTCAAAGACCAGAATGCCGATCTCTTCCTTTTCCGCGCCGGTCAACAGGATGTTGCCGTGCTCGGTCATGCGACGCAGCGCACCGCCCCAGCCACAAACCATATCCAGGTTACCCTGCGCAAAGGCCGCCGCACCGTCAGCCGGGGCCATGTCGACGATTTCCAGTGTGCTGGTATCAACTCCGAAATGCGCCATCTGGGACAGGAAGCCATAATGCGCCGCCGTACCGATCGGAACACCGACCTTCTTGCCGGCCAGTTCACTGGCACTGTCCTTATCGATCTCCAGCGCTTCGGCGACAACACAGTTGTCGTTGTCCGAATAGCTGACAGCCACATCCACAATCTGGATATCCTGGCCCGCCGAGGTGGTGACTACGAAAGGTGGCACGCCCTGGCTGACCGCGATTTGCACGTCGCCCGATGCCATGGCAGCAGACATCGCGGTGCCGGTGTCGAACGACACCCAGTTGATCTTGACGCCAAGCTCTTCCTCGTAAGTGCCATTTGCCTTGGCATATTGGAACGGCATCGGCCATTCCAGGAAATATGCGACCGTGATTTCATCCAACGCCGCCGCCTGCGAGGCAGTCAGCGCAGCAATCCCGGCAAAGGCCGTGGTGAGCAGTTTTCTTTTGATCATTTTGACTATTTTCTCCCTGCTGGTCCCGTCTGTCCGACTGCGATGACACGTCGAACTCCGGATCAGTGAGAAAACCTTAATCGGAAGCAGGCGGAATCGAGAAATAAAAATCCTGTTGCGATAAAACCGAAACTCTGTTTCGCTTTCTCCAAATGAGCGAGAGATAAGGAGCGTCTGGATGCCACAGAAATCACTCAGCCTCAGATGGCTGGAGGTGTTCCAGCTGATCTCCAAACTTGGGTCAATTCAGAAAGTCTCGGCAGAGACCGGCCTGTCAATTAGCACCGTATCCAACCATCTGAAAAGTCTGGAAAAAGCACTGGATGTCAGGCTGGTGGATCACGGTCGGAGACCGATGAGCCTGACCCCGGCGGGAACGGTGTTCCAGCGCCATGTACAGGAAGGGTTGATAGCCTTGAAGCGCGGCGAGGCCGAGCTGCGCTCGGGCAGTTGGCAACATGCAACAGATCTAAGACTGGGGCTGTTCGATGATTTGGATATTCGTGTGGTGCCAGAGCTTTTCCGACAACTTTCAGCTTCGCTGCCGCGATGCAACTTTCGTCAGTTCACCCGCCCCAGTCATGAAATCATCGACAAGCTTCAATCACAAAAACTGGATGCCGGGGTAGCGGCACGACCTTCGGATCATGTCGAAGGGTTGATGGAGTTTCCGTTGCTCAGGGACCCGTTCATCCTGATCCTGCCGCATTCGTTTGAAGGCCCGGTTGAAGATTTGCTTGATTCCGAGGCCACGTTGCCGCTGCTGCGATACTCTCGCGATCACAACATTGGCAAGCTGATCGAAAGCCAGCTGACCCGAAGCAAGATCAACCTGCCCAACCGGTTCGAGCTTGAGTGCAATCAGTCCATCATCGGGCTGGTCGCCGAAGGCAGTGGTTGGGCAATCACGACCGCCGCCAGCTATTTTCGCGCGCGTCGGTTCCACAAAGATACGCGCGCGCTGCCGTTTCCCGGCAAAAGCTTTGCGCGAACCGTGTCGCTGTTCACGACCGATGTCTATCCACATACAACCACCCGGCTGCTGCACAACACGCTTCTCAACCTGATCCGACAGCACGTAGCCGAACCGATGACGACCCGTTTTGCGTGGTTGGAAGGTGACTTTCGAACGATCCCCATGCCGGATAGTTGAACTGGGCAATTCATGAGACCAGCTTGGTAGCGCTTAAGCTATGCCCCTGGCACCGTCAGTCATTTGCCGAATTGAGAGCCATCTTGCGCTGCCAGGCACTCGCCGCTTCTGCAAAATGCTCCGTACGCCGCCGGAACGTCGCTTCGAAACAGTGCTCCCGGGCAAAGTCACGCCCTGTTCGGGCCGCATCAATCAGCAGTTGGCGATTGCGATCAAGTTTCGCGATCTGATCTGCCAGCTTTTCCGCTTCTCCCAACGGCGCAAGAAATCCGCTGCCGGAATGCGATACGATGCCCTCGAACGCCTCGTTCGCAAAACCTGCGATCGGCACACCGCAGGACATCACCTCGGTATAAGTGCTCGACGGATCGCCTTGCGGGTGGCAACTGACGAACAAATCCGGCGTGTTCTTCAACAGCGGAACCCAGCCTGAAAGAAAATCAACCGGCGGATGGATCGTCACATGGTCTTCGATGCCATAGCGCCGGATGGCCGCGCGAAGCGGTTGTTCATCTGGGCCAGACCCATGGATGTCGAGCTGAAAATCGACGCCACGTTTCATCAGCGCATGTGCAACGCGAGGAAGATGCAACACACCTTTCATTGGCACAAACCGCCCCCCGAAGATCAGTCGAAGCGGTGCATCTTCGCGCAATCTTGCCGCTTTCTTCTTCAAGTCTTCATCGGTCGCGACATCGGACTGTCTGACGCGATTGTCGAAGAACAGAAACGCATCTTCCCGCACGGGTCTGTAGGCATCATAGATCGGTACGCCATTGCACTGCAGACCCGCCAGCAGGCCGAGCAAGCTCCTGCGTATGCGCTCGGCATTCCGGACCCAATGCTTGCGGCGCAATTTGACCAGCCGATTGATCCGCGTCGCCTCAATGATCTGATATTCGGTGCGCAACGTGTATTCACAGACATGAACCAGCGGTATTCCGGCAGAATGGCACCGGCGCGTCAACTCTGCCTGGCTCGGATCGAGAAATCCGACCACGCAACCTGCGCCACCAATACGTTGGATCAGATTATCAAGTGCTTTCGGTCGCTCTTCGATCCGGGTTTGGTGGCTTAGATCGTTATGCACCTCAACATGATCCATATCGGTCGAAGCAGTCAGAGAAACTTCGGCGAGTGTGGTTACCTGACCGTCCCAATGCTTGGCATATTCAGTCGCGCCATCAAGATATTTCTGCGTCAATACCAACCCGCCACCGTCGCCACGATGCGCCTTCAGCACAGGCAACAGGATGAGTTCGTTTGATGTGTTGCAAGCGTTCAAGAAATTTTTTCCAAGGTCCAATTAGATGGTCTATATCGGCTTAAATGCGTCCCTCGGAAGATTTTACCGCCAAAGACGCAAACGGTAGCCTCGTGAATTCGATAACCTCCTGTCAGGTGTGATAATTCGAAAAGGTGGCAGCAACACCGAATAAACACCTCCGCAACATTACTATAGGCAGTGCGTGACATATCACCACAATTAGTATTCAGATTGATCCCTGCGGCCGACGGATGCAAGCAATCTCCAATTGCACAGGGGCATGATCCCTTCAAAGCCCTTGCTCTAAAAAATCGAAATATATTCGATCAGTTCCAGCCTTGATATGCAGAGCTCGTGTGATCTGCCCCTCACCAGCGTCCGGTAAAGATCGCAAAGAGATTGAGGCGCTTCAATATTAAGCAGGCAATGATCGGACACGCCAGACCGGCCGCGACACCTGCAACTACATTAATAGCAATGTCTTCGATCCCGAACGCATAAAGCGCGCGCCGTGTGGCTGATGTCGCGAAGACGTGCCAGAGGTAGATATAGAACGTATAGGGCGCGATCCGTTTGATCCAGGGCAGATATGCTGAACATAGCAGACACAAGAACACCAGAGGCAACCCAACAAGAAAACCCGCTAGATGGGGCATCAAAAGGACGCTGCCGGTGTCGCGGTAGATCAATGCAGCACCAACAATCGCAAGCAACGACAAACTGCCGACGCCCACAATCGTTAACAATGGATATGCAACTGTCCGGTCGATATAGGCGCTCAACAGAATGCCAAGGGCAAAAAATGGTCCCAGTATCAGAATTCCATTTATCGAAAGGAAAGGAGTTGCAAACAACGAGGGTGTCGCGATCGGTAAAACGACAAGCGAAACAAGGAAATAAGTCGACCCATGGCCAGGTAACCGCATTCCTACGTAAGTCGCAAATACAAGAAGAACCAGCGTTTGAATGAACCAGAAATGTTCGTATGGATTCAAAAAAATCTGTTCTAACCCCGGAGCCGCGGCTCCGGTACTGCGGCCAATCTGACTGATCAACGCGGCAAAAGCGACCATTGTAAGAACGGTCGGGATGACGAGTGTCTTAATGGTTGAAACTGCAAAGTCCTTTGGCCGCATGGATGCCGTATTGAGCAAAGCGAAGGACCACCCGGACACGAATGCAAAGAGCGGCATTTTGAAGTAATTTGCAAAGTCATTGAAGAGGCGAAGAGAATGTTCCTGCGCCAGTTTCAATCCTCCCATCGGGGTGTCCCCGATGACATGGGCCAGCACCACAAGCACCGCGCACGCCGCGCGCGCCGCCATCTGATCAAATCGCAGTTGCCATCGCCCGGAACCTTCATCCGTGCAGAGATCACGCAATGTCGAACTGTGCCAGTCACCCGGGTCGTGATCCAGAATTCGCTCGAGTTCCAGTGTCAACTCGACATAATCAAGCGACGTACCTCCCAAGGTTTCCAGTGTCGATTCCGGCGCGATTTCTGCGCGTGGAAATTGATGCTGGAATGCTGCGATCACCCGGTCCATCTGACTGCGACGTTTGTCAGTGTCTAAAGCGCTTGATACTGCAGGAGCAGCTGTTTTCGTGGCCTCGGCCACCTGACGACGCAGTGCATTGCGACGCACTTTATTGGTCGCTGTACGCGGAATATCTGAGACCCGTTCAACCGTCAGAGCGCCCTTGAACGCTGGATGAACACCTGCAAGAACAGCACCTGCGACCCGCTCCAAATCAATCAGATCAATGTCCGCGGCCCGTTCTACCGCTACGAATACTTTCTCACCACGTAAGGGATCAGTGATGCTGGTGACTGCTACACGTTCAGGGTCAGAAATCTGCGCATGAAGCTTCTGCTCAATCATCTCTGCCGCAACTTTTACTCCGGAAACATTGATAATGTCGTCGGCACGACCCTTGAACCACAGTTGCCCGTCGCGAATTTCACCAATGTCATTGGACCGAAACCAACCCTCCAAGTCCGTCAGTGAATGCTCTTCCTCATCAACCAGGTAATAGGAAGCCACATGTGGGCCTCGTATCTGAATACGTCCATCATCTCCTATTCTGACTTCGGTACTCCCATATGTTTGCCCAACACTGTCGAGCGCATCGTCAGGTGTTTCGGAAATCACCTGAAGCGTGGTGCGTGACGCTTCGGTCATACCATAATGCATCACGATTCTGGCCTTTGGGAACAGTGCGCACAAAGCAGCTTTTTCCGTTGATGCCATGTACTGACTGCCAATCTCGATCCAGCGGAGATTATTACGGCAATCTTGAAAAAGCTCGGGATTGCGCAAAACCAGTCTCAATAATGTGGGCACCGCCGAGAGCGCATTAACCGATCCATCGCGCAAAAATGCCGCAAACTCGACCAGGCTGAATCCATCCTTGGGGATGTAAGCCCTGCCTCCGGCTTTGCAGGCAGCTCGACAGCGGCCAAATCCGAAGGAGTAATACACTGGTACTCCAATGTATTCTCGGATAGTTTCATCTACCCGCATGATTGCATTCAGACGTTCAACCGTATCCATGAGCGAACGGTGCGGAATCGCGACGCCCTTGGGTTTGCCTTCAGTACCCGATGTGAAGGTGATCTGCGCTATTGCCTCCGGCGCATTCTCAGGTAGCGGACGTTGCAACCACCCGCTCGTAGATGACGGTGTGATCACGTCCTGAAGCTTTATTTGCCGGGGCAACTCAATGGAATTACCTGTTAGCGGAACAACGGTATGTCCGGCATCGTAGCATGCGAAAACGGCTTCGATATAGTCGGGGGAGTTTGTCGCGATAACGCCTGTGTAGATAGGCTGACTATGTGCGCCGGTATTACTCATAATCTTAGCTCGTGAAATTCACTTTTTGTCTTTGGAAAATCAGTCGGCTTACCTTCGATGATGCAATGCGAGCTTTCAACAACAAGATACCTGCTGTATCGCTTTGACGGGTAAAAAATGGCACTCACCTCCCTCGCGCCTTCCTGTCGGATCGTACCGTACTGACGGGCACATCGAAAAACACCATATCGCTGACTTTTTTTGTCAACTGATCAGGCTATCAATCAACTCGCGTCTGTTGTGTCAGTGTTTGTCACAGCGGGCAAGATTTGGCCGCAAGTCAGGGACAATGGCGCGATTCAAATGTTACTATCTTGAATTGCGAAATTCCGAGGAGCTATTTGAACCAGGCATGCGCTCGGCCCGTCAAACGATCCCGGCATCCATTCATGCAATGGCTATGGCGCCGAAGTTAATTGGCGGCTTTTTCCGGCATGAGACCCTATCATGAGTATTTTCTCAGCAACCCAAAACCCACCGTTATTTCTAACGGTGGGCTGGTATGCTCATGGGAGCCGGGAAGCTAAGCCCGTGCTCGACGTAGCAGACGTCACATATCAAAGACTTCCACAGTTACGGTTGCTTCAGTCAGTTGCCCGGACGAGTCCGCCACCCAGTAATCGAAGCTATCTGTGCCCTCGAAGCCAATATTCGGCTGATACAGCAAACGACCGTCTTCCTGCATGTAGACATCGCCATTATCAGGGTCGGTAAAACCACTGACATTCAGAATATCATCTTCGGCATCTGAATCATTGGCCAGTACATCAACCAGGATTCCCTGACTCACGCTTGTTGAGAAATTGTCGTCCCGTGCATCCGGAGCCGATCCTCCCAGATCGATCACGCCATTATATCTGGCACCGTTTGCATAGTTGTTGATCATCCAGTTATTCGCCAACTCTTCATGGGTCATTTCCAACGTCACAACATGAGTGATACGGGTCAATTCACCGGTCGCGCGATCGGCAAGGAAATCGTCGATCAGAATGACGTTCCGTCCATCTGGCGTGGAATAATACCCCTCTTCCGAGATGATGTAGATGATATGCTCATAGAAACCGAGCTCCAGCGGGTCCTGCGACAACACTCGGTCGCGGGTTCCGATTGAGTCCGTCTTAATCCCGTCAAAACTGAAGCTTTCACCCACTGCAAGGCTGGTGTCGCCATTGTGGATGAACTCCATCCGGCCTGGCGTGAGGTCTTCTGATGTCAACAACTGATGCTGATTGGGATTGAAACCAAAAAGATCGGTTCTGTTGTTGATGCCCTCATAGTCAATCAGTACGTGTGCGATGTCTTCATCCGGAACGGTCCAATGTGGATCCCATTCCATGTCAACACCAACGTCAAAGCCTTCAACACGCAGACCATTGAACACCATATCAGTGGTGTTGCTGCCCAAAATCACCCCATAGTGATGGACATCGCCAACCCGATCAACCGTGTTGACCAGATCGAAATCTATCAGCGTGTAATGTGATGTGTAACTCAGATTTACACCCGTCGCGGTTTCCCAGTTCAGGAACCCGTCAAACACTGATCTGATCTCATGCGTCTCCTGCCACGGCGCGTCTTTGATAACGATGATACCAGTATTTGTGCCAAAGGCCTCATTATCACGGAAACCCTGGATCGGCGCATAGTTGTTCAGGATCTCGTCTGACCCCCCATACCCGATCTCAGGATGATCCAGGTTTTCGACCAGAGGATTCTCTTTGCTGTTGCGGTGCATCCAGACAAAGCCGTTATTGGTGTTCGCCGCGACGTTCTCGGCCGCTTCCACCAGACGTCCGGCGAAGAAGAAACCATCTCCGGTATGGCCTGTATCTTGGGCGGCAACGCGTGCGCCGTCTTTGACTTCCCAGTCACCCCAATTGGTACCTTCGACGTTGATCGCCATGTTTCTGAGCCAAACGCCGGTTTCATCCCCAGCTTCCGCCACAAATGCGGCGCCGAAAATGTCAAACGCTACGTTATCGGTGAAGTTGGCATTGCTGGAATGCTGTACGGCACCCCATCCCGGTGAACCATCGATAGCGTTGCCAACGGCCATTGCCGGATTCGCCTGATCAGCCGTACCGGTTCTGTGGAAGTGAAGCGGATAGCGCGCCTGAACATTGCTGTCAGGCTCCACAACCGGCAGATCGGCTGCGCTCAGCGCGGCGGGGGTGGATTTGTCTGTCCGACCCAGATCTTCAAACGCAGCGTACCGCACATCGACATCATCATTATGCATGAACATAACATGCCCGCGGTGGTGCGTTTCAGTCGCGTCGCCATCCTCGCTGGAGATCGTAATGTTGCGCGACATGTTTGCGACATAGGCAAACAGGTCCTCGCGCGGCGTATCGTGGTCATACTCCAAAGGAGGCTCAAAGGTGATCTGGTTGCCGTTGATCGCCGTGATCGTTATTTCTTCGTCCTGGCTTTCGATATAGAGTTCGGCAGTGTTTGTGTGACCGGTCTTATGCGTACCGGTTAGGACCAGCTTGTCGCCCACTTGCCAGCCGTCTGGTACCTCAGACAGGCTCAGGGCTGAATCCCCGGCCATCGGCGCCTCGGAGACACGCAGAAATGCGTCTTTCTCCGTACCATGGATTTCGACCTGACCGCGAGAAATCACTCCACGAGACAGCAGCGCCGGGTCCCAGTTGACGTCGATATCGCCATTGTTGGCAATGACAATGTCCACATTCACATCCGCCGCAATCGGGTTCTCGGCAGTCCCGATTTCAAGCCGACCTGATGAATCGACAATCAACGTGTCGACGACCATGCGGCTGTCAATATCGGTTGCGAATGAAAGCTCACCATCAACACGAACCGTAAACAGTGACGCATCACTTTCGCCATTATATTGCACCGCGATGTTTTTTGGGATCAGCACTTTGGCCCCAGCATCCGGTATGCGTCCTTCATGCCAGGTGTTTGGATCAAACCAATCGCCATCAGAAACCGCCACATGTGTTGCCTCGGAGCGATCAACGAGTTCCATCAATTGGTCGCGTTCCATAGCCATGTTCATATCGCCACCATGAGATGGCGCATTCGGTTCGGCCATCACCGCCGCAACGAAAGCATCATATTCTTCCGGGCTGGTCGGTTCCGGGATGGTACCCGGTATATTGGCGCCACCGTGGTCCACTTCGCCACCGCCACCGTGACCGCCATGCCCACCGCTGTCGGTGTTGTCCGTGGTGTCGGTGCCGTCAGTATCATCCTGCCCACCGTTGTCGGTGTCATCCGTGGTATCAGTTCCGCCATCATGCCCGCCGTGGTCCGTACCATCAGTGGTGTCGGTGCCGTCTGTGGTGTCAGTACCATCCTGACTGCCGTTGTCGGTGCCATCGGTGGTATCATCGGTGCCGTCCGTGGTGTCAGTACCATCGTGCCCGCCGTGATCAGTCCCATCAGTGGAGTCAGTACCGTCCGTGGTGTCAGTACCGTCGTGTCCGCCGTGATCAGTCCCATCAGTGGAGTCGGTGCCGTCCGTGGTGTCAGTACCATCGTGACCGCCGTGATCAGTCCCATCCGTCGTATCGGTGCCGTCGGTGGTATCGGTATCATCCTGCCCACTTTGATCGGTATCATCAGTAGTATCGGTACCGTCGTGCCCGGAATGATCCGTATCATCCGCGCCGTTTGCCGGATGCGTCAGACTGTCGCCCGAGATAACTTCGGTCGCCCCGTTTGTATCAGGACCGCTCCATTCCAATCTGAGGACCTGTTCGCCCCAAATCTCGAAATACCGGATTTCGATGTCGTGTTCGCCCGCTTCCAGATCAAGTGTGACCGGGACGGTTACGCCAGCATGGGCGCCGTCATTGTTGATAACCTGCTCACCATTCAGATAAAGCGCAGAGCCATCATCAGACGTCAGATAAATCGTGTAAGTTCCGGCCGCTGCCACATTCAGTGTGCCAAAATAACGCGCCGCGAACTCATCCTGCACACCGCTCTCCCAGAAGGGATCATTGGAGCTTTGGAAGTTCAGTTCTGATACAGAGCCTGTTGCGTCTGGCGTCGCATCAAAATCGATATCCGCGAGGCTCCACGCCGCGGTAGGCAATACGAAATACTGCGCGGCAAGGCCTCGGCTTTGAGATGACTGATCATCTGTGGTGTCGGTACCGTCGTTGCCACCATGATCCGTCCCGTCCGTAGTATCGGTGTCATCCGTGGTGTCACCGCCGTCGTGCCCATCTTGATCCGTATTATCCGTGGTATCGGTTCCGTCCGTCGTGTCAGTACCGTCCTGACCGCCCTGATCCGTATCGTCTGTGGTATCGGTGCCGTCCGTGGCGTCGGTTCCGTCCTGATCGCCTGTAGTATCAGTAACAGGCTCGCCATGGCTCAGGCTGTCGCCCCGAATTATGCGTTTGTCTCCATCGGTATCCGGACCGCTCCAGAACAGCCTGAGCGTCTGTGCACCTGTATATTCGAAATACAAAAGCTCAAGATCATGCGAGCCCTCGGACAAATACACAGTCTGCTGGATTTCTGTGGTCCCGTGACGCCCGTCATTGTCGATGATCTGTTCGCCATCAAGATACAAAGCAGAACCATCATCCGATTTCAGGTAAATCGTGTATTCACCCGCAGTTTCGACGTTTAGCTGGCCCGTTATCTCAGCAGCGAAGCGGCTGCTTGGACCATCGTCCCACCACGCCTCTTTGCCCTTTTTAAAGTTCACCTCGGTCAGGATCTGTTCCGATATCGAATCAGCATCAAAATTGATCTGGTCCAGACTTGTATCCCCACGCTGGATCCGAACAAATCTGGCTTCGAGGCCCTGATTGATCGTCGCTTCAGCCGTGGCTTCAGGCGCAGATTCTGCGCTGGCCAAGACCTCGCCGGCGCCTTCTTCAGACCCTTCAGTCTCCGCCAAAGAGGAATAGTCCACAACACTGGAGTCGATCAGCTGAAGTTCATTGTCAGTATCGGGCCCTGACCACTCCAGCTTCAGCGTTTGTGCACCGCCGTTCTCAAAATAACGGATTTCAATCTCATGCGAACCCGCACTCAGGTCCAGCGTGACAGGGACCAGCTGAGCGTAGTGGTTACCGTCATTGTTAATAACCAACTCACCATCGATATAAAGAGCCGAACCGTCATCCGACGTCAGATGGATTGTGTAAAGACCACTCTCAATCACATTAAGGTTGCCGGTATATCGCGCGGCAAAGGAATCCTCAGGGCCACCTTCCCAAAAGGCGTCTTCAGACCATTCGGTGTTCAGCTCTGTCGAGATCTCGACCGCATCAGGTGTTCTTTCGAAGTCGATTTCACTCAAGCTGGAAACCCACTCCGGCAAAACGTAGTATTCTGTTACGAAACCCATACCTTGGTTCGGGATCCCGAAGTTCCGAAGATCAATACTGCTCATGACGTTATCCTTGGTGCAGGTAACTAAAGCCAGATTTGGCTCCAATTGATGTGGTGGCGATTTACGGGGTACGGAGACACAAAGGCGAAAGTGCGGCGGGACTCTGGCAAATGAACATATCCACGGCGGAATTGTGTCCATTCTGAGTACTCTTTTGATAAGAAATAGCTAATGACTGCGGAATCGCAGTCATTGTTTTAGAGGCTGGTGCCCAGCTGCAAGCCATCTCTCACACATAGTCCTATTGTGCCCAGCGGTCTGTAACCCCCGAGAATCATGGTCGTTTAAACGCAACGAAGTACTAGTTCACCATCCCTGAACAATGGCATACTCAGGGGGCAAATTGCCCACAACCCAGAAATACTGAAAGCTATTCACGCAAGCGGGACATTGCCGAGAGCGCCCAATTTTCCGCCGAGATTATGCTCAAAATGACCGATTTTCTGCGCGCACAGGCCAATTGACACCCAATGTCGCCCAATTTTCATTAATTTTTTCATAGATTCTTCATGAAAATTGGCGGCAATACATTGTTCATCACGGGAAATCTGTCTCGGCTTTTCAATTGCTGGTTATTTTAGCGCCCACTGCGTGGCAATTTGGAATCGCTTTGCAAAAACCGCCGGAACAATAAACGCATCTTTGGCCGACCCGGCAAAAGCCAGCAACTAACAATAGACAACAACTCATTGCTGAGCCATCAAAGGTCATTGGTTCAATAAGAGTGGAATAGTGTTTGTGAATTCCGAAACTGACATTGCGACGCAACAAACAGCGCAGGGCCCGGAGTTTCTGTCGCTGATCAGTCAGCCCACAAGAACCGGGCTATTCGAAAGTATCGTCAGTTGCTGGGATCGGAGGCAGGGCTTTACGCTGGCCACATTGAATCTAGATCACATCGTGAAGATGCGTCAGATGCCCGAATTTCGATCAGCCTATGTTGCGCACAGTCACATCGTCGCTGATGGCAATCCCATTGTGTGGCTGTCACGTCTGGCAGGGCGACCCATCGAACTGATGCCCGGTTCGGATCTGATCGCCCCGCTTGCGCGGCTGGCAACCGAACATGACATACCCGTCGCGCTGCTCGGCGCGACCCAGGACACGTTGGATCGTGCAGCGGAGCAATTGGAAAAGGACAATCCCGGGCTACACGTGGTGACAAAGATCGCGCCTCCTTTTGGGCTTGACCCCAACGGACCCGAAGTTGCCACTTACCTTGAAACCATCCATGCAGAAGGTGCGCGCCTGTGTTTTCTGGCCCTTGGCGCACCAAAGCAGGAAATGCTTGCGGCACGTGGTGCGCTGCTCGCCCCGACCTGTGGTTTTGTCTCGATTGGGGCTGGGCTTGATTTCATTGCAGGCAGCCAGACGCGGGCCCCGTCCTGGGTTCGCAAACTGGCCCTGGAATGGGTCTGGCGCATGGTCAGCAATCCGGGCCGTCTGGCGGCACGCTATGGACGGTGCATAGCCATATTGCCAAAACTAATTGCACAGGCCCTGCGGGCGCGCTTGGCGCGGTGAATATCGCGCCAAATGACATGTTGCCTTGCGCAGGCCGGGCCTGCACCGGAATCTGCAGGCAAATTCGTCAGTAGCCGTATTTGTCCAGTTTCTCGAGATAGCGGCATTTATTCAACACCACACCCAAGAGGTTGCAACGCGCCGAAATCTCTTCCTTGCACTTCTCCAGCTCGTCCGCTGTGGTACCCTCAGAGGCGGCTACCAGAAGCACGCAGTCAATCTGATCGAGAAAAGCATATGTATCGTCGCAAGCCAGCATGGGTGGCGTGTCGAACAGCATAATGTCGGGTTGATACCGCTCTTCCATCCGGTCAATGACATGAGCCGCATCTTTGTCCTGGAGTAGCTCGGCAGAGTCCGGGACCGGGTGGCTGTTCAACGCAAAAGCCAGCTTTTCCTGATAACAGATCATATGATCTTCGGGCTGGCTTTCTTCTTCCAACGCGTTAGCAAAGTGATATTCACCCGCCTGCAACAACTTGTGGATTGATGGGCGACGCAAGTCGAGATCAATCAGCATCGACCGCGCATTCCGTTGTCGCGCAATACTAAAGGCCAGATTCAGGCACAGCGTTGTCTTGCCGCAGGCAGAACCGGGCGAAGTAATCGCGACCCGGCGCCAGTTATTGCTTTGCATCTGATGCATCATACGCGTACGCAAAACATCAAAGGGTGCAGAGTCTGTGGTTGCCTCGTGACCATATATTCGCGCGCGCTTCAACTGCTTCGGCTTCAACTCGTATTTCGGCAGGTCTGCCCACAGCTTTTCCTTGAACAAAGCAGAGGGCATCTCGGGCTTTAAAGCCTCCACCGGGACAGGCGCAGGCGTCTGCGCCTTCTCATCTGA
The DNA here is from genome assembly GCF_056531745.1 of Ruegeria sp. L12. Classification (NCBI taxonomy): domain Bacteria; kingdom Pseudomonadati; phylum Pseudomonadota; class Alphaproteobacteria; order Rhodobacterales; family Roseobacteraceae; genus Ruegeria; species Ruegeria sp. L12. The sequence goes on from NZ_JBQFMH010000005.1 coordinate 196,655, forward strand.
ATCCGAGACCCGTCGCGCTTCTCGGGCTTTCTGAATGGCGGTTTGAATACGTTCCATAACCTTCGCGTCCCGTTATCCCAGATTCAACCGATCGAGCAAATCTGTCGCGCCAAGCTTTTCAGCAACTTTTTCGAGAACAAGATCAAGTGGCAAGTAGTATAGGTGAATGAAGTACATAGCCGCAACTACCCCCGCGATCGGAAGACACAGCCCAGCAACAATCTTGCCGCGTCGGATAGCTATTTCGTGTCTCGTCCACATATAGGGCACCGTTCCAAATACAGGCACCCCGAGACGCGCGGATATATCTACCGGTCTGCGCACCGTCGAATTGAGGACCTCAAGCAATACAAACAGCCCACCAGCCAGCGCCAAACCGGCGGCCATGCCAGCAGCCGCAACCTTTTTTCGGCTGGGTTCGGCCGGGAACGTCGGCACCACCGCGTGCTCGGTCACTGTGATGCGCTGCCCACGGGACTGCGCCTCGATCTGATCACCGGTACGCGCCTCGGCAAGGCTGGCCGTCGCCTGCGTGTATTGCAGTCGCAGATTATCATAATCCCGCTCAAGCGTGCCCAGGGCAATCGCATTGGTCGGCGTTGCTTCAATGGATCGGGCCAGAGCTTCCAACTCGGCATTGATGTCGGTCTTCTGCGCCTCGATGAAATCGATCTGACCATCGATATCAGAGACCTGGAGTTCGAAGGCCGTGAAATTGGGCGCTGTTTCCGTGCCGAGACCAAGTTGGATATTCGCCGCCTCCAAAGCTGCAATCTGACCGTCCAGAGATCGAATGCGCGGATGATCCGGAGAATAGATGACCAAAGCCGAGGCACGTTCATCCTGCAACTGCCGCAGGCGACGCTGTTCCGGTGTCAGGCTCTCTCCGGCCAGATCCGAGCGCCCGGTCCGTTCGTAAATTTCTACAAGCCGGGAGCGGCGGTCGCGCAGGCCCGACAATTCGCGATCCAATTGCAATATCCGTTCCTGCAATGATGACTGCCGTTCGCGGCTATAGGTGAGACTGTCGGGCAAAGCGTCTTTATGCGCTTCCTTGAATTCAAGGATCTTGCTGCCCTGCTCTGCCAACTCACCATCCAGACGGGCGACTTCCTGCACAAAGAAGTCAAGAGTCTGCGCTGCAACACCTGTGCGCATCGCCACATTTTCCTGCAGAAACTGCGTAACCAGTTCATTGGTGACCTGAGCCGATACTTCTGCATCCGATGCCGCAAATGACACCGTTACCAATGCAGCCTGATTTCGGGTATCGAAGGGTAACTGAAGCTCAATCCGCTCTTCCATGTCCCATACGATTTCGTCTGACGTCATATCTGGCTGATCGGAATGAACCGCAAAGCGGCTCGACAAATCTAACAGATTGGCCCGCGCCATCACCCGTTGCTGGATGACCTGAAGGATCTCAATGACACTGGCCTGTACGGTTGTCGAAGCCAGATCACCGGGGATCTGTGCAGATTCTACAACCAACCGGGACTGAGCTTTGTAAACCGGTGGCAGAGTGAACGCTGTATAGATGCCACCAAGCGTGCAGAACACAACAATCGGGACAATGAAATAGAGCCTGCGCCAAACCAAAGATAGGTAGAACCGAATATCGTTCATCATGATGTCAGACCGTCATTATCTGAATTCAAACTGGCGGCGAAAAAAGCGCCATCGCTCAGGACCATTTCCACCGTATGCCGCACCACGCGTTTGCGACCGCGGGTAAAGGCATAGACCATAGACAGATCGCAAAGCTGATTGACCAGACGCGGTACACCCTTTGTCGACTCGTAGATCAGATCCGTCGCGGCCGGGCTGAAAAAGTTGCGCTCGGCCCCGGCCACTTCCAGCCTGTGCGCCACGTATTTGCGCACTGTTTTCCGGTCCATCGCTTTCAAATGGAAACTCGACGCCACGCGTTGTGCAAACTGGCGCATCTCTGGCTGTCGGATGATTTCCTGAAGCTCGGGCTGTCCAACCAGAACCAATTGCAGCAATTCGTCCTTGTTCGAATTGATGTTGGTGAACATCCGGAGCTCTTCCAGAGATTCCGAGGTCAGATTTTGCGCCTCGTCAAAAATCAGGATCACCCGGTGCCCCTTGGCATATTCCTCGATCAGATGAGCCTGGAACTTGGCAAAGAGATCAACATAGGTGTCATCTGCAGGCGCAGGCTGATCCAGCGCCATCAAAACCCAGCGCAACAACTCACCACGATCACCATGGGCGTTCGAGATCAGGCCGATCTTCACATCGCTTCCGACGCTTTTCAGAAGATGGTGCAGCAGCGTTGTCTTGCCGGCCCCCACATCACCGGTAATCAGGGTGATCGGCGCGCGTGTCAGGATGCCATATTCCAGCATCGTGTAGGCCTGCAGATGGGCCTGTGACCAGAAAATGAAATCCGGATCGGGCAGCAAGGAAAAAGGCCGCTCGGTCAACCCGAAATGAGCGGTATAAATATCAAGCGAACTTGAGGTGTCGCTTGGTGTATGGGTGGGACGAATATTCAAATCCTCGTACTCATTTACTTGCACCGACATGTCTGAACCCTCGGGTATCCCCAGCATGGTTCGGGAATTCAGGCCTGTTAGCGCTGCACTCTAAACTACTACTACACTTTATTTACACCCTGTCGTAGCAAACGCATGTGATTTAGGCCACAACTTAAGCGGTTTTACGAGCAACGCTTACAAGATCTGCCATCCTAAGGAGATTGGGTTGCAGATCACCAACCCGAATCCCCCGGCCAGCGTCTCAAAATTCCGTCACCTCACATCATAGCACAACGCGGGTTTGAGCAAAGCGAACGTTATCTCAATTATTGCAGGGTTTTGGTGTGAAAAATACTCTGATCGGGCCCCGGACGAAGCGAGGCCTTCACTTGATAAAGACGGGCTCTCTGTCACCCTCAGCAGGAAGTATCGCCTGAGATGATAGCCGGTTTGAAGCCTGCATTGCGGGCAGAGCCGCTGAAAAATATTCAAAATCAATTATGACTGATCAATGAGAAACGGAAACAATAATGCCCGCAACCCGCGATTGTGAAGAGATAGTGCTGTTAATGAGTCGGGGCGCATTCAGTGTGAACGCCGCCAAGGCCAAAATTCTTACTTAGCCAGCCTGGCCGAAACCCTAATAAAACACCGATTGGACGGGTTTGTTGCCCTGTTCTTTCTCTTTGACAGAACCGGAACCGGGGCTTACTCCACTTGTGACGATGCCCGATTGTTTCGGCATCATCGTCAGCGGGACCCAAAAGACAGCCGACAGGCTGGTCCGAGATTACCGGGTCCTGATGTATTATGTGTCACCGCGGTTCGCCCGCAGTGTAAGTTATGAGTATGAAGCCGATTGGAGACCAACTGGCCATGGCGTTACAATCTGATATCGGCATTCTGGGGCATTCGGGCTTTGTCGGATCAACCCTCGCGCGGGCACTGCCGGACGCGCGTGGTTTCAACTCTCGCACCGTGCAGAACGCCGAAGATCAGCGCTTTGATACGCTTTATTGCGCTGCGGCGCCCGGCTCGATGTTTGAGGCCAACAGATATCCGGACCGCGACGCGCAACGCATCGACGCCCTGATCGCGTCGCTTTCACGGATGCGGGCCCGCAGATTCGTACTGATCTCGACGATTGCAGTGCTGGACCGCTTCGATGGCGGCTATTCCGAGGCCAATGCGAAATATCAGGAAAGCGTTGCCTATGGCGTTAATCGCAGAAGGCTGGAACAAGCCTGCCAGGCCCATTTCCAACAATGCCTGATCGCCCGCTTGCCTGCCCTGTTCGGGCCCGGTCTGATGAAGAACTTTATCTTCGACCTGATGAATCCCTTACCAACCATGTTGAACCCGGCCGCTTATGAAAAGCTGGAAACCCAGCTTCCAGCCTCGCTGGTGTCACCGCTCAGCGCCATCTATTCCACTGATGATACGCTTGGCATGTACGTGATCGACCGCGCAGCATTGGCGGAACTGCCAGATCGTGCAGCGCTGACGGTGGAAGCGGATAAACTCGGCATCAACGCCGTCATGTTCCACAATCGCCAAACCACTTATCAGTTCTATGAAATGGCGCGGCTGAAAACAGATATCGATCGTGCGCTGGATGCCGGTCTGGACGTTCTGCACCTTGCGCCAGAGCCGCTTATGGCGTCCGAAGTGCACCGTGCCCTCGTCGGACGGGACATGCCCGAAACTGCCGGGAAGCTTCACCAGGAAGACATGCGCACTCAACACGCCGGGCTTTTCGGCCAAAACGGCTCATACAATCGCTCCGGCGACGACGTATTGGCGGCACTGACCAGCTTCTTCTCAGCCTCGATGGAAGGTTGAGCAATGCAATATGCCGTTTCAAATATCGCCTGGACCGCAGATGATCGCCACGATGCCTATGCCAGGCTACAGGCTGAGGGCATTACTGGGCTAGAGATCGCCCCTGGCCTGCTGTTCAACACTGCAGACGACCCGTTCGAGCCAACCGATGCTGAGATCACGTCAGTCCGGGCCGAGCTTGAAGATTTCGGGCTGACACTCGTTTCGATGCAGTCTCTGCTTTTCGGCGTCGAAGGCGCCGATTTATTCGGCGAAGATACTGGACGAGTGGCCTTTGAACGGGGATTGAAACGCGCAATCACTTTGGCAGGACGGCTCGAAATACCCAATCTTGTGATGGGCTCACCCAAACAGCGCCAGCGACCGCCGGAGATGCAATCGGACGCTGCTGTCGACAAAGCCATCGAAATTCTGAGACCGCTCGCTGACGCCGCCGCAGCTGCGGGCACAAGAATAGCGATGGAGTGCAACCCCGCCGAATATGACACCAATTTCCTGATAACGCCCGATGAAACGCTTGATTTCGTGAAACGCGCTGATCATGCTGCAATCATGCTGAATTTCGACGTTGGTGCGACGCTGCTGACCGGCACATTTGATCGGGTCAAGGATCAGTTGACTACGGCGAGCCCGATGCTCAGCCATGTCCACATCAGCGAACCTTTTCTCGCCCCCGCACCTGCAAGCCCGGAAGATGCGGCACTGGTGCTGCACACCCTGCACACAGTTGGATACCAACGCGCGGTTTCGATAGAAATGCGTCGTCCCGAGGATGGGCTGGCTGGCCTGGATACCGGTCTGAGAAACCTGTCGGCGGCTCGTCGCATCAGCGGAGGTGACCCATGAGCGGACCAAAGCTGCGCGACGACATACTGATTTCTGTATGCTTCACAGACGCCTACGCCCCCGACATTGCGGTTTCGCAAATCGCGGCGACTGCGGAAATGTTGAAGAACAGTTACCGCTATTGGGAAATACTCGTCGTCAACGAAACCGGATACGATACCACCTTGGAAGAGGCGTTGGTCACGGTCCCGAACGTGCGCTATCTGTCGGTGGTACGCGGGTTGGACAACAGTCAACGCCGGGTCATTGCCGCCTCGGAGGCAATCGGAGACTTTGTGATCATCACATCGGTGAACGAGGTGAACAGCTTCGATATTCCCGCAATGATCGACGAAGCACAGGACCGCAACGCTGTTGTCTTGGGTCAGCGCAAGGCCATGGTGATGGCCGAACCTTTCATCGCAATTCTTGGCCGTGCCAGCGGATTTCAGGCCAGCACCCGCGACATGCAGACCATCACGATACCGCGTACGGCCCTGAACCGCCTGCTTAACGATGCAAACCCCGTGCTGGCCCTGCGCTTCCCGCCTCGCGACAACTCACTGACGGTGCTTCGGCGCGCGCCTGACGTCAAAGATGCCGTAACAGTTCACGAATCCACCTGGACGGCGCGCATGACCAGCCGGTCTGACCTGCTTCTGCGAATGGTGACCGAAGCGGGCCCCTCGCTGTTAAGCGCGGTGGCCCTGTTTTCTGCCTTCATGTTTGTCAGCGCAGTGTTTTTTGCGATCTATGTGGTGGTCATATACCTGACCAAAACGGATATCGCAGAAGGCTGGACCACCTTGTCGCTGTCGATTTCGGGTATGCTCTCTTTTCTGGGGGCCGCTCTGTTTGCGATTTGCATCACCTTGCGCAAAGCGATGGAAATCATACGCGGTCGTACAATCGATTATCTGGTGGCCGAGCGGAGCTCGGTTGATCTGTTTGAAAGCGTGTCGAATGCGCTCAATGTCGATACCGATGGCACCGAAGAGCTTGAGGATCGGCAAGATGCCCTCGCGCCCACCCCATTGATACAGAAGCGTTCGGCGGGTGGTGCGTCGTGACATCGCCGCGACGCGTCAAGTATCTGGTGATCGGCGGCGGGTTCTATGGTTGTTGCCTGGCCCTGTTCCTACGCTCAACTACGCGGGATGTCGTTCTGGTCGAGGCAGGATCCGAGATCATGACGCGCGCATCGCGGGTCAATCAGGCGCGCTTGCACTCGGGCTTTCATTACCCCCGCTCGATGCTGACCGCGTTGAAATCGCGCAAGCTGTGCCATCGTTTCGCCAGTGATTTTCCCGATGCGATCGTATCTGATTTCCAGATGCTCTATGCCGTGGCGCGTCAACGTTCGAAAGTGTCCGCCAATCGCTTTCGCAAAATGTTCGAGAATATGAAGGCCCCGATTGCATTGGCATCCCGTCAGGAAACCGCAATGTTCGATGACGACCGGATCGAGGCGGTTTTTCGCGCGGATGAGTTTGCCTTTGACTACTCTGTCCTGGCCAATCAACTGGCGTCCCGGATGGATGCGCTCAATCTCGATTTGCGGCTTGGGACCGAGGTCTTGTCCATCGACGACAACTCAGATGCACAAGCGGCGGTCGTTCATTTGTCGGATGGCAGCGAAATTCTTGCAGACCACGTCTTCAACGTTACCTATGCCCAGATCAACCATGTGCTCCGTCAATCCGGTCTGCCTCAGGCGCGTCTTAAACACGAAATGACAGAGCTTGCCCTCGTTGATCCGCCCGACGAGATGCAGGGCTATGCGGTCACGGTGATGGATGGGCCGTTCTTTTCGCTCATGCCCTATCCAGCAGCAGGAAAGTATTCGCTGACCCATGTGCGTTACACTCCGCATGTCAGTTGGACGGATCAATCAAGACCGGTTTCACCCTACGACGCTTTCGCCCGGCTTGAGCCTGAAAGTCGCCTTCGACACATGGTTCTGGACGCGTCCCGGTATCTGCCTTGCGTTGGGGGCATTTCGGGCGGAGAGTCGATCTATGATGTCAAAACGGTTCTGGTAAAGAATGAAGTTGACGACGGACGCCCAATTCTTGTCCACGAAGAACCACGCGGCGGTCGGGTCACGTCTGTGCTGGGTGGCAAGATCGACAATATTTATGATCTGTTTTCCCATCTGCGCACGCAGCACGATGCGCTGAAGCAAGCGGACTTTCGATATATCCTTGCGGACGGAAACGGCCATGTCACGGAATCGGCATGAGTTCCTGCGATACGGCGCCACTGTGGCGCTTGGTCTGATCGTCGATCTGGCCGCCGCGCGCAGCGTGTTGGCGATTGGTGTCCCGATTGAACTGGCCGCCGTGATCGGTGTGGCCTGCGGTGCGATCTTTAACTTTGTCGTTCTCGATCTTTGGGCCTTTGCCGGGCAAAAGGCGAAAGGCGCCGGCTCGCGGCGATTGCGCTATCTGGGCGCGCTAGGCGTCACTATGGCGGTCCGGGCCGCGGCGGTCTGGGTATTGGCCGCCCTGCTTCCTGCACAAACGGCGCCTATGGTGATCTTGAGCCTGGCGGTCGGTGTGTCTTTCACCGCCAATTTTTTACTTTCAAAACACTGGGTTTTTCAACGCGACGATCAGCCCCAATCAACATCTGGAGAATGATTGGATGTCCCCCAATACCGACACCGAATATCAGGACGCTGCGCCATCGCTTGCCACCGTTGATGACGCGAGCTGGCAGGTGCCGGACTTCGATAGCCTAGAGTTGAGCCCGAAACAGCATGACGCTGTGCTGGTGATACCTGTCCTGAACGAGGGTGAACGGATTCAAGGGCAGTTGCGCAATCTTGCCGCGCTAAACCACCCGATTGATATCATTATTGCCGATGGCGGATCTACCGACGGCTCGCTGGAAGAGGATTTCCTGCGGGACGTGGGCGTACGCGCAAGATTGACCAAAACCGGGCCCGGAAAACTCAGCGCTCAACTTCGCATGGCTTATGCGTGGGCGTTGAAGCAAGGGTACCAAAGCATCGTGACCGTGGATGGGAACGGGAAGGACGGCATGGATGCGGTTCACTTGTTCCTGCAGAAAATGTCGGAGGGTTACGACTATGTTCAGGGCTCGCGCTATCATCCGGATGGTGCCCATGCAAACACGCCGCTTGAACGCACGATGGCAAATCGCATGATCCACGCGCCGATGCTGAGTCTGGCATCGGGCTCGAAGCTGACCGACACAACAAACGGCTATCGCGCCTATTCCGCGCGCTATCTGCTCAATCCAGCCGTGCAGCCGTTCCGTGATGTGTTCAACGCTTATGAGCTATTGTTCTACCTCAGTGTGCGCGCCGGGCAGCTAGGGCTGCGTGTCACCGAGGTTCCGGTGTCACGCAGCTATCCCAAGAGCGGCAAGACCCCGACCAAGATCGCGGGGTTTTCCGGCAAGTTGAAGATTCTGCAACAAACACTGGCTGCCGCGTTGGGGCGGTTTTCACCTTAAAGCTGATCCGGCGATGGTCGGAATAAACTGTCCGGATTTTGGCTCATCTGGCAAATACTTCGCACCAGATCTCACCATGAGGTGAGCACCGCCAGACAAAAGCGCGTGGCTTTTTCAGCCGTTTTCGCTACACTGCGCCCGCAGGTTTAATCAGTTGTTTGTTTCATCACAGAGGCCCCAGAGCATTGGAGAAAGTATCGGTTCCCCAATCAACCAACGGCATCAGCACGGGCCTTTCGTCCCTGTCGGGCTGGGGTATGTTCTGGCTGATCGTGATGACGGTTGCCTCGTTCATCCTGTTTCAGGACGGCATCGATGAACTGTTCGACGCCTGGAGCCTGCCCGAATACAGTCACGGACCGCTCATCCCGGTATTGTCTGCGCTGCTGTTTCTGAGACAACTCAAAACGGTGCCGGTCATCACCGGTCCGCTGCCCGACCGCAAACCGGGTGTGATCCTGTTTGTGTTTTCCCTGTGCCTGGCAATTGCAGGAAAGCTGATCCAGATCGGCGATATTGTAGCCTATGCGATGATCCTGTGGGTCGGAGCCATATTACTGATCAGCTTTGGATGGCAGCGCGGGCGCAACTTCTGGCCGCCGGTCGTGCATCTGATTTATATGCTGCCTCTGCCCGTCGGCCTTTATTACGGGGTTTCAACATATTTGCAGGGGGTTTCGTCGGAACTTGGCGTTTACTTTCTGCGGCTCCTGCACGTACCGGTGTTTCTTGAAGGCAACATCATTGATCTCGGGGTCTACAAGCTGCATGTGGCCGAGGCCTGTTCCGGGCTGCGGTATCTGTTTCCGATCCTGAGCTTTTCCTACATTTTTGCGGTGCTGTATCGTGGGCCGACCTGGCACAAAGCCGTGCTGTTACTGGCCGCCGCACCGATCACGGTTTTCATGAACTCGGTCCGCATCGCCTTGGCCGGGCTGATCGTAAACACGTATGGCATAGAGTATGTCGAAGGGTTTTCTCATTTCTTCGAAGGCTGGGTGATCTTCGTCGCCTGCATCCTGCTACTGTTCGCACTGGCGTGGCTGATGCTGTTTCTGCGGCGTGACAAGATGGGTTTGGTCGAAGCACTGGATCTGGACACAAGCGGGCTGCTGCTGCAGGCGGCCCGGATACGACATATTCAGCCCTCAGCCGCGCTGATTGGGTGCGCGGCGATGTCCGTGGCAGTGGCGATCCTCTGGTCAGCCCTCCCTTCGCGCGACACCACGACCCCCATTGCGCGCGACCCGTTTGCGCTGTTCCCAGACCGTATCAATGACTGGCAAAGCGGCCCGGCCCGCGTTCTCGATCCAGCAGTCGCACAGGTTCTCGCAGCCGATGATTATTATTCGGCAGAGTTGCGGCGACCAGGAGATCTGAATCCTGTCGATCTGTTCATGGCGTGGTACGCGGATCAGAGCCAGGGAGGCGTTCACTCTCCCGAGGTCTGCTTGCCGGGTGGCGGTTGGGAGATTGCCCAACTGGAACAGGTCGATGCGCTGATCGCCGGCGATCAGACCTTTACCTTGAATCAGGCGATCATCCAGCAGGGCGAGACCCGCATGCTTGTCTATTACTGGTTCGAGCAACAAGGCCAGCGCACGGCATCCGGCTTTCGGGCGAAACTGCAGCTGCTGAAGGGCAAAGTTCTCAACCGGCGCAACGACAGCGCCCTGATCCGCCTAATTACACCGATCGAGGGCACCGGGGGCGAGGCGATGGCACAAGCCAAGACGCGCCTAGACGCAGCCACCCGAGACATTTTACCCGAATTGCCCCGATTTGTTCCGCCGCCCCCAGGCGCCACGGCAGCCGGCACATCACCTTTAAGTCATTGACAAAAACCCGGACGGTACAAACAACTGTCTCTGCAATACTGAGTGGCGACCTTCAGAACCGTGGAACGAGAAGTTTGGAATAATGGACATAAAACCTCTTGATATCCCCGAGATTCAACTGATCACGCCCCGGCGTTTTGGCGATCATCGTGGTTTTTTTGAAGAAACCTACAACCGCGACAGCTTTGTCGGCTATGGCATCGAAACGGTGTTCGTACAGGACAACCATTCGCTGTCCGGTACCGCAGGTACGGTGCGGGGCCTGCACTTTCAGGCCCCGCCGCGCGCGCAGGCCAAACTGGTGCGCTGCGGTCGCGGGCGGCTTTTTGACGTGGCCGTCGATATTCGCAAGGGGTCGCCGAGTTTTGGTCGTTGGGTCGGCGCAGAACTCAGCTTTGAAAACGGCCGGATGCTGCTGGTTCCCGCAGGCTTCGCACATGGATTCATGACATTGGAGCCGGATACAGAGATCGTTTATAAATGTTCGGACACTTACGCGCCGGAAACAGAAGGCGCCATTCGGTGGGATGATCCCGATATCGGAATTAATTGGCCCCTCGACATGGCCGAACCAAAAATATCAGATAAAGATAATGCGGCCCCATTTTTAAGAGACATTGAGTCCCCGTTTACGATTGAGGATGGTTAATGAAGATTTTGGTCACGGGCGGCGCGGGTTTTATCGGCTCTGCTGTTATTCGACGCGCGATTGCCGATAGGCATTCGATCGTGAATGTCGACACCCTCACCTACGCGGCCTGTCTGGATAACGTCGCTTCCGTATCAGAGTCGCCTGACTACGTGTTTGAACATGCGGATATCCGGGATGCCGCAGCGATGTCTGAAATCCTGCGCAAACATCAGCCCGACGCGATCATGCATCTGGCCGCCGAAAGCCATGTTGACCGATCGATCGACGGTCCTGCAGCCTTTATCGACACCAATGTGACCGGGACATATGTGTTGCTGGAAGCGGCCCGCGCCTATTGGATGGATGCAGGCCGCCCTGAGACGTTCCGGTTTCACCATATCTCAACCGACGAAGTCTTTGGCTCTTTGGGCGAGGCCGGATTTTTCACCGAAGACAGCCCCTATCAGCCCAACTCGCCCTATTCGGCGTCAAAGGCGGGCTCGGATCACCTGGTCCGGGCCTGGCGCGAGACCTACGGTCTGCCTGTCGTGCTGACCAATTGCTCGAACAATTACGGCCCCTATCAGTTTCCGGAAAAACTGATCCCCGTGGTGATCCTGAATGCACTGTCCGGCAAACCGATCCCGATTTACGGGGCGGGTGACAACATTCGCGACTGGCTGCATGTCGAAGACCATGCCGAGGCGCTGTTGTTGGTGCTGGAAAAAGGCGAACTGGGCCGCAGTTACAATATCGGCGGCGAGAATGAGATGACAAATCTCGATCTGGTCCGGATGCTCTGCGCCATTCTGGACCGGTTGAAACCGGGCCATGCACCTTATGCCGATCTGATCACTTTCGTCACTGACCGCCCTGGTCACGACCGCCGCTATGCCATTGATCCGACACGCATTCGGGAAGAGCTGAATTGGCGCCCTTCCTACACACCCGAGACAGGTCTTGAGCAGACCGTGCAGTGGTATCTGGACAACGACGCATGGCTCAATGCCTTGCAATCCCGCAGCGGCGTGGGCGAACGGCTCGGGATGGCGCGATGAAGGCACTCGTCTTCGGCTATAACGGTCAAGTGGCATCCGAGCTGCGCAGACGGTCGCTCGCCCAAGGTATTACACTGGAAGCGTTGGATCGGTCCGGGGCTGATTTGTCCGACCCAAGGGGCTGTGCCGAAACGATTTTCTCTACAGACGCAGACGTGATCATCAATGCTGCCGCCTATACGGCGGTCGATCAGGCCGAAGACGAACCCGATCTGGCTCAACTGGTCAATGGGGATGCGCCGGGGGCCATGGCACGGGCGGCAGCAACACGCAGCCTGCCTTTCCTGCACATCTCGACCGACTATGTATTCGACGGATCAGATGATGCCCCGCGCGCCATCGAAGACCGGACCGGCCCATTGGGGATATATGGCCGCACCAAACTCGACGGGGAACGCCAGATCGCCGAAGCCGGAGGTTGGCACGCCATTCTGCGTACAAGCTGGGTGTTTTCCGCTCATGGGAAGAACTTTGTGAAAACCATCCTGCGGTTGACGGAAACCCGGGACACGCTGACCATCGTGGCAGACCAGATCGGGGGCCCGACACCCGCCGCCGACATCGCCGAGACGCTATTGGCGATAGCCAAGGCCGGCCCCGCAACCGAAGGCGGCGTGTTTCAATACTCGGGCGCGCCAGATGTCAGTTGGGCTGATTTCGCACGTGAGATTGTGTCGCAAGCGGGTCTGACCACTCAGATCGATGATATCCCGACCACGGATTACCCGACCACGGCGGCAAGGCCGCTGAATTCGCGGCTCGATTGTTCGCGGTTGATGGACATACATAAGATCTCGCGCCCCAATTGGAAAGTTGGCCTAAACAATGTTCTGGCCGAACTGAAGTCCGCAGGGGGCTGAATTTTGAGAGGATAAGCTATGCAGCGCAAAGGTATTATTCTTGCCGGAGGATCCGGCACACGGCTTTACCCGATCACCATGGCGGTCTCAAAGCAATTGCTGCCGATCTATGACAAGCCGATGATCTTCTATCCGCTCAGTGTCCTGATGCTGTCCGATATCCGCGAGATCGCAATCATCACCACACCTCAGGATCAGGATCAGTTTCAGCGTCTGTTGGGCGATGGCAGTCAATATGGCCTGTCCCTGACCTGGATCACGCAGCCCTCTCCTGATGGTCTGGCGCAAGCCTATATTCTGGCCGAAGAGTTTCTGGCCGGTGCGCCATCCGCGATGATCTTGGGTGACAATATCTTCTTCGGTCATGGCCTGCCCGACCTTTTGCGTCTTGCCGATGCGCAGGATCAGGGCGGCACGGTATTCGCTTATCGCGTGGCTGATCCCGAACGCTATGGCGTTGTCGATTTCGATGGAAACAAAGCGCGCGCCATCATCGAAAAACCCAAGGTGCCGCCGTCGCATTATGCGGTTACGGGATTGTATTTTCTGGATGCGGATGCACCTGCGCGCGCCCGACAAGTTCAACCCTCCGCGCGCGGTGAGCTTGAGATTACTTCGCTGCTCGAAACCTATCTGGCCGAAGGGCGGCTGGACGTTCAGACCATGGGTAGGGGCTTTGCGTGGCTGGATACGGGCACGCATGGATCACTGCTGGATGCCAGCAATTTTGTACGCACCCTGACCGACCGGCAAGGCATGCAAACCGGGAGCCTCGATGAGATTGCCTGGGCCAATGGCTGGATTGATGACGAGGCCCTGGCCGAGCGCGCGCAACTGTTCGCAAAATCCACCTATGGCGAATATCTTGAGCTTCTTCTGAAATAACGGCTGAAAAGACATGAGGTCATCCGGGTGCGACAATCCTATTCGATATGCTCGCCGTCATCGAACTATTGGGGCGTTTTCTGAAACAATACGGCAATAAAGGCTGTGATCGTGCACTCAATATGCGATGCGTCTTACCTAAGGACACTTTTTTGTCAAAATTCAAAGTTTTGGTTGGTAACTGAGACTACTTTCTGACAAGTTCGGGCCAGTGTTATCGATTTATCTGGTTTAGGTCAGTGCCCGCCATGCTTAGAAAGCTTCTAGCTATTGCATCTGCCGTCGCGTGTATCGCGACCGCATCGAATGCCACTCCTGTAACTCTGGACTTTACTGGCGCCAACGGTGGCGACCTCGACCGTGTAGGTTCACGCGCTGCAACTTTCGATGAAGGTGGCGTTTCGGGTTCTGTCTGGTCTGGCTCAACCGTCTATGGTGGTCTGTTCTCGACCATCACAGGGCATCGTAACGGGATTGGCGTTGATAACGGCTCGCTCGATGACAACACACGGCTTGATGGTCTTTATGGCGATGACTGGCTGACATTCACCTTCGATTCCGCGGTTGAGCTGGTGTCGGTCACATTCGCCAGTTTCACAGCCTATCGGGAGGACAGGTCGGGGTGGCGACGCGATGACGACGACGCCTGGATTGATGTGCGTGGAGATGGCCGTGACGGCGAATATACCAATGACAGAACGTTCTTTTTCGGCGACAACACAATCGCCCGCAGATTTTCCGTTGCGGCATTCGGCAACAATGATGATTTCGTGGTCTCAAGCGTGACGATTGCTGCGGTCCCGCTGCCGTCAACAGCCCTGTTGCTGATTGGTGGCCTGGCTGGGTTTGGCCTGATGCGTCAACGCCAGCGTCAGCGCCTCGCCTGACATAAAATCACCTCACGATCAGTGCAGAGCCTGCCAGAATTGGCAGGCTTTCGTCGCACGACAACCAACAACGCGAATCAGCCTGCAACGGCTGATTCGAGCCCGGAGCTAAAGAGCAATTTTTTGTTGAGCGATTGCGCATAGGCAGAGCAAAGAACTGAACCTCAACTCAGAATTGTTTGCGTAAGGGCTGCAAGGAACAATGGCAGAGAAAGTACTCAATTGTGCTGCAAATAAGGCGAAAAAATGTCATCCAGACCAGATTCACACTTTGAGATGCCGCTAAAAACTGTATAAACTTGTTCACGTACTTGAGGCACAGTTTCGTAGTATATCGTGTCTGTGGCAGTCCGAATTGTACGGGGATATTTTTCGCCCCACGGATTGCAGCGTAATGGTGAAGCCAGATTTGGCTTAAGGTTAAAGGTTGATATGTCTATTCAAGATACGAACATTCGCGCCGATGCCAGAACCTGTGGTTCTGTTATTCAGACCGGTCGGACAGCCAACACTACCACGCAGATCTATCGCAGTGTGTTCAAACGTTTGTTTGATCTGGTGATCGTCGTGATGTCCGTGCCAATTGTGGCACCTGTCGTTCTGGTGCTGGCACTTCTCATCGCGCGCGATGGATCGAACCCGTTTTATGCGCAATCCCGCGTCGGCCGCGACGGTCGGATTTTCAAGATGTGGAAATTGCGCTCGATGGTTCCGAATGCACAGTTGATGCTGGAAGATTATCTGTCTGAAAACCCGGCAGCGCGCCGCGAATGGGACGAAACGCAAAAACTGAGGAGCGATCCCCGGATTACACCTTTTGGCCATGCGCTTCGCAAGACCTCTCTGGATGAATTGCCGCAGCTGTGGAACGTTCTGATCGGAGAAATGAGCCTGGTCGGACCGCGCCCGATGCTTCCCGAACAGCAGAAGCTGTATCCGGGCGAGGCATATTTCTCGCTGCGTCCCGGCATGACTGGTTCCTGGCAAGTGTCCGAACGCAATGCCAGTTCCTTTGCAAGCCGCGCCGATTTCGACACTTCTTACGCCAGAAATCTGAATCTCAAAACCGATCTGGGCATTCTGTATTCGACAGTTGGCGTAGTCGTTCGCGCCACTGGTATCTAAGCGGATACTCCCAACTACAGCGCGGTTGCACCGCGCCAGTCTATGGCCATTCCGGACTGGCGCAATACGCTTTCCTACCTCAGATTGTAGAGCATTTGGAAACCATCAATGAGTGCTCGCCAATCCTGAAATTTCTGGACCCGAGGTTCAAACTCAGCATTTTCTTAGTGTTATAAAGCCCATGCACCACAATGATGGGGGGCGCGTGCAGCAGAGGCCCGAAAATTCCGCACAAGCCTACCACTTTCGTTTGGCAATCCCCACAGCGGGTCATAAACTCAAACCGGTTTATTAATGGATGGTTCTACAGTGAGTATTTCTGCCAGGGACGGCGACATCGCAATCGTTGGCATGGCCGCACATCTGCCCGGCGCGTCTTCGATTGAAACCTATTGGTCCAATCTGCGCGAGGGGGTTGAATCGATCCGCCAACTCAGCAGAGAGCAGCTTCTTGCCAATGGCGAAACCCCGCATCTGCTCGAACGGCCGGACTATGTGCCGTTTGCCGCGCCCCTGAATCGGTTCGAAGAGTTCGACGCCGAGTTTTTCGGGCTGTCGCCCAAAGAAGCCGCCATCATGGATCCGCAGCACCGCCAGTTTCTGGAGGTGGCCTGGGAGGCGCTGGAAAACGCTGGCCATCCGCCTGAAAACTTCACCGGTCCCATCGGCGTCTTTGCCGGATGCGGTATGGGCAGCTATTTCTATTTTAACGTCTGTTCGAACCGGGATCTGGTCGACGATGTGGGCATGTTCCTGCTGCGCCATACCGGAAATGACAAGGACTTCCTGTCGACCCGGCTAAGCCATATCCTCGACCTCAAAGGGCCGAGCGTGAATGTGCAGACCGCGTGTTCGACCTCGTTGGTTGCAACCCATTATGCAGCGCAGGCCTTGCTGACCGGCGAGTGCGACATGGCAATTGCCGGAGGGGTCACGATCGAGCTGCCCCACAACAGGGGTTATGTCTATAAAGAGGGCGAAGTGCTGTCGCCGGATGGCCACTGCCATGCTTTCGACCATCGGGCGCAAGGCACTGTATTCGGATCGGGCGCGGGCGCCGTTGTCCTGCGCCGTCTGTCCGACGCGATTGAGGATGGGGATCATATCTGGGGCGTGATCCGCGGCACGGCGATCAACAATGACGGTGCTGCCAAAGCCGGATATTTAGCGCCGTCTGTCGATGGCCAAGCCGCGGCGATTTCCGAAGCTCATATCATGGCCGATGTACAGGCCGACACGGTGGACTATATCGAATGCCACGGCACAGGCACCTATCTGGGTGACCCAATTGAAGTGGCCGCCCTGACGCAGGCGTTTTCGGAAACCACGGAAGAGACCGGTTTCTGCCGGTTGGGTTCGGTCAAGACCAATATCGGCCATCTGGATACCGCCGCCGGGGTCGCCAGCCTGATCAAAACCTCGCTGGCACTGCATCACAGGCAGATTCCGCCCAGCCTCGGGTACGAAAAGCCGAACCCGGCGATTGATTTCGAAAACAGCCCGTTCCGAGTGAATGACACGCTGACCGATTGGGTATCGCACAAAGGCCCGCGCCGTGCAGGGGTCAATTCTCTGGGCGTTGGCGGGACCAATGCACATGCCATTCTGGAAGAAGCGCCCGAGCGGGCTGCATCCGAGCCTTCGGACTGGCCGTTTCAAATCCTCACGCTCTCTGCGCGCGGCAAGAAAGCACTGGATGCCAACAGCGCGGCGCTGGCCGAACATCTGCGGAGCAATTCCGATCAGGATCTGGCAGACATCGCCTGGACACTGAAGAACGGGCGGCGCGGGTTTGAAAAGCGTCGTGTGATCGTTGCTGAAACCCACGCAGAGGCTGCGGCCATTCTGGAGGAAAACGATCCGCGTCGGGTGTTCACCCATACGGTGATCTCGGACGCGCCCGAGCATGTTTTCATGTTCCCTGGCGGTGGGGCGCAGTATGCTGGAATGGCACGGGACCTCTATGAAACTGAGCCGGTCTTTGCCGACTGGATGGACCGCGGTCTGGATATTCTGCAGGCCAAGCTTGACTACGACATCCGTGCGATCTGGTTGCCAGAACAGGGTCAGGAAGAGGCGGCAGATGAGCGGCTGAAAACACCCTCGGTGCAGCTGCCGCTAATCATGATCACAGAATATGCGCTGGCGCAGCTTTGGATGGAATGGGGCGTCACCCCCACCGCGCTGGTCGGCCATTCGATGGGTGAAAACACTGCCGCCTGTGTCGCCGGTGTGATGTCGTTCGAGGATTGTATCGGTCTGGTGCATCTGCGCGGGTGCCTGTTCGATACGGTTCCTGCTGGCGGCATGCTGAGCGTGCCCCTGCCCGCCGACGATCTGAGGCCGCTTCTGGGCGATGACCTCGATCTGGGCGCCGTCAACGCCCCCAGCCTCAGCGTTGCCACCGGACCTCAAGCCGCTCTGGATGATCTGGAGGAGCGCCTGCGCAATCAGGGTGTCGATTGTCAGCGTATCCCAATCGATATCGCCGCGCATTCGAGGATGCTTGAGCCGATCCTGCAGGAATTCGGCGACTATCTGCGCTCGATCGAGTTGAAGGCGCCGCAGATCCCCTTCCCTTCAAACCGCAGTGGTGACTGGATCACCGAGGCCGAGGCCACGGATCCCGAATATTGGGTCGGCCATCTGCGCAACACCGTGCATTTTGCCGACTGCATCACCACGCTGTCCGAAAACCCCGAGCGTATCTTCATCGAGGTCGGCCCGGGCAAGGCGCTGGCCTCGCTGACCGGCCAGCATGACAAGGTGGACGCCAATCAGGTGATCAGCAGCCTGCGGCATCCGAATGATGATGTGGCTGACGATGCCTATTTCATGGCCATGCTGGGCCGGATCTGGGCTTTGGGCGGCACGTTTGACTGGGAACAGATCTGGGGCGAGGCGCGCCGCAACCGGGTGCCTCTGCCCACGTATGCATTCCAGCGCTCGCCCTATTTCATCGAACCCGGTAAAACACAGGCCGATACGGCCAGCCAATGGCTGATGCGGACCGAAGACAGCGCCGATTGGGGATACCGCGTTGCGTGGACACCGAAATACGCGGCCTGCGACGTCGATGTTACCGGTGATCTGTCGGATGCCGCGCAGGAAAGTTGGCTGATCTTTGCGGATGAGGCCGGGCTTTGTGCCGATTTGACTGCGCGCTTGCGACAGGCAGGACATAAGGTTGTCTCGGTCACGACCGGTGATGCTTTTGCACGCATCAGCGAGGATCACTATCAACTTGCCCCGGAACGCGGACGCGAAAGCTATGATGCGCTGATCCGCGATCTGGTCGCGCAGGAACGCATCCCGACCCGGATTGTGCATGGCTGGCTTCTGACACAGGCCGAGACCTTCCGCCCCGGTGGCAGCTTCTTTCACCGCAATCTGGAGCAAGGTTTCTACAGCCTGTTCTTCCTGGCGCAGGCCATCGGGGATGAAGACCTGCCGATGCCTTTGCATCTCCATGTCCTCAGCTCGGGCGCATTACAGGTCCGTGATGAGGCGCTGCCTTATCCGGAAAAAGCAACTGTCACCGGCCCGACTCGCGTGATCCCGCGTGAATTCCCTGGCCTGACCTGTGCGCTGCTGGATATCGATTTGCCGCAAAACGCGGGCAAACGACGCGCCCCTGCATTGCCGGATGGCCTGACGGATCAGGTGCTGGAAGACCTGCTGGCCCCGCCCGCCTCGTTCACAGCGGCGATACGTGCGGGCAAGCGGTTTGAACAGGGGTATCGCCCGCAGGCTCTGGCAGAGCCGTCTCTGGATGACCTGCCCCTGCGCGATGGTGGCACCTATCTGGTCACCGGCGGTTTTGGCGGCATCGGCCTGACGCTTGCCGAGGCGCTGATTACGAAGGTGAATGCAAATATCGTCCTGCTTGCGCGCGGTGAATTGCCGCCACGGGACCAATGGGCCACCGTGCTGAACAACTCGGCCCCACAGGACAAGACCGCCCGTCGTATCCGCGCCATCGAAAAGCTGGAAGCGACCGGCGGTAAAGTGCTTTCGATGTCGGTCGATGTCAGCAATGTGGAAGAGATGCGCCGTTGCGTGGAAAGCGCTACACAGGAATTTGGCCAGATCAACGGTGTGATCCATGCGGCGGGTCTGATTGATGACGCTCCGATCATGACCAAAACCATGATGGAGATCGAAGACGTCTTTACGCCCAAGATCCATGGCACGCAGGTTATCGACCAGATTTTCCCGGACGGCGCCCTTGATTGGCTTGTTCTGTTCTCGTCCAGTTCAACTGCGACGGCGCCTGTAGGTCAGGTCGATTATGTGGCCGCCAATGACTATCTGAATGCCTATGCCCGCGCCCGCGCGGGTGACAAAACGCGGGTTCTGTCCGTCAACTGGGGCATCTGGGCCGATGTCGGCATGGCCGCCGACGCGATGGAGGCCCGAACCGGATCCGCTGAACCCGCACCTGTCACCTCGGCGGATGTCCCCATGCTGGATCAGGCAAGCTTTGATGACGCGGGCAACCGACTGCTGAGCGCGACCTATAATGCCCATGAACGCTGGTTCCTGAATGATCACCGGACCAAGGCGGGGCATGCGCTGGTCCCCGGCACCGGGTATCTGGAACTGGCGTCCGAGGCCTTGCGGGTGCAGGGTGAAACCGGACCGTTTGAAATCCGCGATCTTTATTTCCTGCGCCCCCTTGCGGTGTCGGACAGTGAAGATCAGCAAGTTCGTCTGCGCCTGCCGCGCAGCGACGTGGGTTATGATCTGACGGTCGAAAGCGGATCGAATGAAGCGTTTGAACTGAATGCTCAGGCCAGCCTGTCGCTGCTGCCGCTGATTGCGCCTGCACCGCTGGATGTGGATGCTATTGCCGCCCGCTGTGGCCCGGCCCATCAGGCCGAAGGCACGGGTCGCTTGCGGTCCCTGCAAGAAGCACATCTGAATTTCGGCCCGCGCTGGCGGGTTTTGACCTCGACGGCTCTGGGGCAGGATGAAGGTCTGGCTCATCTGGCTTTGCCCGAGGGACTGCAGACGGATATCGACGCGGGCTATCACCTGCATCCGGCGTTGATGGATCTGGCCACAGGCTGGGCGATGCAGTTGATCACGGGATATCAGGCCTCGCATCTATGGGTGCCGGTGTCATATCGATCCGTGCGCGTGTTCGCACCGCTACCCGCGCAGATCGTCAGTTGGGTCCGCAATGCGGGCGACAACCGGGCCGAAGGCGAAACCGCCAGCTTTGATGTCACCATTACCGCCCCGGACGGCACGATCTGTATCGAGGTTGAGGGCTTCTCGATCCGCCGGATGGAGGACGCGGTGGATTTCGCCTTCACCGAAAGCGCCCCTGTGGTCACATCCGAGGTCGACGCCCCGCCACCGCTGTCTCCAGCCGAAGAGCGGCTGCGGCACAACCTGTCTCAGGGTATTCCAGCGACGGAAGGGCCCGGTCTGTTCTTCAAAGCGCTGGCCAGCGAACAATGTCAGATCATCCTGTCCTCTCTGGATCTGGAGGGGCTGATCGCGCAGGCCGCCGACAGCGGGGCATCCACCGAAAGCGCAGATCAGAAATTCCAACGGCCCGAGCTGGATTCGGATTATGTTGCACCGGAAAATGACATCGAGCGCCGTCTGGCCGGATTCTGGCAAGAGCTTCTGGGCGTCGACGAGATCGGCGTCGAAGACAGTTTCTTCGACCTGGGCGGTCATTCCCTGATCGCGGTGCGCCTGTTTGCGCAAATCCGCAAAGCCTATAACGTTGATTTCCCGATCTCTGTCCTGTTCGAGGCACCCACCATCCGCACATGCGCCGACCTGATCGCCGCCCGTGGTGTGCCGAAGGATGGAGGCGAAGGCGATGCGCCGACAACAGCAACTCCGGCCACACCGGAACGTCGCTTTACCCATCTGGTTCCGATGCATTCCGGCGAAGGTGGTCCGAAGACACCGTTCTTCCTGGTGGCGGGCATGTTCGGCAATGTCCTGAACCTGCGCCATCTGGCGCATCTGGTGGGTACCGACCGTCCCTTCTATGGGCTGCAGGCACGCGGTCTTTATGGGGATGAAGAACCGCACCGTGATCTGCGCGAAGCGGCCAGAGACTACATCGCCGAGATGCGGCAGGTACAGCCGACCGGTCCCTATATGCTGGGCGGCTTCTCGGGCGGTGGTATCACCGCCTACGAGATCGCGCGTCAGTTGACCGAAGCCGGTGAAGAGATTGCAGCGCTGGTGATGCTGGACACTCCCTTGCCCGTTCGCCACCCGCTGACGCGACGGGATCGTCTGGTAATCCAGTTGCAGGAGCTGAAGAACAAAGGCGCAAGCTATCCGATTCAATGGGCAAAAAACCGGATCGCCTGGGAAATTCAAAAGCGTCAGCCCAAGGGTGAGATCGCCGAGACCGGCCAACAGTTCCACGATACCGAGATCGAAGCTGCGTTCATGGAAAGCGTGAACAGCTATCCCCTAAATGCCTGGGACGGCCCACTAACCCTGTTCAGGCCACCGCTGGTCGGAAAATGGGAGGTTGCGCCCGGGAAGCTGGTTCACCACGAACGCTACTATCTGACTCATGACAATGACTGGACACCCTGGGCCCCGAATATCGAGGTGTTCGAGGTGCCTGGTGATCACGACTCGATGGTGCTGGAGCCGAATGTGCGGGTGCTGGCAGCGCAGATGAAATCCTGCCTTGAAAATGCAGAACGCCAAATTTTGCGCCCGCGACCCACTCTGCAAGAGGCAGCGGAATAGCCATGCCTGATCCTGTACTTCTGACCGTAATTCTGAACTATAAAACCGCGGACATGACGTTGCGGTCGGTCGAGGCGGCAAAAAAGGCCATGGAGGGGATCCCCGGAGAGATCATCGTTGTAGACAACGACTCGCAGGATGGATCATTCGAAGCCATCGCGGCGCGCGTTCAGGAACGAGGCTGGGATCAGGACAATCGCGTTCGGGTCATTCAGTCAGGGCATAACGGCGGCTTTGGCGCTGGCAACAATGTAGGTATGCGCGCGGGGCTTTCGGACGGAACGCGGCCCGATTACGTCTACATCCTGAATTCTGATGCCTTCCCCGCCCCGGATGCCATTCGCATTTTGCTGGAGCATCTTGAAACCACACCCGAAGCCGGGTTTGCGGGCAGCTACATATTCGGCGACGACGACGAGCCCCACCTGACCAGCTTCCGCTTTCCTTCGGTTGCAAGCGAGTTTGAAAGCAGCATCAACTTTGGCCCCGTCACCCGGTTGTTCAAAAACCGGATCGTACCCATTCCGATCCCGTCCGAGACGCGACCCGTTGACTGGCTGGCCGGTGCCAGCCTGATGATGCGGCAACGCGTTCTGGATGAGATCGGTCTCTTTGATGAGACGTTTTTTCTGTATTTCGAAGAAACCGATCTCTGCCTGCGCGCGGCGCGCGCGGGGTATCGCACCGATTATGTACGCGTCAGCGAGGTGATGCATATCGGGTCTGTTTCAACCGGCATGAAGAACTGGAACCGGGTGCCGACTTATTGGTTTGACTCGCGCCTGTACTATTTCGTTAAAAACCATGGCGCCTTTTACGCCGCTTGCACCACCTGCGTACATTTGACAGGTGGCTTTCTGCACTGGCTGCGCTGCTTAATAACACGCAGGCGCACCGGTGTGCCGCCCCATTTTTTGCGTACTCTTGCCTGGCATGACCTGTCCGCATGTATGCGCGCGCCGTGGCGCAAGCGCAATCCGGATGCTCAGGCCAGGCCTGTTATTGGAGAATGAAGATGCCTTTCAGCACTTTTCTTGTCGGCCATGAATCCCTTGTCATTCAGTGCGGGGAAATGCTGCTGGAGGCGGGGCACAGCATTCAGGGCGTAGCCACACGGAATTCCGATGTGGAAGCCTGGGCCAAGACTCACTCCTTGCCTCTTCATGCACCTGGCGCAGGATTGTCAGACCGGGTTGAAGGGGTTTCGTTTGATTGGCTGCTGAGCATCGCAAATCTCGATCTGCTACCAGAAACGTTGCTGAACAAAGCTGCCAAAGGCGCCGTCAATTTCCACGACGGTCCGCTTCCGCGCTATGCAGGGCTTAACGCGCCGGTATGGGCCATTCTGAATGGGGAAACACAACACGGGATCACCTGGCACATGATCTCGGGCGGCGTGGATGAGGGCGGGATCGTTGCCCAAAACCTGTTTGATATCAGCAACAATGAAACCGCCCTGACATTGAACACCAAATGCTATGGTGCGGCCATCGAAAGCTTTGCCGAGGTCATCCGGGCGCTTGAAGCGGATCAACCTCCGGCTCCGCAAGATCTGTCGCAGCGCAGCTATTTTGCAAAGAATGACCGCCCTGAGGCGGCGGCCCGGCTGGACTTCGCAAAACCGGCGCATGAATTGGCCGCTTTGGTGCGCGCATTGGATCACGGAGACTATTGGAACCCGTTGTGTCGCCCGAAGGTCGAGCGCGATGGTCAGCTCTGGCTGGTCGGCGCGGCCAAGGTGAGTGAACAGCCAACCGATGCCGAGCCCGGCACCATTCTGGCCAGCAGCGCAGAAAGTGTGACCGTCGCCACCGGTGAGGGCGCAATTAAGATCAGCGATCTGCGAAATGGCATGGGCGCCCCTGCGCCGACTGATGGTATTTTGAATGGCGGCAGCGCACTGCCTGCATTGACCGCAGAACAGGCGACCGCGATCAATCAATCGATTGCTGACACGCTGAAATCCGAACCACAATGGCGCGCCCGTCTGGAAACGTTGCAAGAGGTCGACATTCCGCTGATCAATGCGGCGATGCCGTCCGGTGCCCCCCGGTCGCAAGCGCTGCATGCGCCGGATGGGCTTGAAGATGTGACAGCCAAGGCAGCATTAGCGGCTCTGATGGCACGCCTTGGGGATGCTTTCACCCTCGATCTGGCGCTCCGTCTGAACAGCGCATCCCCCTATCTCAACGGCTGGGTTCCGGTGCGCTTTGCTGCGGACAAGACTTTCTCAGCGGCGCAGGACGAGTTTGATCAGACAATTACACAAGCTCAGGCGCTTGGTCCGTTCGCCCATGATCTGCCGGCGCGCCTGCCCGGTGCGGCGGCACTGCAAACACCTGTGGTCGGGCTGTCTGATGATGTTTCGGAAGGTCTTGTTCCAGGCACAAGCCTGACGCTGGCCACGTCTGATGGTCAGGCAGTGCTGTTTGCCGACAGTGGACATGTCTCCGAAGCTGCGCTGCGCTTGTTTGCAGCACGTATCGAGAATCTGCTTGTATCGCTGACAGATCCGGCCAAGACGAGCCTGCCAATTGCCGAGCTTCCCATTCTGCCCGATACGGAACGCGCACAAATCCTGCAGGATTGGAACAATACATCTATCACCTATGATGACGTCGCCTGCGTTCACCAGCAATTCGAAGCCCAGGTTGAACGCACTCCCGATGCGCCAGCACTGGTCTTTGAAAACCTCAGCTTCACTTACGCCGAACTGAATGCACGGGCCAACCAGGTCGCACATATTCTGCGTGAGATGGGGGTTGGTCCGGACACGCTCGTGGGCCTGCATGTCAAACGCTCGCCACTGCTGTTGATCGGCGCATTGGGTATCCTGAAAGCAGGCGGGGCCTATGTACCGATGGACCCAGCCTATCCCGCCGATCGGACCGCGCTCTATCTTGAAGACAGCGGCGCGAAGGTATTGTTGACCGAATCCGCCTTGGCACCCGAGTTACCGGAACACACCGCACAGGCTCTGCTGCTGGATACGGACCCGCGGCTGGGAACGGCTGCGACCGACAATGTCGCCAGCGGTGTGACTTCAGACAACCTCGCCTATCTGATCTACACCTCTGGTTCGACCGGGCGGCCCAAGGGCGTGATGGTAGAACATCGCAATGTGTCGAACTTCTTCACCGGTATGGACGACCGCATCAGCCATGATCCGGTCGGGGTTTGGCTGGCGGTGACCAGCCTGTCCTTCGATATTTCGGTACTCGAGTTGTTCTGGACCCTCGCGCGCGGCTTCAAGATCGTTCTCAGCGATGATGAAAACCGCGCCTTGGTCGCAGGCGACTCGGCCCCCGGAAAATCCATCACCGGCAAAGGGATGGAGTTCAGCCTGTTCTACTGGGGCAATGACGATGGTGTTGGGCGCGACAAGTACAAATTACTGCTGGAAGGCGCGAAATTCGGGGATCAGAACGGGTTCTGCGCTGTCTGGACGCCCGAACGTCATTTCCACGCCTTTGGCGGCCCCTACCCCAACCCGTCGGTCACAGGCGCAGCCGTTGCTGCTGTGACCGAAAATATTGGCGTGCGCGCGGGCAGCTGTGTCGCTCCGCTCCACCACACGGCGCGCATTGCCGAGGAATGGGCGGTGATCGACAACTTGACCAACGGGCGCGCGGGCCTTGCCATCGCCTCTGGCTGGCAGCCGGACGATTTCGTTCTGCGGCCCGAAAATACACCGCCCGAAAACAAACCTGCCATGCTGGAGGCAATCGGAACGCTGCGCCAGCTCTGGGCCGGGGAAACAGTTGAATTTCCAACCAAATCCGGCGACATGCATGGCGTCGTGACGCAGCCGCGCCCGGTCTCCAAAAAACTGCCGATCTGGGTCACCACTGCTGGCAACCCGGATACCTGGCGCGAAGCCGGGGCCATCGGGGCCAACGTGCTGACCCACCTGCTGGGCCAAAGCGTGCAGGAAGTCGCCGACAAGATCGGCATCTATCATGCCGCGTTGCGTGAAGCGGGACATGACCCTGATGATCACAAAGTAACCCTGATGTTGCATACCTATGTGGGTCAGGACCGGGAAGAAGTGCGCGAAGTCGCCCGCGAGCCGATGAAGGATTACCTGCGCTCGGCCGCCGGGCTGATCAAGCAATATGCCTGGGCGTTCCCGGCCTTCAAGAAACCGAAAGGTGTGTCGAACCCGTTCCAACTGGATCTGGGCAGCCTGTCCGACGAGGAACTGGAAGGCATCCTCGATTTCGCCTTTCTGCGCTACTTCGAGGATTCCGGCCTGTTCGGCACCGTCGGGGATTGCCTGAACCGGGTCGAAGAGCTGAAGCGGATCGGCGTCGATGAGATCGCCTGCCTGATCGACTATGGCATCTCGGTGGATCAGGTCATGGAAGGGCTGAAACCATTGGCCGAAGTTCTTCGCATGTCAAATCAGGATACGGAACTGGCCGAGGATGACTATTCCATCGCCGCCCAGATCATTCGCCATAAGGTCAGCCATCTGCAATGTACCCCGAGCATGGCACAGATGATCCTGATGAGCGACGAGGCGCGGTTTGCCCTGTCCAAGATCAAGCACATGATGATCGGCGGTGAGGCCCTGCCCGGCTCGCTGGTCAAGCAGATCAACAAACTGTCCCCTGCACATATCGAAAACATGTACGGGCCCACAGAAACAACGATCTGGTCGACAACCGAGACCGCAACCGCTGCGGACGGCGTGGTCAATGTCGGAACCCCAATTGCAAACACACAGGTCTATGTGCTGGACGAAAGCAACCGTCCCGCCCCCATCGGCGTGGCCGGAGAGCTTTATATCGGAGGCGCAGGCGTGACACGCGGCTATTGGCAGCGCGAAGACCTGACGGCCGAGCGTTTCGTGCCCGATCCATTCTCAGACACCCCCGGGGCGCGGCTCTATCGCACCGGCGATCTGGTGCGCTGGCGGACGGACGGACGGCTCGATTTCCTGGGCCGCGCGGATCACCAGATCAAGCTGCGTGGATATCGTATCGAGTTGGGCGAGATCGAAAGCCTGCTGGACGCGCAAGCCGGTGTACGGCAGTCGGTTGTCATCGCGCGCGAGGATACGCCCAATCTGGTGCAACTCGCGGCTTATATGACCGTCGATCACGCTGTGGATGAAAAGGCATTGCGTCAGGCGCTGGCGGCGCAACTGCCGGACTACATGGTGCCAACGCATTTTGTAACGCTGGACAGCTTCCCGCTGACACCGAACCGGAAAGTAGATCGCAAGGCCCTGCCTGCACCTGCAGCACAGAAACCGCGTACCGAACCCACCGTATCTGAGCCGGCCTCGGGCGGTTCCGCCACACAGAAAATTGCGGCGATCTGGTCACGGATTCTGGGTGTTTCAGACATCAGCGGGCGGGACAATTTCTTCGATCTGGGCGGGCATTCCTTGCTGGCGGTACAGGCGCACCGTGAAATTCGTACGGAACTGAATGTGCCGGGGCTCAGCATTACGGATATCTTCCGGTGCCCGACGCTGGCCGCCCTTGCCGAAACGGTCGAAAAGAAATCAGGCTCCAAACCTGCCGAAGCAAGCCCGACGCAGCCGTCGCCAGAAAAAGCCAGCAGCCGCGGCGATGCCATGGCGCGCAGGCGCGAGATGCGGGCGCGCAGACGGTCGGCGTGAACAGGTTTACAGCGATAAAGGCCGAGCTTCACAAGATGCTCGGCCCGGAGATAGGTATCGGGGTGACCGATCCCAAAGCTTCGGGCGCTGCATTATTGCCCGGGGAAATTCCCGCAATGAAACGCGCGGTCGAAACGCGTCGATTGGAATTTTCCGCCGGACGCAGCGCCGCGCGACAGGCGATGAGAGAACTAAACCTCAGCCCCGTCGCAATCCCGATGGCTGAGGATCGCAGTCCCGTCTGGCCTGACGGCGTGATCGGGTCGATCACTCATTGCGATGACATCTGCATCGCAATCGTTGCTCGCAAAGGCCGCGAATGCAGTATCGGTATTGATATCGAGGCTGACCAACCGCTGGACCTCGACCTTGAAGAGGTGATCTGCACCCCGTCTGAACGGGCATGGCTGAACGCCCAGAACACAGCGCGTCGGGGCCATCTGGCAAAACAGATTTTCTGCATGAAAGAGAGCATTTACAAAGCGCTCTACCCACTGATTGGGCAAATGATCGAATTTAAGGACGTCGAAATCCTGCACCCCTTGCAACCCGACAGCCCCATTGCGCTGACCATTGGTGATCGCACAACCAGGCTGGAGCTCAGACTGATGAGCCAGGCTCTCGGTGATAAAATCATCAGCTTCGCGGCAATTGACTACATGCCAGCCATATCGCTTTTCAGCCCAGAGAGTGTTTCGTGATCAGGCGGTATATTCCCGGTCGAATCCGGGTGGCCGCCGCCGCCCTTGCCGGTGTTTTTGGCCTCAACGGTGCAAGGCCAATCGAGGCCGCAACATTCGAGGCGCTCTATGACAAGCCTGGTCCTGCCCCCGCTCTTCCTCAGAAGGTTTTCCATCTGGGGCACAGTCTGGTCGGCCCTGACATCCCTGAAATGCTGAAGCAACTGGCAGGAGAGGGGCACGATTACAGTAGCCAATTGGGCTGGGGTACGCCGTTGCGGGCGCATTGGGCCCCCGTAGAAACCATCAACGGGTTTGAACTGAGAAACGCCCGACCTGAATATGAGGATGCAAAACAGGCGCTCTCATCTGGCGAATACAACACGCTGATCCTGACCGAGATGGTCGAAATCCGGGCCGCCATCAAATATTTCAATAGCGCAAAATACCTGCACAAATGGATTCATCTTGGCCGCCAGTCCAATCCGGACATGCGCATCTTCTTTTATGAGACATGGCACAATCTGGACGACACGGAAGGCTGGCTGGAGCGGATCGACAAGGATCTTGAGCGCTATTGGCTCAATGGCATCCTTCGGGTTGCTTTGGGTTATGAGGAAACACCGGCCCCGGTCTATGTCATCCCCGCCGGGCAGGTCATGGCGCGTTTCGTGCGTGAAGTTGAGCACCGTCGCGGCGTCGGACCGATTGCCGACCGAAGCGATCTGTTCACCGACACGATCCACCTGAGCGATTATGGCGCCTATCTGATCGCACTGACCCATTACGCGGTGTTGTACCAAACCTCGCCGATCGGATTGCCGCATGTATTGATCAAAGCCGACGGTACATCTGCTGACGACCCAGGCCCCGAAGCCGCATATTTAATGCAACAGATCGTCTGGGATGTAGTGTCCAATTACCGGCCTACCGGGCTGGCATTAGGGCAAACAACCATCTTGCCGGATTGATACGCTCGGGACAAAATCGTTGCTGACGTGATACCCAACACCTAACCCTGCTAACACCGCGACCTGATATATGCCCAATTCATTCGCCTATCTGATGTTGATGGCCTGGCCGATCATCATGGTCGTTTTGTTCAAGAAACTTCCGGCGTCACGCGCTTTGCTGATCTCGATATTGGGCGGCTACGTCGTTTTGCCCCCAGACACATATTTTGATTTGCCGCTGATACCGACGCTGGACAAACACACAGTCCCCAGTTTGGCTGCACTGGTCCTGTGCCTGACCATGGTGGATCAGAAAATCAGGTTTTTTCCGCAATCCCGTCTGGTTTCGATCTTGATGCTGGGGTTCCTGCTCAGCCCGATTGTCGCCGCTTTGGGCAATCTGGAACCGGTTTTTGCCGGACCTGTCGTACTACCGGGCATGACTGCCCGCGACGCGATTTCAGAATTTCTGAAGCATGTGCTTATCCTGATCCCTTTTATTCTGGGCTTCAACCTTCTCTCAACACCCGACAATAAAAGAGAATTCCTGACGCTCTACATGGTCATCGGATTGATTTACTCGGTCCCGATCTTGCTCGAAGTCCGGCTGAGTCCGCAGCTCAACAACTGGGTTTATGGATTTTTTCCTCAGCTCTTCTCACAACAAGTCCGATTTGGCGGCTTTCGGCCTACTGTGTTTCTTGGCCATGGGTTGTTGGTGGCATTTTTTGTCATGATGTCTCTTCTGGCAACTGCCGCGCTGTTGAGGGGGTCTCTGGGCAATGATCGGGGGCACAAGTTCGGCATTCTCGTGTATCTGTTCGCCATACTCATTCTTTGCAAAACAGTCGGTGCGGTTGTGTTTGCCGCCCTGTTCGCACCCATCGTGTTGTTTGCAAGTTCCCGCTTGCAGCGGTGGGTTATGCTGGTCTGCGCGGTATTTCTGCTAACTTATCCGATCTTGCGCGCAGCGGACGCAATACCCGTTGAGCGGCTTCTCGGCTACGCTGGAATGATTCAGGCGGAACGCGCCCAATCTCTGGGCTTTCGCTTTGAAAATGAGAGCATGCTGCTGGAACGCGCCGCAGAAAAGCCGCTCACCGGTTGGGCATTCTGGAACCGCAATCGGAACATGGATCCGGACACCGGCCGCGTTCTGACAGTCCCGGACGGCTATTGGGTTCTTATCATCGGGGTGCTGGGGTGGTTTGGGTATATTTGCATATTCGGGCTGCTGACTTTCCCCCTTCTCCGGCTTTGGGCAAGACGCAAAAAATGTATCGGCTCACCCGACGTATTCGTGACGAATGGTATTGCCCTGATGATGAGTATCAATCTTGTGGACTTGATACCCAACGCATCCATCAACAACTTGACTTGGATTATGGCGGGTATGCTTTTGGCCAAATCCACAGTGACCGATCAGGTCGAGGCCGACGAGCCTGACGAAACTGTCCCCCAGCCGAATCCGACCCGTACGGCTCATGTGCGGAAACCCCGCGGGCAGGCACAAGATGCGGAGTCTGTTCAAACAGAGAGGCCGAACAACAGACGACGACCCAGGCAGAGCAACACCTAGGTGTTCAGTCTTCTCGCGGGGGCACCTGCAACGGTCGCACCACTTTCGACATCACGGGTGACGACGCTGTTGGCGCCCACCGTCACGTGATCTTCAATTGTAAGCGGCCCGATGATCTTGGCACCTGCCCCAAGGTCCACATGCCCTCCGAGAACAACAGTTGAAACCAGCGTAACCTGATGAAATATCATACAGTTCGGACCAATCCGAGCGCTGGGATGGATGATAATGCCGGTCGGGTGCGGCAATCGAAGCCCACCTTCGATATGTGTATTCAGATGAATCTCGGATTGTGTGATCACCGACCAGAACCGATGTACAAGGGTCCAGTATTTGCTGAACAACCACCCAATCGGGCCACCCCGTGCCTTGGCCGCCTGATACCGCCGTATCGCGCGCAAAAGCTTGTAGCCAGGATCCCAGAATTGCCGCACTTCTTCGCGGGACCAGTCCGGTACTGTCGCTGAGATCACAAGCGCCTGCTCAGGCTCGGCGAGTGACGTTTCCTGGATATTGCCTTGCATGGATCCGATCTTTTCAACCTGTCGCGCGCCCGAGCTGTTGGCATCGGGCGCGATTGGTGTTCCTCAGAATCCCAAACGTGCCAGACGCGGATAGACCCTGCGGTAAACAACCGGCGGCAACCAGTTCTCAAGAACTTCCTGCCGGCGCGATTGGCGATCAAACTGGTCTTCAGTGCCGGGGCGCGGCTTGAAAATTGTCGAATGCGCCTTGCGGCTGGGATCCCAGGTCGCGGTGTAATAATAGAGCGCGATGGACTGACGCGGCTCACCGTTGGGGTGATTCACTTTTTCAGGGTTTCCGTGGAACGTGTTCGATCCGGTCGAGAAGCAGCACATGCGGTTGAAGGTTGGCGCAAAGCTCTTGACCTTAGTGCTCATATCGTTGCTCCAGATCTCGAACGAACCACCCCATTCCGCGCGCCAGTCGTCATTCAGATAAATCAGCACATTCAGACGCCGTTCGACGACCATCTGCTTGTGCAGATTGAAATCCGCATGGATATCCAGATGGCCGCCGTTTTTTACTCGGTGAATACCTGCGCCGATATAGTAGGGATCGGGGATCAACCCTTTGATACCAGTCATCTCCTCGAGAAACAGGATAAACGGGCGGGAGTTGAAAGCATGGAACAGCTCGCGCGAATAGACCGGCAGTCTTTCGGGATTGTACTGGGTTTTCAGGTTCTCTTGCGCCCGCTCGAACGTGTCACTGTCTTCGCTTTCTTCAAGCGTGGCCACGTCTTTCTGGACCCGGCGCAGTACCTCTTCGGGAAGAAAATTATCAATACAAATATGGTTGTAGGGTTCGCCGCTCTGATATTCCTCGGCAAATGGGGCCGCCGCCGCACGGGCGTTTTCGACACTGATACTCAGACGCTCGGGATCAATTTGATAGATCGCCATCTTCTTTTCCTATCTTAACAATAACGCAACTCGAATTACCGGCCAGCTTCTGCAGCGGCAGAGCAAGGTGGGGATCAAGATCTTCTAACAGAAAAATGGGGGTATTCTCCCCATTTCTCAATGTGACATATCCAACCACGCCTGACAAACACATGATTGGGATCAATAGGATCGCTTCGGCCGGAAAGTCTCTTGTTTTGCGACAATGAAGCTTGGCGTTCTACGGGGTGAATTCACCGAGTCTCCGGTCAGAACAGGGTCATCCTGCGCAATGCCTGAACGATTTGCAGGGCATCGGCCAATTTACAGTGGCACATCCGCAATTCTGCCCATATTACAGTATTCGTTGTTTATGAGTTCCCGCCCGTCGAATAAGAGACCATTCTCTTTATGCCCAGGTTGTTGATTATTGGTACCGGATATGTCGCGGATTTGTATCTGCGCTCCCTCAAGCTCTATCCTGAAATCGAGATTGCCGGGTGCTATGATCGCAATCCCGAGCGGCTGTCTCAGTTCTGTACCTACTGGTCACTGCCCGCGATGGACAGTTTTGAGGCATTGCTGAATCTGGCGAAACCAGATGATATTCTGCTCAACCTGACCAATCCGTCCGCGCATTACGATGTTTCGCGTAAGGGCCTGGAAGCCGGGCTTCACGTCTATTCCGAAAAGCCGCTGGCGATGGAGATGGATCAGGCCCAGGTGCTGGCTGATCTTGCCGCTGAGCGCGGGCTGCGCCTTGCCTCGGCGCCCTGCAGCTTTCTTGGCGAAGCCCCGCAAACGATCTGGGCCGGATTGCGTGCCGGTGTAATCGGCAAAACCCGCCTGATCTATGCCGAGATGGATGACGATTTTATCTCGCAAGCCCCCTATCAAAAATGGTTCTCGGAAAGCGGCGCGCCGTGGCCGGCCAAAGACGAGTTCGAAGTGGGATGTACCCTGGAACATGCAGGCTATTACCTGGCGTGGTTATTGCCCATGTTCGGCCCGGTCCGCACGGTTGTCGCGGCTTCGGCGGCGCTGGCAGATGTGTCCGATGTGACCGCCGGGGCAGCACCGGATTTTTCGGTCGGGACGCTCTTTTTCGAAAGCGGCGTGGTGGCACGGCTCACCTGTTCCATTTTGGCCAGACATAACCACGAACTTCGGATCATCGGCGATACGGGTGTGATCGAGATGGATGAGTGCTGGAACAACGCCGCACCGGTCCGCTTGCGCCGACGCTTTTCGATGCGCCGCAGGCTGGTCAATGCACCACTGGCCCGGCGTCTTAAATTCAAGGGGCCGACCCACGAAAAACTTGGGCGCAAGGGGGCTGCATCAATGAACTTTGCCCTGGGCGTGGTCGAGATGCGGGATGCAATCAACGAAGACCGGCCCTGCCGTCTGTCCTCCGACCTGTCACTGCATATGAACGAAGTCACCCTGGCCTTGCAAAATGCCGGAGAATTCGGCGGCGCAGTTAAAATGCAAACCCGCTTCGATCCTGTTGCGCCCATGCCCTGGGCCGAAAATCTGGCACGTTGAACCATGTATGAGATTTCGGTCATCATTCCTGCGAACAACGAAGAAGCCTATATCGGCCCTTGCCTCGAAGCCGTATTGGCACAGGTCACCGCACGCCGGGCCGAGGTGATCGTGTCGGCCAATGCCTGCACAGACAGGACAGCAGATATTGCCCGCAGCTATGCGCAGCGTTTTGCGCAGCGGGATTGGTATCTGGTGGTTCTGGATTCAGAGGAAGGTGGCAAACCCGCGGCGCTCAACCGCGCCGACGCTGCGGCGACGGGTGGCACGCGGGTTTATCTGGATGCGGATGTCGTCATGTCACCATTGTTGTTGGACGCGCTGGCAAAGGTACTGGACCGTCCTGAACCGGCCTATTCCAGCGGTGACCTGAAGGTCAGCCCGGCGCAAAGCTGGATTACACGGGCCTATGGCAGGATCTGGACCCGATTGCCCTTTATGACAGAGGGCGTGCCCGGTGCCGGGCTGTTTGCTGTCAATGCGGCGGGCCGCGCACGTTGGGAGGATTTTCCGCAGATCATCTCGGACGACACCTTTGTAAGACTGCAATTTACGCCAGATGAACGGCTGCCGGTTGCGGCCCCATACTCCTGGCCGCTGGTCGAAGGATTTCAGGCACTTGTGCGCGTTCGGCGCAGGCAGGATGCGGGCGTGGCCGAGCTTGCGCGTTTATATCCGGGCATTCTGGACCAGGAAGGCAAAGCCCCACTTACAGCTGGGCATCTGTTGCGCCTTGCCGTGACAGACCCGGTTGGATTCGGGGTCTATGTCGCTGTCAGCCTGTCCGTCCGCACCCGCAGAGACTCCGCTTGGAGCCGGGGTCGATAATGAGGTGCAAGGTGGAGATATATTTGACTGGAAGCATAATGCGTCAATCATGCAAACCTCAGGCCCTTAGCAACTCGGCGAAAGGAGGGTTCGGGTGATAACTCCGGCAGAAGCGCAGTCGCAATCGTGGGATGTGATCGTCATCGGAGCCGGTATGGGGGGTGGCATGGCCGGACGGCGTCTGACAGAGCGCGGACTGTCGGTTCTGTTTCTGGAGAAAGGCGTGGCGGGTTATCGGAGCGAGCGTCAGTCCTATACTCCCGATATTGTCGACCCGTTTGCGCGCCGTCTGCGGGGATTCTGGCCGAAACCGGTTGAAGCACATGATGGCGGTACAATTACGCGCTATTTTGCGCCATTGGGCAGCGGGGTTGGCGGCTCATCCGTTTTTTATGCGGCGGCACTGGAGCGTCCCGAACCGCACGATCTGGACGAAGCACCCGGCATTGCGCACCCGACCGGCGGTTGGCCCGTTGGGTTTGACGCCTTTCTTCCCTATTTCGATCAGGCCGAGGACCTACTCTATGTGCATGGCGGCGACGATCCGCTCTCGGACATACCGTCGGACAAACTGCGCCCACCGCCTGAATTCACTCCCGAAGAAGCAGCGATGATGAGCGATTTCCGTGATCGGGGTCTGCACCCGTATTACTCGCATATCGCACGGAAAGGGCTCGAGAGGTGTACCAACTGCCTTGGCGGCAAATGCCCGCGCGCCTGCAAGATGGATGGCCGCTC
This sequence comes from Ruegeria sp. L12, assembly GCF_056531745.1. NCBI lineage: Bacteria > Pseudomonadati > Pseudomonadota > Alphaproteobacteria > Rhodobacterales > Roseobacteraceae > Ruegeria > Ruegeria sp. L12. Next base: position 232,698 of record NZ_JBQFMH010000005.1, read on the forward strand.
AGCCGGCGTTGAACCGGCGCTGGCCAGCGGCCGCGCCGCATTGATCACCGAATGCGATGTCGAAGCGCTGGCAGAAGATCAGCCCGGACAGATCACCGGCGTCCGGGTGCGCCATGGTGATGTGTCACACACTCTGCGCGCCCGGACCTACGTTTTGGCTGCAGGCTCATTCGGCTCACCCACGCTGTTGCTGCGGTCCACCGACCAATCGGCAACAGGATGTGCCAATTCAAGCGATTGGGTGGGGCGCGGTTTGATGTTCCATATCGATAATTTCTTTGCTGTCTGGCCGCGACGCGGAGCAAAGCCCATCGGCAGAAGCCGGGCGGTATCTACCCGAGATTTTTATGTCGTCAAAGGCGAGCGCATGGGCCTGACGCAATCCATGGGATACGAGGCGGATTACGGAACGATCCTGCGTTTTTTGCTCATGCAGCTCGAACGCTCACGCTTTGCCAAATACGCAAAGCTGCGGCGCCTTCTGAACATTCCCGCCCTTTTGGCCGCCAAGATGTTCGGAAACGCCGATGTGTTCGTGGCCCAGATGGAGGACTTCCCCGTCCGCGAAAACCGGGTGCTGCTGAATCAGGAAGATCCCGAAGTCTTTACATTCAAATATACAGTCGCACGCGACGTTTTCACCCGTCAAACCGGACTGCGGCGGGCCATCCGGCGTGCAATCGGCCGGTGGCGGATGATGTTTCTGTCAATCAAGCCTATCGTCAATGTAGGTCATCCGTTGGGGACATTGCGCTTTGGAAACGATCCCGCCACGTCAGTGCTCGACCCCGATTGCAAGGCCCATGATTTACAGAACCTCTATGTCGCCGATGGCTCATTCATGCCGACATCCATGGGGGTCAATCCAAGCCTGACCATCGCCGCCAATGCATTGCGGGTCGCAGACATCATTGCTGATCGGACAAGCCAGTCTAAACAACCCACGGAGGCGTCATGACAGATACAAGCCAGCGAATTCGCGAAGGTATTGCCGTCGTCACAGGAGCCGGCGCGGGATTGGGACGAGAACTGTGTCGCACTCTGATTGCAGAAAACATCCGTGTCGCGGGCATCGGTCGCAACCCCGAACAGTTGTCGGCCCTTGCGACCGAGTTGGGGGATGGGTTCATGCCCGTCACGGCCGATGTTTCAGACCCAGAGGCCGTCGCACGGGCATTCGAAGAAATCACAGCCGCCTCAGGCGTACCTACCATCCTGATCAACAACGCAGCTGTTTATCCACGCCGGGACATCCTTGATGAAACTCCGGAAAGCTTCATGCAATCGGTCAACATCAATCTGGGCGGCGTTTTCTATTGCTGCCACGCAGTCCTGCCCGGCATGGTCGAGCGTGGCTATGGCCGGATCGTCAACCTCAGCACCTTTGCACATATCGCACCAGCGCCTACAGCCGCGGCCTATTCGGTAACCAAAGGGGCCGCGCAAACATTGACCAAATCACTGGTGGCCGATCTTGCCGATCGTTTTCCGGATATCGTCATCAATGACTGGATCCCCGGCGCGCTGAAAACCCGGATGGGCATACCCGATGGCATCGAACCGGCACAGGCCGCCAAATGGGGCGTGCAACTGGCATTGTGGCATGATCCGATGCTCACCGGACGCCTGTTTGATCAGGACACCGAGTTTCTGGAGCCAATCTCTTTGAAACGGAAGATATTGAACAAAATCACCGGCAAAAAGCGCATCCCGCTACGCCTTTCGTAACAAGCGCGTGGCGCGGTGAGTTGGAAGCCACCGCGATACCAAAGGTTCAGTCCGCTTGCCATGAGGCAACCAGTTCCCGCGCTTCGATCATATTGTCCTCGATCGAGCAATAGGTCCAACCTCCGTACCGTCCGATGGAATAGACACCACGATCATTGAGGACCTTGTTCAGGCGCTCAACCTCGGATTTGGCCTGCTGGTTGATATGGACATAGGCCGGGTCCATCACCAAGGCGTGATAAGCCACCAACTCATGGTCATCAATCAGACCTTCGCGGGCCAGGTCATCAAGCACGCGGGCGCGGGTGGCTTCTACGTCAACCTCTGCATCGCTTGTCAGGCCGACTTCAACATAAAGGCTCATCCGGTCGGCGTCGAAAATGTTGTCGTAGAACCCAACGCGGTAGAACACTCGCTCGCGATCCGGGTAGTAAACCCAATGCACATCGCGCGGCCCCTTCCGGTCGAAACCCAGGTTGAAGACCAGCACCTTGTTCCAGGTAAACGCCTCTTCCTGATGTTCCAGACCGGCAATCCTGGCCAGATGGTTGAACGGCGCGGACGACACCAGCCGGTCAAAGCCAATTTCACGGCGTGTTGTGCGCGCCACCTTGCGATCAAGGTCAATCCCGACCAGCGCTTCGTCCAGACAGATCGCTTCAGGTTTTACCGCGCTGGCGATGGCATTCACGTATTCTATGGCACCGCCTTCGGGATAGGTGAATGTGGCGTTATAACTCTGATTGTCGGGCGTCTTCATATTGCGGATGATGTCGTCCACATCCGCATGCGGAAAGAACCGCCCCATGGCGTCTTTGTCGAGCGAACTGAGGTCGCAGGCGTAAAGCTTCTCGTTATACGGAACCAGGAATTTTTCGCTGATGCTTTTACCAAAACGGCCATAGATCATGTCCAGAAAGCTGCCCTCTGCCTGCTCGTTCGGTTTGGCAAAATACAGATCATGCAGGCAGTCGATGAAATCCGCCTTGGGCAATTGGTGGATGTTCTTCTGAAATGGAAAATCAACCCAGTCACCGCCATAGGCGATAAAGGACTTCTTTTCGCAGGTGATAATCTGCTGGCCCTGCATCCGTTCACGCAACCAGGCTTCGATTTCCGGGTTCTTGAAGTGGAAGAAATGACCGGAATAGTCCCAGACAAACCCATCCTTCTTGATGGTTTTGCAATAGCCGCCAATGGCGCTGTCCGCATCAATGACGAGGTAGTCGGCATCGCCAAGGGCCGCAGCAGTGGATAAGCCGCTAATGCCGGCCCCGATGATCAACGTCTGGGTCTTTTCCATGTGCAAGTTCCTACGTTCAAATGAGTTCTTCAGGTCGGGTTGAAATCTGCGTCAACTTTTAAAGGCACGGATGGCAGCCTTGTATCCTTCAACGGTTTTGGTCGCGACTGCATCGGGACTATAAAGTTCGCTGCAATCCGCCCAGGCCTGCCGCCCAAGACGCGCAGCGAGGTCCGGATCATCCAACAGGCGCTGACAGGCCGCAACCATCGCCTCAAGGTCCTGACTGGGGATCAAAAGACCGTTTCGCTCATCTTCGATGACTTCGGGAATGCCACCCACCGCCGTGGTAACCAGCGGACAGCCCAGAGACATGGGTTCCAGCAACATATACCCCATCGTATCGTACTGGGCCGCGATCAGGGTCAGGTAGTGGCTTGTTCTCAGACTCATCAGCTCGGAATGAGTCATTTGCCCACGGTAATCGACACGATCGCGCAACTCCGGTGTGAAGTTCTGCTCGAAGAACTCTTCAAAATAGACAATGCCGCTCTCGGTTTGGATACCTTGGTCCGGACCGATGAAGGTCAAGGTCAGTTCGGGGTTCGCCTCGGCAAGCCGCGCAAAGGTCCGCAGAACCAGATCACCCCCCTTGATGCTGTCAAAACGTCCGACGAAAAGCATCTTGTTCTTGTCACACCGATCAACATCCCAGGTTTCATTTTCCGATGCCGAAATAATTGGCGTCGGAATAATGGTGCTGTTCTCAATCCCCAAATCGTAGTGATTACGAATTGTATTCAGCGTGTCGTTACAGTTCGCCGTCACATAATGCGCCGATTTGATGGCTAGCCCTTCATACTTCGCGCGCCCATCATTGATGGACAACGCAGACATTGCGTCGTTGAAACCACCGGTCAGGACAAATGGGCCATGTAGACGCACCGATACGGGAACGATGTTCATCATCGCAACTTCGGCACCCATACCAAAGGATTCCTCGATCTCGAAAACCTCGACCCCTTTTTCAGCCACCAGCTTTCGAATGGCCAGCGCGATCTTGGCCGAGTGCCGCAACGCATCGTAGGGTCGCGCAGTCAGCTTCGACTGAATCTTCTGCCAAACTCTTGAGATTAAGGGAATTTGAACTTCCTGCAGGTCAATCGTATACGGGTCTTTATCACCCGCGTCAGGCGTCAAAATATATACTTCATGACCAAATGCCCGGAGCGAGGACACAAGCTGAGACGTATAAGTGACAATTCCGGACGCAACACGTCCGGGCGGCCAAGATGAGACGTAAATCGCGATCTTCATCGGTTGGTCGGTTTCTTCATTCATGTCCAAAAATCTGGGCAACGGTTCTCTGCCCATCTCCTTCTCGGGGCCTAAATCAAAATCTCTTAAAGATGGAACAACTGCCACCGGACGGCGCGGGTTGTGCACGTAAATGACTCGTAGCAGGGACTTGGTGTCCATGCTAGATTCCTGTTGCAGTTGTCGTTACCTGTGGCACAGTGTCCACGCTGGATTCTAGCTGTAGTTGCAGTGACATGCGTGGTTCTTCCACCCAAAGAAGGCACTACGAGACTGAGGACAATCAGATAGGATACGAATTATTGTTGCGAAGGTTGATATGGAAAATTGCGATGGCTGGTTCTCTCGCACTGTTCCTGCAAAATAGCAGATCATGACAAAGCACATACTTCTCACCGGCGGCGCCGGGTTCATCGGCTCGCACACCTATGCAGCCCTTGTGGATGCCGGTTACGCGGTCACCATATTGGATAATTTCGAGAACGCCCGCCGTGACGTGCCGGACCGGCTGTCCCAAATCACCGGCAAAACCGTGCCGGTCATCGAAGCAGATATTCGCGACCGAGATGCCATCAATACCGCGTTTGATGGCAATGATTTCGATGCCGTAGTGCACTTCGCCGCACTGAAATCCGTCCCAGACAGCGAGGCCGATCCCGTCGGCTATTACAATTCCAATTGCTTGGGTCTGATCAATATCGTTGACGCCATGCAGACCAGCGGCGTCGATAATATCGTCTTCTCGTCGTCGGCTGCGGTCTATGGCAGCGCCGCGCAAATGCCCTTGACCGAAATCAGCCCCTGCGCACCGGACAGTTGCTATGGTGCCACCAAGCTGTTCGGAGAGGAGTTTTTATTCCGCGTCGCCAAGGCACATCCAAATGTCAAAACCGGAATATTGCGGTATTTCAACCCCGTCGGGGCCCACCCATCCGGGCTGATCGGGGAAGACCCGTCGCAGCCACCCGGCAATCTGGTTCCGGTGATCGCCCGTGTCGCGCGCGGCGAAATCGAGGCTCTTTCCATCTTCGGCGGCGATTACGACACCCCCGACGGCACCTGCATCCGCGACTATATCCACGTCCTTGATCTGGCCAGCGGTCACGTGCTGAGCCTTGATGCACTTCTGAATCAGAAAGAAAACCATCTCGTCAATCTCGGCACCGGGCGCGGAAACTCGGTCCTCGAGGTGCTGAATACCTATTCGGACGTGATCAATCGCAAAATCCCCAATTGCATCGTGGATCGTCGCCCCGGCGACCCGCCAATTTCCTATGCAGCAACAGATCGGGCGCGCGAGGTCCTTGGATTCGAGGCGAAGCATAGTCTCAGAGACATGTGCGAAAGCAATTGGACATTTTCAGGGGATAAGTGACAAACGCGCCGAAGGTATTGACCAGAGATCAATGCCTTCGGCCAACATTATGTGACTGCGGCCCAAAGCTCGGCCATTCCCCAGCCCACCGCTGCTCCGACAAGCACCAACGGCATCAGCCGGACTTCATGCAGCAGGGACACCCAGCCTTCCCGGCGCCCCATAACCAAAAGCATGGTAACCTCTGGGATGCGATGCAGCGCGACAACGAACAACGCCAGCGTCGTTGATCCAAAACCCCAAATCGCAATAAACAGCCCGATCCAGATCGTTGCGGCACTCACGAGGCTGAGGACTGTCATTTCGCGGAATCGCCGTTGTGCGCTATAAGCCTCGCGCAACAGGCGCGGGCCAATCAGGATCAGACCCACGGCCAGAATCTGGATCATGCCCGCCACATCCGCGTAACGGTCATCATAAATAATACCCACCAATGTCGGAGCAAAAGTCATCAGGGCTCCGGCTCCGAACATCGCCAAACTGTCAAACAAAATACGGTAACGATAATAGCGGCGGCGCAGGGACGCCTCTTCACCGTCTTTGTGCAGTTCGGTAAACACCTGCAAACCCATCTGAGCGTGTACGGTGTTCAGGAACGTCTCGACTAGATCCACAATCTGACGGGCGATATAATAGAATCCAAACGAGCTTGCCGACATCGCAAAGCCTAAAACAAAGCGGTCAGCCATTACGGTGACGGCGGACAAAGCCGAATGACCAATAATCCATTTGCCGCGCTCGGTGATCACCCGGAAATCATCAATGCTCCAGCTCAGTCGCATCGCAGGACCGGCAAACATCGCATAGCTAAGCGTAACCATGATAACGGCGCCTGCGAGATTGCCCAGAACCAGCGCCCAGATATTACGCAGCCAGAAGGCCAGACCTATTGTTATGACCGTTGTCAGAACCACTCTGATCAGCGTCTCTTTGCTGACCTGACGGAACTTCATTTCGCGTTCATAGACAAACTTGGCTGGTGAGGCAAAACCGCTGATGATGGAAAACCCACCGATGGCAGCGATTGCAAATGGAAGCGTCGGGTCACCATAGCTTGACTTTGGATCGAACCACTCTGCCTCCTGCCCCCACGATATGCCAAACGCCAGCAGGATACAGACCAGCAAGATCAGAACTCCGCGCAGAATCTGTGCCGTCCAGCAGGAGCGCAGAAACCCGTCATCCAATTCGCCCTCGCGGGTCAGGATCAGCGAGCGCACGCCCAGATCGGAAAACATCTCGAGCACGAAGATGAAGGTCATGACGACGGCGAAGACCCCGAATATCTCGGGCGTCAGAATGCGGGTCAGCACGATGGTTGAGACGATCCGCGCCATTACCTGCATCACGAAGACCATTGTCGATAACGCGGCCGACGCCATGATCTTGCGCCGCAGACTGTCGCGGTCGGACATCAGCCCGGATATGCGCTGGCTTATGAACTTCATGTCGGTTCAGCCATGGTCTGACTCCACCACATCCTAAAAGCCGAACAGATTGGCCTGGGTGATGCCCTTGCGGACAAATTCATCCCGATCCGCTTCGGGCTTCCAACCCAGAACCTCTTTGGTGCGGGCATTGCTGAAAGGTGACAGATGGCCTCGGGATTTCCAATCGCTATAGGACTGGTTCTTCAAATCACGCAGCCCGACGACATAGCGTTTGAGCAGGTATTTGATGCTGCCCGACAGGTAGAAGATCCAGAAAGCGCCTTTTTTGACCTCGATCCGCGCGTCCAAAGCCTCATGTATCGCGTCAAAATAATCCCGCGCACTCATCATCGGCTCACCAATCAGATTAAATGACTGTCCCACGGCAGCCTCATTGTCGATCATTGCGATCAGAGCATCCGAGATATCTTCGATCAGGACAAAGGGCAGGATGTTGTTCCCGTCTCCCCAGATCCGCACCGCCCCGGCCCCATGCCAGCGCCCGATGCCCCAATGTTGCAGCGGCCCGCCCTCACCGATGACAATGCCGGGCCGCGCAATTACCAGAGGCAGGTCCTGAGTCCGGTGCATTTCAAGCAGTCGCTTCTCGCATTCCGCCTTTGAGCGGGCATAGAGGTTGCGGTCGCTCATATCCTCGCCAAATCCGGTGTCTTCTGTGATCGTGCGCGCTGGATCGGACATGTCATATGAGGCAATGGTTCCGGTGTAGATCAACCGCTTGACCCCGGCCTCTTGCGCCGCCTCCGCCACGCGCACAGCCACGCCGACGTCGTTTTCAAGGCACCCTTCCCAGGTACTGTCCATGGATTTGGCCAGGTTATAGACGACCTCGATCCCATCCATGGCAGCGGTCAGCGCCTCTTTATCCCGCAACGAAACAGCGACAGTTTCGACCTGATCAGCAATGTCGGCGAAAGGCCCATGCCGTCCACGGCTGAGGACCCGCACCTGACGTCCGCTTTTGACCAATGCGCGTGTCAGATAGCGACCGATGAAACCAGTGCCCCCGATCACCATAACCGTAGGCTTCAATGCTGCAGCAGGCACGACCGGGGCAGGCTTCGCGGTGAATTTATCCGGTATCAATTCGGCGGTTTGTTCAATGGCTCCGATGACGGCCCCGGCAGCAGCGGCCGAAAAACGGTCGTCCACCCGGTTGTTGGTGCGGATCGCATCGTAAAACGCACCAAACGCCCCCAGAAAACTCAGCGCATAGGGGGATTTGCGGTTCAACGATGTCAGTTGTCTCACGCCGTTGACCACACCCTCTCGCAAATGCTGACCCGCCAGCCCCATCTGTTGACGGAATGGGTTTACGACGATGTCGGATGTGTTCTCGCGTCGGATCGTCAGCGTGTCTGCAGCATAATCCAGCCGCGCCATCGCCGAGGATCCATGCACTACGACAGACCGGTCATCCATGGTTTCAACCAATTCGAGATTGAACGTCAGATCGACATGACCGGCCCGCGCCCGGATCTGCCAGCTTTGCGGGCGGACCTGCCCCCCTTGCAGAGTGACGGGCTTGCCTGCTTCCAGTCTGAAATCGCTGAGCTCACCAAACAGATCCACGGCAAAGGCATAAAGATGCGGCCCCAGTTCAAAAAGCAGATTGCGTGCCTCTTGTAACATCCACAGGCCATAGGGACCGGATCGCAGAGGTGCCAGGGGAAAGCGCCAGTTGAACTCGGCGCTGTTGATCCTGCCCAACGCTCCAGACCGGCAGGCTTGTTTCAGCTGCTCATATGACGGGACACCCAAAAAGTTGTGGCAGACGGCAATCTGCCGCCCGGCCTCTTCTGCTGCAGCCGCGACAGCGCTGCAATCGGCATGCGACAACGCAAAGGGTTTCTCCACCATCACATGGAAGCCCGCCTGAAGGCAGCGCTGTGCCAGATCTGCATGGATATGCGGTGGGGTCAGGATATGGACCGCGTCGCAGATATTGGCGGCCGCCATCTCTTCGATCGAGGTGAAGGACTGAATTCCATAGGTTCCGGCGAAATCCGACGCCGCAGCGGGCGACACATCGCAGATTGCCGTAAGATCAACGCCTTTGCTGGCCCGCAGCGCGTTTGCGTGCCAGGTTGCGATGTATCCGGCTCCGATTAGGCCGACGCGAATTGGGTTCTGAGACATATTCTTTTCAACACGAATGACTACTTATACTCGATGATTTTCATCGGCGCCGCTCGCTTGCGGCGCCACAGGTATGTCAGCATACCGATAACGTTGGGAAGTTTGGACAGGGTCAGCAACACGGCTTGCCGCATCGCTGTAGGACGTGGCAGGCCATCCCGCATAAGCCCCTGCGCAGTCCGCAGATAGGACATCGCGTAGACGCCCAGAACGGCCAGAATAATCCATGGATATACGATCAACCCGATAACCGCTACGGTTGGCAAGACCGCACCATAGAACCAGCCCCGTTTGCGCTCTCGCGTGAAATAGTCGGCGTGCAGATCACCCACCTGGGCAAAGCCATGCCCGGTGCGAACGGCCCGCTTCCACCATTGAGAAAAACGCATCATGGCAGCGTCGTGACGGGTCATGTCCAGGGGCAGGCGTTCGATTTTCCAACCCGCTTTGCGAATGCGCACGCAGAATTCGTCATCCTCGGCCGCGATGACGGTGTCATCAAAGCCGCCGACCCCGTCAAAGGCCGGAACCCGCACCATCATGTCGCCACCGCAGGTCAGGATCGAACCCGCCGGGCGGTGCCATTCGAAATCGCAAAGCGCATTATAGACGCTTGCGTCGGGGTGAATCTCAGCCCTCCAACCTGTCACGATGCCAAGCCCGGGATCGGCGGCCAGCGCCTCAGACGCGGCAGCGACCCAGCCATCGACGATGGCGCAATCGCCATCAACAAACTGAACAAAGTCTAGTGGCACACCCATCGCCTTTAATGCAGTATATCCGGCGTTGCGTGCCCGCGCTGCGGTGAACGGGCGGGACAGGTCCAGCTCAACCACATGTGCCCCGGCATTGCGGGCCTGCTGTACGCTGTCATCGGAAGAGTTCGAATCCACGTAGACCACGGCGGACACTTCATCGGGAATCGAAGCCAGGCAACGGACCAGACGCTCGCCTTCGTTTCGGCCAATCAGGACCAGACCGATTGCCGGGATCAGGGTATCATTCGGCATTCCGCACCCCCTGACACTCTGGCTGGATAAGTTGCGCCAGACGCTCCGCCTCGGTTTTCTGGTTAAATTCGGCGGTCACCTTGGCCCGGCCCGCCTGACCCATACGGGCGCGCAAATCGGGATTGCTCAGCAAATCACGCAGGCGTTCGGTCAACGCATCGACATTGCCGGGCGGCACCAGATAGCCGCTGACGCCATCTTCGACCAGTTCCGAAATGCCGCCAACGCGAGTCGCCAGAACTGGCAGTCCACTGGCCATCGCCTCCATCAGCGTCACCGGGACACCCTCGGCAAAACTGGGCAGGACCAGCGCGTCGGCCCCGGTCAAAATCTCGGCCACCTCGCTTTGCGATTTGTATCCGGCGAAATGCACCACCCCATCCAGTTTCAGGCGTTTCGCCTGATCTTCAAGGTCTGCGCGTTCTGGCCCATCCCCGATCAGTGTCGCACGCAATCCGGGCACGTCCTGTTCAAGCCGCGACAGTGCCTCAAGCAGGATCGGCACGCCCTTCACTCCAGCCAACCGACCGACAAAGACCAGATGAGGCCTGTCAGGATCAGTGGTGCTGGTCGCTTGATACTTCTCGGGATCGATACCGCAATGAATGATATTGAGCTTCTTCCAATGCTGGGGATCCGAAAAGATCATGCACTGGCTGCGGCAGAAATCACTGATACAGGCCACAAACCGGGCTTCCGCGATCTTGGCATCGATGCGCCAGTGTTTCGGTTCGAAAAAGATATCCGGCCCGTGGATTGTGAAACTGAAAGGAATACCGCTGATCCGGCTGGTCAGCATTGCGACCGTACAGGTGGCCGTTGCGATATGATTGTGAAGATGGCGCACTTTGCGCTGGCGCAAATGCTCGGCCAGTACCGCAGCCTCTGCAAAATAGAACAGTTGATACAGCAATCTCTTCGACCCTGCCGGACGGGTCTTCAACGCCAACCCAAAGGCCGAAAAGTATCGACTTGGCGCCCGCATCAGTGCCTTCAGGTGGCACTGGATCAGGTGCAGCGGAGATTTCGCCGCGGCGATCACATAGAAGGTCTTCTGGAATTCCTGCTGTTGTTCGGGCCCCACGTGGTGCTCGGCGCCCGTTTTACGGATCGAACAGGTCTCGACCTCAATCCCCTGCGCACGCAGGGCGAAGATTTCGCGCTGGATAAATGTGTCTGTGGCGCGGGGGTATTCCCCGGTCAGATACGCAATTGGTGCTGGTTGGCTCATGTCGAATGACCTTCGATTTGGGCCTGATGCATAACTTCGGAAAAGGACAGTTGCGGTGGGATATCCAGCCGCGCATGAAGCCGGGTGGTGTCAAAGCGCAGGGGTTTCATCCGGGCCTGTAACGTGGCCGGGCGCAACAGACCCGGTAACTTGTCAGCCAAACCCGGTATCTTGCTCAAGACGGCACCGATGAAGCTGAACAAACGCCAGTTGACTGGAATAACCACGCGTGGCCACCCGGACTGGCGCAACTCTGCGACATAGGTGGCGCGATCCGGGCGGTCATCATCAAAAACGTTGATCGCTTCGATCCCATTGGCCGAAGTCTGTGCAGCCTGCACAAGCGCCTGCGCCGTGTGCACGACATAGCTGACCGGGACCTCCCCGGCACTCTCCATCGCAATCAGCAGCGGCCCGACGGGATGCCCTAAATGCGCATTCCACAAACGGTCCGGTCCAAACACCGCCCCGGGCCGCATGATCCAGAGATCGAAACCCTGAGCTTCGGCAGCGGCGCGGGATTGCCGCTCCTGCATCAGTTTGGCCTGACAATAGGCATCACGCATCTGAGGCGAAAGTTCGAGCGGGCAATCCTCGGTCAGCAGTGCACCGGCTTTCACCGCACATCCATCATAGACGGACAAAGAACTGACCAATACCAACCGAGGCGCAGACGAGCAGATCTGAATAGCATCAAGGACGGTTTCAGTTGCCGCCTGTGTATCGCGAATCTGACGATCGGCTGCACCGCTCATTATTGCCGCAGCGTGAATAATCGCACCCACATCAGATAATCGTTTCGCCAGCCTGTTTTTTGCATCCGGTTCCGTCAATTCAACCGCAACCACGGAAATACCGGAATCAGCAGCCCACGCGGCAGGCGCAGCCGCTTCGGAGCGCACCAGTGCCACCACCTCATGACCTGCGCCCCGTGCCGCATCGACTGCGTAGCGTCCGATGAACCCGCTGGCGCCAGTGATCAATATCTTCAACCCAGCCATGACGTTAACACAATCCGGGCGTCCTATGGTACTTGATTTTCAAACGAATTCTTAACCGCACAACACCAACAAACCTGACAACAAAGAGACCAAATCAACCCCCTGCGTAAACCGGGATTTTGTCAATTTCGAGGGTTTTATAAAGTAAGTGGTGATAAATACGAATGGGGGCCCCCGTTTTTTTGTCCGGAAAGGGAAAAATCCACGCCGCAGCTATGGAGTGACGGAGGACTAACCTCGCGCGCTCAACATCAAAAAGCACCAAGCTGTGAATTTACGCGAACATTAAGCGCAACCAAAGCGCTGGTAACATCATCTGCTATTAGGCAGTATCGCATTGATCGAATTCTCAACCCGAAAAGCAATGTTCAGACATCTGTTTCATCCGCCCCTCATCGCGCTTTGCGCGGCCCTTTTTCTGGCTGGATGCGAGTCCTCAGAAGAACGGGCCGAACGGCATTACAATTCGGCGCTTCAGCTTCTGGATGCGGGCGACCCGGAACGGGCGTTGCTTGAGCTGCGCAATGTACTGAAGCTCGACAGCTCTCATACGCAGGGGCGTCTCCTGTTTGCGCAGACACTGGCACAGCAAGGTGAGAGCGGCGAAGCGCTGAACCAATATCTGCGCGTGGTCGAGCAGGAGCCGGCCCGGCTGGACGCCAGACTCATTGTGACCAGAATGTCATTGGACCAGAACCGATGGGAAGACGCATTGCGCCATGGTCGTACTGCGCGCGATCTGGCTGCGGAGAATGCTGAAGTCCGCTTTCTAAACGCGGTACTGGACTATCGCGAGGGGATCGAGGCCGATGATATTGCTGCGCTGGACACACCATTGCAGGTCGCCCAGAACAGGCTGGTGAATCATCCCACCGATCGTCTGGCCCAGCGATTGATCATCGATCATGCGGTAACGACCGGGAAGCCAGATCTGGCCCTGCATCGCATCGAAACAGCGTTGACGTATCTTCCCGATGAATACGACTTCCATCTGGCCCGACTGCGAATTCTGTCCGACCGACAGGACATGGCGGCTGTGGGGGAGGCGTTGCGGGACTTGACCGATCGCTTTCCCGACCAGCGACTGGCACGCAACATGCGATTGGCCTGGCACATGGAACAAGAGGATATCGCAGGCGGCGAAAAATTTCTGCGTCAACTTGCAAATGCGCCCGATGCAGGCGTGGACGAACATCTGCAAGTGGTCGATTTTCTCAAACGCACCCGGGGTACGGAGGCCGCGCGTTCGGAGCTGAACAGCCTGATTTCAGCGCAACCCAAAAACAAAAGCTATCAAGCCACATTGGCGGCACTGAACTACGAGGCGGGCCAAACCGCAGCCGCCATCGAAATGATGCACGAGTTGCTGGCGGATGCTCAGGCCACGGAAGAGACGGCAAATCTGAAGATCAATCTGGCGCGCATGCTGATCAGCGGCGGAGAAGTACCTGCCGCCGAAGCGCTGGTTGATGAGGTATTGGCAGAAACTCCGAACCACACCGAGGCGCTGAAAATGCACGCGGCCTGGCTGATCCGCGACGATCATCCTGAAGAGGCAATTCTGACACTACGCACCGCTCAGGCCGGAGCACCGCGCGATCCCGACATTCTGATCCTGATGGGTCAGGCCCATGAACGCGCCGGCGCACGGGAACTGGCGGGTGAGCGCTATGCCCTGGCGGTTGAAGCCGCCGGTCGTGCACCGGACGAGTCCTTGCGCTATGCTGCGTTCCTGCAGGAGGATGACAGGCTGAACGTTGCCGAAACCGTCCTGGCGGATGCACTTGGTATCGCGCCCGGCAATGTCGAATTGCTGACCGCGATGGCCGAACTTCAATTGCGACAGAAGAACTGGGTTCGGGTGAAGCGCCTTATCTGGCGCCTCCGGGCCCAGGACGTCCCCTCCGCGCTGACGGCTGCGGATCAAATCGAAGCAGCAGCGCTGGTACAACAGAGCCGCATCGACGAGGCCATCAGATTTCTGGGCGACCTGAGCGCTGCAGAACCGGCCGACCTCAATGTTTTGACCGACTTGATTAGAACCTTGGTTCAGAGCGGGAAAACCGATGCGGCTGTTGCCCTGATCGAAAGCCGGTTACAGGGCGCATCCGACGACCCGGTTTTGCGCTATCTACGCGCAGGGCTGCACCAGGCCGAAGGTCAGGATGACGAGGCCGAAGCCATCTATCGAGCTTTGTTGACACAAGACCCGACAGATCTTAGATCCGTGCGCCAACTGGCCCGACTTCTGACCCGGCAACGGCGCGAGGCAGAGCTTACGGAGCTGCTCGATACTGCGTCGGACGCCAATCCCAACGCGATGTTGCCGCAGGCGCTGCGGGCTGAGCAGCTTGAACGTCAAATGGATTTCGACGGAGCGATTGCCGCTTATGATGCGCTTTATACATCAAACTCTGACATCGAAGTATTTGCCAACAATCTGGCCAGCCTGATCAGCATCCATCGCGATGACGCCGAAAGCCTGTCGCGTGCCTTTGCGGTCGCCCGCCGGTTTCAGCGTTCAGACGTACCTGCCTTTCGAGACACCTATGGCTGGATTGCATTTCGAAAGGGCGAACTGGATGAAGCGATAAGCCATCTCGAAGCTGCGGCGCAGGGATTGCCCGACGATCCGACGGTTCAATATCATCTGGGTGAGGCTTATGTCGCAGCAGGGCGTGGGGAGGATGCACAAAGTGTTTTGAACCGGGCTATCGCGCTTTCAGCGCAACACGACTTCTCTCAGTTGCAAAGGACGCAAGAATTGTTGCAGCAATTGTCTGTCACCCGGTGACCGACGCGCGGACCATTGTCAATTCACCTGCTGGGCCGGAACGCGTTCGACACGGTTCTCTTCGACAAGCAGGGCACGGTACATGAGGATGGCACAGAAAACCAGACCGACTATACCGCCGGTCGCTGCGTAGATCAGGATCGCAGTGCCCAATGAGGCGCCTGAAATCAGCGCACCGACGCTTAACGCGCCCCCGGCCATCATTCCAAGCAAGATCAATCCGACTATCATTTCACACTTCATCCCCTGAGGTGTCCCGGCGCGCGGTTGTCCGGGCACCGCGCCAGCAAATAATACAATTGTGTCACAATAATGTCTTCACCCAGCGCACGAGGGCAGCGGTCATTCGCCGATCAGTTTAGGAAGATCCGGTTAACAAAGGGTAACGACGTCACAGTCTGCAAGAAATCATGAAAACTGACTTGAAAGCTTGGCAAGATATCGCCGAAACAGGATAGAGAGTATTCGGCGCAGCGCCGAGCGATACTGCAATGCAGGGATGGAAGAGTTTGGACATGAGATCAATTTTCACATTGCTTATTTCGGCATTGATCAGCGTTCTGGCGCTGCCGGCGCTGGCGCAGGGCTATCGGATTCAGTCAGGCGATACGCTGCGTGTCGAAGTGCTTGAAGATGAGAGCCTCAACCGCGACATTCTTGTGGCCCCTGACGGTCAGATAAACGTACCGCTCGCGGGCACCATCAGAGCCGGAGGGCGTACAGTTGAGCAGGTCAGGTCCGATCTGACCGAACTGCTCGCTCCCAACTTCGCTTCTACGCCCAACGTGTTTGTATCGCTGGGCGCGTTGAACGTACCGATTCCGCCGCTTCCCGACGAAACGATCAATGTATATGTGATTGGAGAGGCGGGCTCGCCCGGGCGTCATGCGCCAGTGCGCGGGACCACGTTGATGCAGTTCTTCGGTGAGATGGGAGGGTTCTCGCGCTTTGCCGCCACCAAACGGGTCATGCTGCGCCGAACCGACAGATCTGGTAAGGAAAGCGTCTATCAGTTCAACTATGATGCGATGCTGGATGGCACCGGTACCGGAGGCAGCACAAAGCTGATCGATGGCGACGTGATCGTGATCCCGCAGCGTCGTCTGTTTGAATAATCAAGAAAGTGGCCGGGACGTGAAACTCAACCCTGTCCGATTTGCGGTATTCATTGGTGCCGTGTGTATAGTGGCAACAGCGGGTCATCACGCCGAGGCGCAGCGCGCACCGTTGGACACCAGTGGCACGATTTACACCTTCGGCATTGGTCAAAGGATCGAATCTGGTCGCAATCTCGGGCTCGAATTCCCGGAAGAAGGCCATGGCACGATCATCTCAACCCCGCTGTCCTTTGGCATCTCGAGCGAAACCCCAATTCAAAGCTTCAGTTTGGACGCAGTGACAGCGTTACGCTGGTCCAACTTGCCAGATCGAGGCAGCGAGTTCGATATCGGGGATTCGATATTCGATCTCGACTACAGCCGTGAAAGTGCCAATGCCGGTCTGACGCTAGGGGCTGATTTTTTAAGTTATGATATCGGTTTTCTGCGCTCGTTGCGGGACTTTATCGATGAGGAAGGTGTCGTTGATCTGCCGCCGGATTTCGACGACCTGACCGGTGAAGGGACGCGGCGCGAATATGGGCTCTCGTTCCAGATGGATTTCGGGCGTCAGGATCTGGTGAACTATTTCTTTCAGGTCGAGTCATACAATCTCGATTATATCGACCAGACAAACCCCGACCTGTTTGATGAACAAACCGTCAGCGCGACAGCAGGGATCGGCTTTATCCTATCGCCGCGAACAACTGCAAGCATTGAGGTCTTTGCAGAACAATATGATGAGGATGATCCCGATCAAACGGACCGCCGGACCAAAGAGATCAATTTCGGCCTGACACAAGAATTGTCCGCAGACACCCGCATTGATCTGGTACTGGGCTACACCGATATTGACGAACAACGCGACATATTGGGGGATATTCTGACAAAAGGCGTTATCGGCAGTATCGGCGCCGAGCGCGATCTGCCAAACGGTGATGTTTTCTTTTCGGCCGAGTCCGAGCTCGATACCGCAGGGCGCCTCAACCGCCTGCGTCTGGGCCGAAATCTCGTTGTCGCAAATGGCGACTTTTCGGCCAACCTTGGCTTTGCCTACACCAGCGACGACGACATAGAACCCATTGGAACACTGATCTATTCGCAGGAATTTGGCGCTAACGAACTACAGGTGTTCTTCGATCGCAACATCGTCGCAACCGAAGATGACGTCTTTCAGACAGCATATATTCTTGATGTCGGCTATATCTTCGGGCTAGGCCCCTCTTCTCGACTGGGTCTTGGTGCGACACACATCCTGACAGAAGCCACTGCTGTCGACCCTCGCGTCGAGCGCACTGACCTGAACGCCGTATACAGCTACGAATTGGAAACCGAATGGATTGTCAACGCCGGGCTGAATTACCGAGTCCGTGACGAAGAAGGTCTGGGGCGGGCCGATAGCCCACTTGCGTTTTTGTCGATCGGGCGGGAATTCGTTTGGCGTCCATAACCGACTTCTGTTCTATTGGGCCCGTTGCTCTTGCAAAGATACATTTATTCAGTTCCCAAATTCCTGATATGGGCTTTTGCAATTTATATTGCCGTGCTTGCCTATCAGGATTTCCTTCTGGGCGGAAACTCCTGGAAACAGGGTGACTGGCTGATCAACAGTATGGAAGCGCCGATCCGTCGGGGCATTATGGGATCTCTGCTTTTAAGGGTCTCTCAAGGGCTGTCCATCGACCTCGTGCTTTTGGTCGTGCTGTTACAAATCTCGCTTTTGGTGGCAACAGTAGGCCTGATTGCCCTGTCGGTTAGAAAATCCGACACGCCAGCAACACTCTGGCTCCTTATCCTGTCACCCGGTTTTTTCATCAGTTTCTGGTCGCTTGACGATCAAGGAGGGCTGCGCAAGGAACTGATCGCGTTTCTTGCTTTCGCTTTGTTGCTTTTTGCCTCCAGTCGTCCGGCTCCCGGGCGTCTCGCGATCTATTCCTCGGCCATTGTGTTTGGCTTTGCTGTGCTGTGCCACGAAGGCAACCTGTTCTTCGCGCCCTTCTTCGCCTTCGGCTACTATCTGCTGTTTTCGAAATCTGCGATGTCTCGCGGGGACTTCGTTGCACTACTGGTGATCCTTGCAGGGTCCTGCATCGCTTCCGTCGTCATCGCTATCAGCTTCGATACCGTGACCGACTATAGGACGGTCTGCCGACCTGTATTGGCAGCCGGCGTTGACGCCGAGATTTGCGCCGGAGCGATCAAAGCGCTTGAAATTCCACTCGGGGAATATGTGACAGCAACGTTCTGGATGTTTTTCTCACCCCTCGTTCTGTCCTTCGTATTCTTATACGCGATAACCGCGATTCCGATACTCCTCATCGGCAGGCACCTGATGGATGGCCGAATGTTCACCGGGGCCTACGTGGCCTCGGCCTTCCTGTTTCTGCCTCTTTACGTCGTCGCCGTAGACTGGGGCCGGTGGGTCAGTTTCCACACCACAGCCGCTATCTTTACACTGCTGATCGCCCTCAGCCTCGGCTACGCGAAAAGCGACCCGGGCGGCGAGCTTCCGCCTCGGTTATTCAACATATTGCTCGGTTTCTTCCTGATCGTGGGCTTCTCACATTTCGTCGACGTGCTGTGGGGCGGCATGGCCTGGAAAGCAGTAAATGGCATACTTTACCCAGCCACAGGATGATAAGAGTCACCCGCGCCTCGCAAATCTGATTTGTACCCCTGAGTATTCGCCAAAGGTGATCCCGTTGCGAGATTACCTTTGGCTCTGACAAAACGAAGTAAAGGCGTCAGGACGGAATATATGGGCGCACAGCCTCAAACACATACGCAGAGATTTCTTCGTAGTTGTCCATGAAGGCGCTATGAATGTTCTTCGTCGATACATCCGGTTTTGGCGCCTCCTGTTCGAACATCGCCGAATAAACGATCATTGCCACCAACAGGTGCAACGTGTCGTTCCCGTGCGGTGCATCGTCGATAAACCAATCACCGGCCTTCAGCGCTGAAGCCGGTGTGTTTTCCATGACCGAGACCATTGTACGGGCGACCGGGATCATCCGAATGCGAGAGGCCACTTCGGGATGACTTTCTCTGGCATGCTCCAGCAGATTGTCGAACCAGCCCGTGTAATTCAGCAAAGTAGTCGTTCTTTCGCGCCAATCAGCAAAATCTTTGTCCGAACCGGCACCGGTATTTTCGTCCAGAATCCGACCGGCATCTGCCCAACCTTCGTAAATCCAATAAATCGGCGTGTCGGTGACGTTTTCTTCATGGGCTGTGATAATATCGGTGACCTCATCACCCCAGGTAAGCGCCTTACCGTCTAGCGGCGGTCTGGGGATCGGACCGCCAACCACCGGGTCCGGGTCGGACCCTTGCGACTCGTATACGGGCGGGCCTGAAAAGTTATCCGTGACGATGATGACATCCGTGACATTCGCCGATTCAAGTGAGCGCCAGGTTTTGGCGACGCCTGACGACGGAACTCCGAGCCGAATCCAGTTTTCTTTCCAGTTGGGCGACGCTACCGGCGGCGTAATATCATAGCTGCCCTGAGCCGCGAAAAACTGTTCACCATTCGCCTCAACCAACAATTTCATCATCGGGGGAACCAAATCATAAAGGCTGTTCATATATGCGCCGGTTGCCCGTCGCTGCAAAACTTCGGCCTGAGCCAGACTTGGTACCGATGAAACGGTGATCAGGGAAACAAGGGCTGCACTCAAAAATCGCACTGCATTAACTCCAATAAAGGGTGACTCTTTGGTTCAGATTATCGTGGGCATTTGCGAAATACATCTTACAATCAATTTTTTTCGCGCACTCACAACTAATCGAGCCAGTTGACCATATTGTCCTCAATGGCGAAACAAAGATTGGTTCGCAGTTTTCATGAAAATGTGCCCCTGGATCGTCTGACAGGGCAAACTAGGCACATTGACAACGTATGTGTGAAATAGCGCCTCGCCAGATATACATCCGCCGTATTATATCCATACTCAGGCAAATATATATGTTTGCGTTGTATAACTGATAGTTTGAGGGGCTTCGGCCAATTGTTCGTATGACGAGTGAAACACCTATACCGGTTCTGGTGGTGGATTTGGACGGAACGCTGTTGCGCTCCGATATTCTGTTTGAGACTTTTTGGAGTGCATTGGGGAAAAACTGGCAGACGCCAATTCAGGCTGTCGGCGCATTGATGCAAAGCAAGGCAAAGCTGAAGCAGGACCTCGCCCAATCCGGCCCACTGGATGTGGCGACACTTCCCTACGACCCAGAGGTCATAACCTATGTAAAGAATTGGCGGGACCAGGGCGGCCAGACGGCGCTGGTAACAGCCAGTGACGAAATCATCGCCCGGAGCGTCTCCGACCATCTGGGTATTTTCGACGAGGTCTACGGATCGGACGGGGTACGCAACCTTAAAGGTCCTGCAAAAGCTTCGTTTCTGAAGGATCACTTCGAGGGCGGCTTCGCCTATATGGGCGATGCCCATGCCGATATTCCTGTATGGTCACAGGCGGAACGTGCGATCACCGTCAACGCCTCTGCTTCGCTGCGCAGCACTGTGGACAATCTGGGCACGCAGGTTGATCATCTTCAAACCCAACCCAACTCTATCAAGCCGTACATCAAAGCAATTCGTCCGCATCAGTGGCTCAAGAACATATTGGTATTTCTGCCGATGCTGGCGGCCCATCAATATGACTGGGGTACGTTTTTAGCAGCTCTGATGGCGTTCATCTCCTTTTCGATGATCGCATCCAGCGCCTATGTCACAAATGATCTACTGGATCTCGCTGCCGACCGGGCCCACCCGCGCAAATGCAAACGGCCTTTTGCGTCAGGGGCGATTCCGATCGCATATGGCACTTGGATGGCAATTGGGATGCTGGCGCTTGGCATTGTCATCGCCGCAAGTGTCAATCTCGCCCTATTGGGGGCGATGATCTTTTATTATGGCGCGACGACCGCCTATTCGCTGAACATCAAGCGCCGGATCGTGATCGACATCATGATGCTGGCAGGATTGTACACGACACGCATCATCGCCGGTGGATACGCAACCGAAATACCCCTGTCGGTCTGGCTGTTGGCGTTTTCGGTGTTTTTCTTCCTGTCTCTGGCCTCGGTCAAGCGTCAGGCCGAACTGATAGACACCGCCAAACGTGGCGCGATGGAGGCTGCGGGTCGCGGATATCAGGTCGACGATCTGCCGCTGATCAGTCAGGTGGCAATCTCATCGGGTTATGTGTCTGTGCTGGTGATGGCGCTCTATATCAACTCTCCCATTGTGGTAGAGCTCTACCGGTCACCTACTGCGCTTTGGGCGGTGTGCCTGATCCTGCTCTATTGGCTGACCCGCATTATCATGATCACCCATCGAGGACATATGCATGACGACCCGGTCGTGTTTGCCGCCAAGGACCGTACCAGCCAACTGTGTTTTCTGGGCATTCTGTTCTGCGCCGTCTGGGGTGCGCTGCTATGACATTAGGAGGATTGGTCCTGCGTTATGGCGCGTTCGCAGTCATTGCGACGATTGCAAACCTGACGACCCAACGGCTGGTTTTGCTTTGGGGCGAAAGTTTGGGCCACTTCATCATTGCCATGGGCGCAGGTACATTTGTGGGACTGGTCATAAAGTACCTTCTGGACAAACGCTGGATCTTCTATGATCTGTCCTCGGGTGCTGCAGCGCATGGCAAGAAGTTCACACTCTATACCATCATGGGGCTGGCCACGACGGCAATCTTCTGGGGTTCCGAGACGGCCAGCTGGCTGATCTGGAAAACCGATATTGCACGAGAGATTGGTGCCGTGATCGGCCTGACCATCGGCTATGTGGTGAAATACAATCTGGACCGGCGCTACGTGTTCACCGACGCGATGCTGTCGCTGGGGCGTGCCACATGATGCTCAGCGGCTGGGGTCGGTTTCCGGTCATCTATGCACCGGTCGTTGACAGGCCGCGATCCGAGGCCGACCTGACCGCGGCCCTGGCCAAAGGCGGCGTCATCGCACGCGGGAATGGGCGTGCCTATGGCGACAGCGCCATCAGCCGTCGTGGCACAATCGACATGCGTCACTTCAACCGCATGATCTCGTTCGATGCGGAAACCGGAATTCTGGTTGCAGAGGCTGGTGTGTTGCTGGCGGATGTCATCACCTCTTTCCTGCCGCGCGGCTGGTTCCCTCTGATCACGCCGGGAACCAAATTCGTGACCCTGGGCGGCATGATCGCCGCCGATGTGCATGGCAAGAACCATCATCGTGACGGCTCGATGGCGGCGGCTCTTGAATGGGTCGATGTCATTGATGCCTCCGGTCAGGTTCACCGGGCATCCCGTACACAAAACCCTGATCTGTTTGACTGGGTACCCGGCAGTATGGGGCTGACAGGAATAATCCTGCGGGCCGCCATTCGGCTTCAACCGGTCGAGACCGGCTGGATCAGGCAAACCACGATCCCAGCCCGGAACCTGTCGGAAGCGATGGAGGTTTTCGAGTCCTCCAACGCAAGCCCGTATTCAGTCGCATGGATCGATTGTCTCAAAGGCGGCGCAAACCGGGGCCGGTCTTTGGTCATGTTGGGCGAACACGCCCCGCGCGACATGCTGGGTTCTCGGGAAAATGTTGACCGGTACGCGCTGCGCCCCAAAAGAAAAAAGAGTGTGTCCTTTGACTTTCCGGGTTTTGCCATGTCAGGCCCCGCGGTGAAGGCGTTCAACGCGCTCTACTACCGCGCCGGGCTGCGCAAGGCTGGCGACAGCCTGGTGGATTGGGACAGCTATTTTTATCCTCTGGATGCGATTTTGAACTGGAACCGGGTCTACGGTCGCAAAGGGTTTCTGCAATTCCAATGCGCATTACCGCTTGAGGCATCCAAAGCAGGTCTCGAAGCTCTGCTTGAGGCTATTTCCGAGGCTGGCGCCGGGTCATTTCTGGCTGTTCTGAAACGGTTTGGCGAACAATCCAGCAGGTTTTCGTTCCCCATGCTCGGCTATACACTGGCACTGGACTTTCCTGCCACCGCCAAAAACCTCAGGCTGCTGGAACGGCTCGACCAGATTACCATCGACTACGGGGGCCGCTTCTATCTGGCCAAAGATGCCCGGATGACCGCACAGACATTGATCGAGAGTGATCCGCGTGTAGCGCGGTTCGTCGCGCAACGTAAGGACAGCGGCGCCTCTGATACTTTTCAATCCTCCCAATCCGAAAGGCTCGCGCTATGAGCAAAGATTCCGTTCTCATTCTTGGTGCACGCTCGGACATCGGCCTCGCGGTGGCGCATAAGTTCGCAAGCCTCGGCCATCCGATCCAGCTTGCGGCGCGCAATTTCGAAACTCTGGAACCCAATCGCGCCGACATCACTACGCGCTACAACGTCGACGTTACACTTCATACGTTCGACGCGCTGCAGCCCGATGGTTTTGCAGACTTCGTTGACGGCCTGCCAGACCTGCCAACGATCGCGGTTTGCGCCGTCGGGTTCATGGGTGAGCAATCGCAGAACGAACAGGATCTAGCAGCCTCCAGCCTGGTCATGCGTTCGAATTACGAAGGTCCGGCGGGCATTCTGGCGGAACTCGCCAACCGGTTCGAGACGCGTGGTTCCGGCACGCTGGTCGGTATCAGTTCGGTCGCCGGTCTGCGCGGGCGCGCCACAAACTATATCTATGGTTCGGCCAAAGCCGGGTTTACCGCCTTCCTGTCAGGTCTAAGGAACCGGCTGGCAAAAAAGGGTGTGCATGTGGTGACGGTGCTGCCCGGTTTTGTCGCCACGCAGATGACGGAAAACATGGACTTGCCTGAGCGGTTGACGGCACAACCCGTGGAGGTTGCCGACAAGATCGCCACAGCAGTCGAACGTGGTAAAAACGTGGTTTATGTCCGTTCGATCTGGTGGCTCATCATGACGATCATCTGCAACATTCCAGAGAATGTGTTCAAGAAACTGAAACTATGAGATCGCTGCCCACTGCGTTCAGGGCCCGGAAGATTCCGGGCATTTGACCATCAGGACGTAACCGGGACTGAGCAGCGTTCTAAAAACACCAACCGGTTCATAGTCGCAGGACCTTTCGTCAAGCACTTGTCGCAACCCGTGGGTCGCCCGCCCCGGTTCTCCGGGCCAGCTTGCATGGATCGAGCTAATATAAAACGTGCTGCCATCGCGGGGCGCCGCATCCAGAACAAACCGCGCCAGCGGGCGAAAATCGCCGCGTAACCGCAGCATGATGTACATTTTCGACCAGGCCGTAGGGTCATTATGCAGCATATCCTCGATCGCTTTGGAATATCGCTCGGCGTCCATCCCGTTCCATTTTGGGTCGAAATAAGACGGATCAATCGCAACGCTCTGGGTCGACAAAGATGGCGCGTAGCTGTGATGCGATATGGGTGCGCCGCGCTCGATCATCAGCGGGATCAGACGAAATGTTCCGAAATAATGCAATACCTGCGATGGTGGCAGGTCCGCCAATGTTTCGATCACCTGACTGCCTGATCCTTCGACAAGACGCGGCGGCCATTTCGTCACCACGCGCACCCCGGTCGCTGCGAAAACGCAGCACAGCACAGCCAACCCCGCAAATGCAAAGGGACGGCGATAGCTTGTGGAGCGTAAAAGGCAATCGAGCACCGCCCCGGACAATACGGGGAATACCCCCAACATCCAAACCAGATGGCGCGAACTGACCGCCGGATATTTGCCAATTGCGGCCAGGCCAAGAAAGACTGCCGTAATGGTGGTGACAAACAAAACCAGACCCGCTAGCTGCGATTGCTCTGACCCTTTCAAGAACGCAAGTGCGGCCAAAGCGGTCAGACACACCAATAGCAGTATGGCTGCGCCCCTGGTCTGAAACAGCTCCTGCGCGGCGTTGCCGAACCGGTACAACGCCTCCAATCCCAGCCCCCCATAAGCGTCGGGGAATGCGGTGATCTGGATTTTTGTCGCATGATCAATCTGAAGATAGTAGGCCAGAGCCAGCACAATCATCAGACCAGCCAGCGTGATCTCTCTGACCTCAAGCTGACGCCTGAGCAGCCGTAGGATCAGAAATACACCCACCACGACACAAGAGCCTACTATGGTCGAAACGCCCAGAAGAAGACCCGCCAAAAGGATCGCAATGTCGCAAAAATTGAGTGTCGCGCTCCGGTCTTTCGCGTAGATCCAGGCCGCGAAGATGGCGAACCCGGCTGCATCGAAGGCATAGAATTTCAGCATCGAGCCGTTGATCAAAAATGACGGAAGCGACAGCAACACGAACAACCCTGCCGCCAGCGGCAGAGCGCGCTTGCCAAAAGCGCCGACAAGTGCCGCCGAGATCACGCACAGCGTCAGCAGGATTATGACCAGACGCATGGTGTGAATTGACAGGCCAGAGATGGAGTGAAGCAGCAGGTTGAATACCGGCGGCCCTGCCTGCTGCGCCTCGGGCAAAGGGCCGAAGGCCTGGGCCAAGTTGTCCAGCGGAAAATTCAGAAGCTGCGAAACTTCATCTATCCAGATACTGCGGTCGGTCCAGAAGTAGATTTGGACGGCCCCGAAAACCAAAACCAGTATTAAAATCAGTAAACCAATCGGGCCGTTGGGCCGGCCAATGTCCCTTTGCATGGCAGTCTCTCTGAATGTGCCTACATGGCAATGAGTAAACGAAACTGGGACAACGGGGCAAGGCGAGCGCATCAGGAGCCAGCGACCTTCTGGTGATGCGGGTCTCGTCGATGAGTTATTGCCGCGTGATCCGCAGGCGCGCGCGCAGGCCCTGATCTCCGACCTCGAAACTCAGCGCACCTCCGTGCTGTTCGGCAATCGTTGCGGCAATCGTGAGGCCCAGACCGAACCCATCGGAAGACCCTGTGTTCGAACCTCGCCGGAAGGGCGCCATCAGCGACTCGATATCCGCGACAGACAAATCTGCCCCTTTGTCTTCCACCATAATGGTCGCAGTGGTGGCGTCGGTTTCCAGTTGGACCTCGGCGCAGCGGCCGTATTTCAGCGCGTTGTCGATCAGGTTGGTCAAGGCCCGCCTAAGCGAGATTGGCCGCCCCACAACAAGCATTCGCCGAGTTTCCGTCAAAGATCCGTGCCCGCGACGGGACATGAAAACCGAAGGCGCGCCCTCAATCTCGACCGGGGCGATTTTCTGCAGCGTGACCGGCTTTTCCATATCCTGGTAATCGGCGACAAGCGATTCAACCAAGGCGGTCAGCGAAATCTGTTGCGGTTCCTCAACGCTGAGTTCTGAGCGGGTGTAGGTCAGCACGCTTTCGATCATGCCGGTCATCTGGTCCACATCGGCCTCAAGCTTTTCGCGTAGTTCATCATCGGCGATCAGCGCGGCGCGCAGGCGCACACGGGTCGCTGGCGTTCCCAGATCATGGCTGACGCCCGACAGAACCGTAGCGCGCTTTTCCAGTTGCATCCGTTCGTCATCCAGATGCGCATTCACGGCCAGAACGATCTCGCGCAGTTCCGCAGGGCCGTCCGCCTCATAGCTGTTCGGCCCCCCCCGGCGTTTGCGGTCGCGCAGAGCAGTGGCAAAGCGGGTGAAGCTGTCGGACACATTGCCGACCGATCCGAGAATGACCGCCAGCGCCACAACTGCCGCCAGAATGGCGGGCAGGCGCAGATCAGTGGGCGCAGCCCTGCAGCCCCAGACATCGGTGCCATCCACCCGTTGCCAGGGGCTGCGCCCGAATTGCGCGATCAGGATGGGCTCACTGCAATAGGTTGCCAACAGCCGGGTCAGGTTGCCCAGCTTTTCGGGTCCGGTCTGATCGATGCGTGACATGATATCCGAGACTGGATAGACCAACCGATCGGACATCACCGCAAGCGTCAGTTCGCGCCCAGCCAAAGGCGCAGTGCTGTCCGTGAGGATCGAGAGGTTTGTCACAAAGCTGCGATCCGACAGTCCCGGCAATTGTTCGAATTCCCCGGCATCGGCCAGCCGAGAGATCTCGGGTGGAAGCGGCGTGATTTTGATCCCCGGCGGCGGTGTCTGAGCCACGCGCAGATCCTCATACACGGTGAATCCGGCGACATAGGCGCGAGTCAGGAAGCTATCCCATGCGCGCGCCGAGGCGAACCATAATCCGGCAGCAAGCAGGCCGGTGGTAAAGGCCGCCCCAGTCCAGATCCATCCCAGGCTGCGCAGGCGCGGTGTCATGCGTCCTCTTCCACCGACACCTCGGCGGCAAAGACATAGCCGACCCCGCGTTCCGTGCGCAGCATTTGCGGGTCTTTCGGATTAACCTCAATCTTCGAGCGCAGCCTACCGACCAGCATGTCGATGGCGCGGCCCTGCGCCTCGGGTTTGTCTGCTTCACCTGTAACATCCAGCGCAGCGGCAATTTCATCCCGTGTTAGCGGGATATGCGGGTTGGCCAGCAAAACCTTAAGCAGCGCGGTTTCCCGTTGCGACAGCGAAACCAGATAACCTTCGGGCGAATGAACCTCGTCGCGTTTGCCATCATAACTCCAGTCATTGAACCGAAAGCTCTTGGTCCGACGGCGATAGGCCAAAGACGGCGTGCGTCGGGCGCGCTGCATCACCGCGCGAACACGCGCGAGCAAGAGCTGCGGGTTGAACGGCTTGGCAATATAGTCGTCGGCGCCGACTTCATATCCTGCCATCCGTTGATGGTCGGCAGACAGCGCCGAGACAAGAATGATCGGCACATCCTGTTCGGTGCGCAGGCGGGCGCAGATCTCGACACCATTCTCATCGCCCAGCATCACATCCAGCAGGATCAGATCAATCCGGCCCGCGGTCAGGTGTGACCGGACCTCGGATTCGGTGCTGGCGGGCAAGGCGATGAACCCATTCTGTTGCAGGAATTGGGTCATCATCGACCGCATTTCGGGGTCGTCATCCACCACCAAAAGTCGCGGAATGCTCACGCGGTATGTCCTCCCAATCTTTGCACCTCTGGCATCATCCATTGTAACGAACGGAAACAGATTCAATGTCAACGTAACACGCTGTAACAAAAGCAGTGAAAAACTGGGCCTCGAAAGATGCACAGTACGGATTCCGCGTTGCCAGACGCTGATCTAGTCGCAGTATTGCGGGCATCGCTGCTCCGGCAGTCAAAATACAATCTTGGGAGGAGACAAGATATGAATCGTTTTGCATTTGCCACCGTTTCGACACTGGCCGTTGCGGCCGCGTCGTCCGCTGTGGCCGAGCCGCAGGCTGAAGTTTTGCATTGGTGGACATCGGGTGGTGAAGCCAAATCGGTAGCCGTTCTGCAGGAAGAATTCGCCTCGAACGGCGGTACATGGACCGACATGCCGGTTGCAGGCGGCGGCGGTGATGCGGCGATGACCGCACTGCGCGCACGTGTTCTGGCCGGCAACGCACCAACTGCCGTTCAGTTGAAAGGCCCCGCCATTCAGGAATGGTATGAAGAAGGCGTTCTGGCCGACATCTCCAGCGTTGCCGAGGCCGAAGGTTGGGCAGATGTGCTGCCCGCCTCGATTGCTGGTCACATGCAATGCGAAGGTACCTGGTGCGCGGCTCCGGTTAACGTTCACCGCGTCGACTGGATCTGGGCCAACGCCGACGTTCTGGCCGCAAACGGCATCGAGATGCCGACCACATGGGACGAATTCAACGCCGCCGCCGATAAACTGCAAGCCGCTGGTGTGATCCCGCTGGCCCATGGTGGTCAGGCGTGGCAGGACGCAACCGTCTTTGAAACCGTGGTTCTGGGCATTGGCGGACCCGAGTTCTTCCAGAAAGCACTGGTCGATCTGGACCCCGAGGCGCTGACCTCGGACACCATGGTTCAGGTCTTTGACCAGATGCGCACCCTGCGCGGATACGTGGATGAAAACTTCTCGGGCCGTGACTGGAACCTTGCCACGGCGATGGTGATGAACGGCGAAGCGGCGTTCCAGATCATGGGTGACTGGGCCAAAGGCGAATTCCTGGCGGCTGGCAAGAAACCCGGCGAAGATTTCCTGTGCGCCTCGACCCCCGGTGACGGCTATCTGTACAACGTCGACAGCTTTGCCATGTTTGACGTGGAAGGCGACGACAAGAAAGCCGGTCAGGACCTGCTGGCCAAGCTGATCGTCGCGCCAAACTTCCAGAAAGTGTTCAACCTGAACAAAGGCTCGATCCCTGCGCGGACCGATGTTGGTCTGGAAGACTTTGACATCTGCGCCAACCTTTCGGCCGAAGATATGGGGTCAACCTCGGCAGGTGGCTCGCTGCTGCCGTCCTACGCCCATGGCATGGCGCTGCGCGGTGCGCAATCCGGTGCGATCACCGATGTTGTGACCGCGCATTTCAACTCGGATATGTCCTCGGCTGACGCGGTTCAGCAACTGGCGGACGCAGTGGCGAACAGCTACTGATCCAACACGCTCTGCCCCCTATAATGCGGGGCAGAGCATCTTTCCCCGGAGGCTAAAATGTCCGAATGGCTGGAAAACCACCTGCCCAAGGTGGTGCTGGCACCGTCGTTCATCGCCGTATTGATCTTTGTCTACGGATTTATCGGATGGACCGCATGGGTGTCGCTGACCCGATCGAAACTACTGCCGAAATACGAAATCAACGGCTTCATCCAGTATGAACGCCTGTTCGACTCTCCCCGCTGGGATACGGCGATCAACAACCTGTATATCTTTGGTGCGCTGTTTATCGTGATCGCGATGGTGCTGGGCCTGTTGCTGGCCATCCTGCTGGATCAGAAGATCCGTGTCGAAGGGGCGATCCGCACGATCTACCTGTACCCCATGGCGCTGTCGATGATCGTGACCGGCACGGCGTGGAAGTGGATTTTGAACCCGGGTCTCGGAATCGAATCCATGGTTCAAGGCTGGGGCTTTACCAATTTCGAGTTCGACTGGCTAGTGAACCCAGATTACGCCATCTACACCATCGTGATGGCCGCGATCTGGCAAAGCTCGGGCTTCGTTATGGCGCTGTTTCTGGCTGGTCTGAGATCGGTGGATGGAGAGATCATCAAGGCCGCGCAGGTCGATGGAATTCCCACCTGGCGCATCTATTCGGCGATCATCATCCCCTCGATGGCCCCCATCTTCCTGTCTGCCTTCATCGTGCTGGCGCACCTTGCGATCAAAAGCTTTGACCTTGTCATCGCCCTGACGGGTGGTGGTCCGGGTTACGCGACTGATTTGCCGGCCACGTATATGTACGCCATGGCGTTTTCGCGCGGCGATATTGGTCAGGCGGCCTCGTCCGCGATGATCATGATGCTGGTCGTCTTTGCCATCGTGGTTCCCTATCTTTATTCAGAGCTGAGGGCGAAAAATGACTGATCTGTCGATGCCCCAAACCCAAACCCGCACACAAAGCGCCGCCGGCAAGATTGCCCTGCGTTGGCTGCTGTATGTCCTGCTGGGCCTGTTCGCGCTGTATTACCTGATGCCGCTGTTCGTGATGTTGACCACATCGCTGAAGAGTCTTGAGGAAATCCGTACCGGCAGCCTGATCTCTCTACCGCGCGAGGTCAGCTTTGACGCCTGGAAAACCGCATGGTCCGGGGCCTGTACCGGTATCCAGTGCGAAGGTCTGCGGCCTTACTTCTGGAACTCGGTCTTGATCGCGGTGCCTGCGGTCGCCATCTCCACCCTGCTGGGTGCGCTGAATGGCTATGTCGTGGCACAGTGGCGGTTCAAAGGGGCCAACATCATCTTCTCGCTGATGCTATTCGGCTGCTTCATCCCGTTTCAGGTTGTTCTGCTGCCGATGGCGCGTCTTCTGGGCATGATGGGGATCGCAGGGACCATTCCGGGCCTGATCTTTGTCCACGTGATCTATGGTCTGGGCTTCACCACGCTGTTTTTCCGCAACTACTATGTCACCATTCCGGCCGAGCTGACCAAGGCGGCCCGTGTCGATGGGGCCGGGTTCCTGCGGATATTCTGGTCGATCTTCCTGCCGCTGTCGCTGCCGATCATCGTGGTGACTGTGATCTGGCAGTTCACCCAGATCTGGAACGACTTCCTGTTCGGAGTGTCGTTCAGTCAGGCGGGGACGCAGCCCGTGACCGTGGCGCTCAACAACATCGTAAACTCCACCACCGGCGTCAAAGAGTACAACGTCGACATGGCCGCCGCGATCATCGCGGGGCTGCCGACGCTGCTCGTCTATGTCGTTGCCGGTAAGTATTTCATCCGCGGCCTGACCGCTGGCTCAGTGAAGGGATAAGACCCATGGCTCCCATCCTTGATATCAACAATCTCTATAAGAACTACGGCGCAACCGAGATTCTGAAAGACATCAACATCTCGATTGATCCGGGCGATTTTCTGGTGCTGGTCGGCCCCTCAGGCTGCGGCAAGTCCACGCTGCTGAATTGCATTGCGGGGCTGGAACCGATCACAGGCGGCACGCTTTCGATTGGTGGCAACGACATGACACATGTCAGCCCCAAGGATCGCGACATCGCGATGGTGTTTCAATCCTACGCTCTGTACCCGACCATGTCGGTCGCCAAGAACATCACATTCGGCATGAAGGTGCGCGGTGTGGATCAGGCGACGCAGGAGGCCAAGCTGAACCAGGTCGCCTCACTGCTGCAAATTGAGCAGTTGCTGAACCGCCGACCCAGCCAGTTGTCAGGTGGTCAGCGTCAGCGGGTGGCGATGGGTCGGGCGCTGGTGCGTGATCCCAAGCTGTTCCTGTTTGACGAGCCGCTGTCGAACCTCGACGCCAAGCTGCGGGTCGAAATGCGCACCGAGATCAAGAAGCTGCACCAGACGCTGGATGCCTCAATCGTCTACGTGACCCATGACCAGATCGAGGCGATGACTTTGGCCACCAAGATCGTCGTTCTGAAAGGCGGGATCGTGCAGCAGATCGGCAGCCCGGCCGAGATCTATAACAATCCGGCCAACCTGTTTGTGGCCGATTTCATGGGTTCACCCGCGATGAACCTGATCCCGGCGCAGGCAAGTCAAAACGGTTCGGCGACGCAGATTGCCATTTCACGGCCTTCGGGCGAGACTTTGGTGTTGAACGACGCCCGCAATCTGTCTCTGCCAAAGGATGTGATCCTGGGCTTGCGCCCAGAAGACATCGCCGAGGCCGGCTTCCGTGCCGGAGCCGGTGTACAGGAGGCCGAATGCATGGTCGACATGGTCGAGCCCGCCGGGGCTGATACTTATGTCGTCTCAGAACTGGGCGGCAAACAGGTCACCGCACGGCTGCACGCCGAAACCAGTGCCAAGGCTGGTGAGGTGCTGAATTTTGCCATCGACATGAGCAAAGTATCATATTTCGCGAAGGAAACCGGTGAACGGTTGAACTAGCGCCCGGCACCGACTTCACGCCGGATCGTCTGTTGTGTTGGAGCTGTTCAACATTCATTCGATCCGGTCCGTTCAGTGACAATCGCTGAATTGCGCAGGCAAGATCGAGCGCGCGGGCCGGTCGTCAGAGCGACGACCGGCCCGGCATCTTTAGAAATGCACTGAATTGGAAGTCGCCGGATCGACCGCCGATGGCACGAAGCGGGTCAGGTCAATGCCTTCGACCGCAGCCTTGTATTCTTCTATTTTCGGTGTGCGTCCCAGAATGGCGGACAATACCACAACCGGGGTCGATGCCAGAAGGCTCTCGCCTTTCTTGTCCGGTGCATCTGCCACGACGCGGCCTTGGAACAGGCGGGTCGACGTGGCCAGAACCGTATCACCCTTGGCGGCTTTCTCCTGGTTGCCCATGCAGAGATTGCAGCCTGGGCGTTCGAGATACAGGATGTTTTCGTACTCGGTACGCGCCTTCTGTTTCGGGAACAGGTCGTCGAATTCGAAGCCCGAGTATCTTTCGAGCACTTCCCAGTCGCCCTCTTCCTTCAATTCGTCGATGATGTTGTAGGTCGGCGCCGCGACCACCAGCGGTGCCTTGAACTCGACCTTACCAGTCTCTTTCTCAAGGTTCTTGAGCATCTGAGCGACGATCTTGATGTCTCCCTTATGCACCATGCACGAGCCGACAAATCCCAGATCCACCTGCTTTTCAGCATTGTAATAAGAGATCGGACGGATCGTGTCATGCGTATATCGCTTGGACACATCGGCGTTGTTGACATCGGGGTCGGCGATCATCGGCTCGTCGATCTGGTCCAGATCAACGACAACCTCGGCGAAGTATGTGGCATTGTCATCCGGACGCAGCGCCGGCTTCTCACCCGACTTGATCTCGGCAATGCGCGCATCAGCGATGTTGATCAGCTTTTGCAGCATGCCGTTTTCATGCTCCATGCCTTTGTCGATCATGATCTGAATGCGCGATTTGGCCAGTTCCAGCGATCCGATCAGGGTCTCGTCATTCGAGATACAGACCGAGGCCTTAGCCTTCATCTCAGCCGTCCAGTCGGTGAAGGTGAAGGCCTGATCCGCCAGCAGCGTTCCGATATGTACTTCGATCACGCGGCCCTGGAACACGTTGTCGCCATGCTGTTCCAACATCTGCGCCTGTGTGGCATGGACCACATCGCGGAAATCCATGTGCCCGGCCATCTTGCCCTTGAAGGTCACTTTGACCGATTCCGGGATCGGCATCGATGCTTCACCGGTCGCCAGCGCCAAGGCCACGGTGCCCGAGTCTGCCCCAAAGGCCACGCCTTTTGACATACGGGTGTGGCTGTCGCCGCCGATGATGACAGACCAGTCATCCACGGTGATGTCGTTCAGCACCTTGTGGATCACATCCGTCATCGAATGATAAACGCCTTTCGGGTCACGTCCGGTGACGAGGCCGAAATCATTCATGAACTTCATCAGGCGCGGCGTGTTGGCCTGTGCCTTGGCATCCCAGACCGATGCGGTGTGACACCCCGACTGATAGGCTCCATCAACGCTGGGCGCCACAACTGTGGCGGCCATCGCCTCAAGCTCCTGCATGGTCATCAGGCCAGTGGTATCCTGCGAGCCAACGATATTGACCTTTACACGCACATCAGAACCAGCATGCAGTGTCTTGCCTGGCGTTGTGCCCAGTGCATTTTTGTTGAAGATCTTCTCAACGGCAGTCAGGCCCTGCGCTTCGTGGCTGATTTCCTTGGATGGCGCGAAAACCAAAGGCGCTTCAATTCCCAGCATTTCAGCCGCAAATGTCTGAAGTTTCTTGCCGAAGACAATCGCGTACGAGCCCCCGGCCTTCATGAACTCCACTTTCTGCGGGGTAAAGGACGAGGATACGTCGACCAGTTCCTCTCCATCTTCGCTCAACAGCTTGCGGTTTTTGGAGTTGATCTTGAGGACGGTGCCGGTTGCGACCGAATACTTCTCTTCAAGGATCGGGTTGCCGTCGTTGTTCAGGATCGCTTTGCCATCCTCGTCCACCTTCTTGACCCAGTTTTTCAGGTCAAGACCGATGCCACCGGTTACGCCCACGGTGGTCAGGAAGATCGGCGAGATGCCGTTGGTGCCCGCAACGATCGGGGCGAAGTTGACGAAGGGCACATAAGGGCTGGCCTGTTTACCAGTCCACAACGCCACGTTGTTAACGCCGGACATGCGCGACGAGCCTACACCCATGGTCCCCTTTTCCGCAATCAGCATCACATGCTTGCCGGGGTGCTGCAACTTCAGCGCCTCAATCT
The DNA here is from genome assembly GCF_056531745.1 of Ruegeria sp. L12. NCBI lineage: Bacteria > Pseudomonadati > Pseudomonadota > Alphaproteobacteria > Rhodobacterales > Roseobacteraceae > Ruegeria > Ruegeria sp. L12. The sequence continues at coordinate 267,648 of NZ_JBQFMH010000005.1, forward strand.
CCTGCTGCGCCTTCTCGGAAATAAAGCACTTGCCGTGCAGTTCCCGGTCTGCACGCGAATGCGCCTGATTGCCCGGCGACAGCAGATCGGTCGAAATGTCACCTTCGGCGGCAACATAGGTCACAACTTCGATCTCTTCATCGATATCCGGCAGCTTGGTGAAGAACTCGGCCTGGGCATAGCTTTCAAGGATTTCGCGCGCCTTGGAATTGCCCGCCTTGAAGGCTTCTTTCAGGCGATCAGTATCGGCATCGTACAAGAAGACCTGCGTTTTCAGAACCTCTGCCGCCTGCGCTGCGATCTCGGCGTTGTCACTCAAGGCCAGGTCCAGAAGTACCTCAACTGAAGGGCCACCCTTCATGTGCGACAGCAATTCAAAGGCGAAGGCCACCGAAATCTCTTCAACCACCGCATCGCCCAGAACGATCTCCTTCAGGAATCGTGCCTTCTCACCGGCGGCGCTGGTCGTGCCCGGCAGCGTGTTGTAGATGAAATGGTTCAGCGACTCCGCCCGATGCGGATGATCGACATCCTTGATCTGATCAACAAGCTCTCTGACAAGCGCGCCGTCATCAATGGGCTTGGGGTGCAGGCCCTGCGCTTTGCGGGTTTCAATTTCGTCGAGGTATTCTGTGTACAGGCTCATGGCTCATTCCGGCAATTGTGGCTTGCTGGCAGATGCTCAAAGTGTAACGAACACCTGACCAAATTTATTTGTATGCCGTGGTATACTATAATGAAGCGAGTTGCAAGTGACCTAGCGCCAAGTCTCACTCATTTTTCTACTGCATTTACTAACGCCGTTAGACCGCACGTCACAGCCAAAACCGCATTAACAGCTCTGGCCACCCTGAAATTCAGGTCAAAAAAACCAGTTGTTTCAAACTCGATCCGTACTTTGGGAAATTCGTCCAGGATAGGTGCTGGTCAATTCGCTTCAGAACCCATATTAGGAGTGTCACGCGTTTATCAGGCAGAAAAACAGTCCCGTGTTCGACCTTCCCGCGCAGCGCGCGCATCTCTCCGAAAAGTATGACCTTGCCCCGTCGCCCGAGCTTGCCGCAAGCATGAGCGATATTTATGACCGGATGTCCCGTGTGGTATCGCCGGTGGATTGGGCGGTGTACGCGCCATACGTCAAGGCGATCAACGATCTGAAGACCGAGCGAAATGCGGTCATTCTGGGTCACAACTATATGACGCCCGAGATTTACCACGGCATTTCAGATTTTGGCGGTGACAGTCTGCAACTGGCCATCAAAGCGACCGAGGTCGAGGCGGATGTGATCGTCCAATGCGGTGTGCATTTCATGGCCGAGACATCAAAGATCCTCAGCCCCGAGAAAATCGTGCTGATGCCGGATATGGAGGCCGGGTGCTCTCTGGCGGAATCGATCACCGCTGAGGGTATCGCCGAGATGCGCCGCCGCTATCCCGGCGCGCCCGTCGTATCCTATGTAAACACCACCGCCGAGGTCAAAGCGGCCTCGGACATCTGCTGTACCTCGTCCAACGCGGCACAGATCGTGGCGGCGCAGGACAGCCACACTGTCATCATGACCCCCGATCAGTATCTGGCGCAGAACGTCGCGCGCGACGTGCCGCAGAAAAACGTGGTCTGGTGGGAAGGCTCGTGCATTGTGCACGAGCAGTACAGTGCCAATGACCTGCGCGATTTCCGTGAATGGAACCCGGGCACGCGTCTGATCGCGCATCCTGAATGCCCGCCGGATGTTGTGGTCGAGGCCGATTTCTCGGGCTCCACCAGCGGCATCATCAAATATGTCACCGATGAGAAACCGGAAAAGGCGCTGCTGATCACTGAATGTTCGATGGCTTCGAACATTGCCGACGCGCTGCCCGAGGTCGATTTCGTCGGCCCCTGCAACATGTGCCCGTACATGAAGAAGATCACACTTGAAAAAGTGCTCTACGCACTCGACACCATGACCGGACAGGTCGAGGTGGATGCCGAAATCGCCAGCAAAGCAAGGCTGTCGGTGCAGCGTATGATCGATCTGTCGCGCCAATTGGGTATTTGATCGGCGACATGCAGACTGTCGAGACGCCACGTGTGGTGATCATCGGGGCCGGACTGGCGGCGGTTTATGCCGCGCTGAAGCTGGCCCCCTGCCCCGTCGTGATGATCTCACCCGAACCGCTTGGGTTTGGAGCAAGCTCGGCCTGGGCGCAGGGTGGCGTCGCAGCGGCAATGGCGCGCACAGACAGCCCGCAGGCGCATGCAGAAGACACCATGCGCGCCGGGGCCGGTTCGGTTCTGCGCGAAGTGGCCGAGTTTGTGACCAAGGCCGCGCCGGAGCATATCCTTGATCTGTCCGATCTGGGCACCGGGTTCGACCGCACTGCCGATGGGGGCTTTGTCCAATCACGCGAGGCGGCGCATTCCGCCGCGCGGGTGGTCCGGGTCAAAGGCGATCAGGCCGGGGCCGAGATCATGCGGGCGCTGATCGTCGCCCTGCGCCAGACCCCGTCAATTCAGGTCATAGAAGGGGCGCTGGCGGTCGGGCTGGAAAGCGATGGTAAGAAGGTCAGCGGTGTTTATCTGACCAGTGCCGAGGCACCGGGCGGACCTCAGGTCTTGTTGCGCGGGTCGGCGCATGTATTGGCAACTGGTGGCTCGGCAGGTCTTTATGCTCAAACCACCAATCCTGCACGTATCCGAGGACAAGGCATCGGCATGGCCGCCCGTGCAGGTGCCCGGATTGCGGATGCCGAATTCATTCAGTTTCACCCCACCGCAATCGACGTCGGCGAAGATCCCACGCCGCTGGCGACCGAGGCATTGCGGGGCGAAGGTGCCGCTCTGATCGACAGTACTGGACATCGGTTCATGCCCGATATCCATCCCGACGCCGAACTGGCCCCGCGTGACACCGTTGCGCGTGCCGTCTACCAGCAGACGCAGTTGGGCAATCGTCCCGCTCTGGACACGCGCAAGGCCATCGGCGCCGCGATCGGGGACAACTTTCCGACCGTGACCGAAGCCTGCCTACGCCATGGTGTGGACCCGGTACACGATCCGATTCCGGTGACGGCCTCGGCGCATTACCACATGGGCGGTGTCGAAACCGATCTGGCCGGTCGAAGCTCATTGAACGGGCTCTGGGCCTGTGGCGAGGCTGCCTCGACCGGGTTGCACGGCGCGAACCGACTGGCGTCGAACGGTTTGCTTGAGGCTTTGGTGTTTGCACGCGCCTGTGCGCGAGACATTGCGACGATTGTCTCCGAACGGAGCGCGCCGGAAGTCGACATCGCTCTGGTGCCCGATGGTTCTGCCGAGCAACACCCCGATTTGTCCGCTCTGCGCAACACCATGACCAAATTTGTTGGCGTGGTCCGTGATCAGGATGGTCTGCACCATGCCCTGACCGATATCGCAACGCTTGAGGCCCGGCACACGGGCTGCGACCTGTTCCTGAACATGACGGCCACCGCCACCCTGATCGCGGCAGCCGCGCTGCTGCGCGAGGAAAGCCGCGGCACGCATTACCGCTCTGATTTTCCTGATCTTAATCCCGGACCCGGCCAACGCTCTGCCCTGATGCTGGGCGATGCTCTGGCCTTGCGGGACCGTATTGCAAAGGACGCAGAATGACCCATCCGGCCTTGCCCGACCTGATCCTGGAGCCTTTGGTGCGATCGGCACTGATGGAGGATCTGGGTGCCTATGGCGATATCACAACCCAGACCGTGATCCCCGAGGATGCAACCTATGCCGCACGACTGAACGCCCGCGCGGATGCCGTGGTTTCGGGAATGCAGATTGCTGCATTGGCCTTTCGGCTGGTCGATCCTTCGCTGGAGATCTCGACACACATTGCGGACGGGCAGCGCTGCGCCAGGGGCGATACGCTGATGGAGATCCGGGGCAAGGCGTCCTCGATCCTGTCAGGAGAGCGCGTGGCGTTGAACTTTGCTGGACGGCTGTGCGGTGTGGCCACTGCGACGGCGGCACTGGTGGCGGAAACCGAGGGCACCAGGGCACGCATCACCTGCACGCGCAAAACCACACCCGGTCTGCGCATCGTTGAAAAACAGGCCGTTCTGCATGGCGGGGGTTTCAATCATCGGTTTTCCCTGTCCGACGCGATCCTGATCAAAGACAACCATATCGCGGCGGCAGGAGGTGTACGCACGGTACTGGAGGCGACGAAGGCCCGCGCCTCGCACATGATGAAGGTCGAGATCGAGGTGGACACGCTAGATCAATTGGCCGAAGTGCATGAGGTGGGCGGAGCCGATGTCGTCTTGCTGGACAACATGTCACCCGATATTCTGACCGAAGCGGTTGCGCTGGTCGACGGTCGACTGATCATCGAGGCCTCGGGCAACATCAACATCGACACGGTAGCAGCCGTGGCGGCGACGGGTGTGAATTACATTTCGTCCGGGGCGCTGACCCATTCTTATCCTTGTGTCGATCTTGGGCTGGACTTTTGATGGGTGGGGATGCGTAGACGCGCCCACTGATCTCGATTTGCCGCAATGGGTTTGCAGATAATCCCTTCCCGGGCGGAATATGTCACTTACACCCTTTGATACCGGGCGGCCCTAAAGGCCGACAGATCGTGGTTCATCGGTGTACCCGCCGCGATATCCGCAACCAACTCGCCCGTCTTTGGGGCCATCATCAAGCCATAGTGGCTGTGGCCAAACGCTGCGATCAGGCCGGGAAACCCCTCGATCTCGCCAATACAAGGCAGGCTGTCGGGTAAACTGGGCCGCTGACCGGACCATGTGGACATGTTGCTGCCGTCAAGATCGGGCAACAACGCACGAGCCAGTGTAGCCAGACCCTCAAGGCGTTTCGGGTTGTCGGGTGCGTCAAGCCTCGCGAATTCTGCAGTACCGGCAACGCGCAACCCTTCGGTCATCGAGGATGCGACAAATTTCATGTCCATATCCATGACCGAATGAGTCAGCGTGACGCCCGGATCGGTGAATGAAACATGATATCCACGCTCGGATTCCATCGGGATTTTTAGTCCCAATGGTCGCAAAAATTCCGCAGACCATACGCCCATTGCAATGACCAGTTTTGCCACCGTTCTCTGGCCCTGATCGGTGGTGTAAAGCCAATCACCGTTAGGAGTGGGTCCAACACCATGCACAGTTTCGCGCAGAATAGTGCCGCCCAAGGTTTGAAACTTCTCGGCCAGAACAGTGGCGATCCGGCCCGGAGACACCGCCCGCGCCTGCCCCTTTATCAGAATGGCAGCTTGAAATTCAGTTGTCAGATGCGGCTCCAATTCGCGAAGCTCGCCTGCGTCTATCCGTTCGATTTCTGCGCCGCGAGACTGGCGCATACTGTAATCCAGCGTTTCAGGATTGGCAGAGTCGGCGTTTCGAAAGGCGTGCACATAATAACTGTCCGCAATCAGGTCTTCATGACCGGTTCCCGCCAGATGGCGGCGGAATAAGCTAATGCAGTCGCCGTTCAGGAAATCCATCGCGCCCGAAATCGGACCAATTCGGTCGGGATGCCCTTCTCGCAAGAACCTCAGGCCCCAGGGAAGCAATCGGGGCAGGTAAGAAGGTTTCACTGTCAAAGGCCCATCGGGATCAAGCAGCCAGCCGGGCACTTTTTTCCACATATCTGGAAGAGACTGTGGAACACTGGACCATGGTGAGATGATCCCCGCATTGCCGGCGGATGTGGCCTGCCCGGGCGCCGCCCGATCTATCAGCGTGACTGCGAAGCCGCGTTGAACAAGGGGCAGAACACAGCATATCCCCACGATCCCGGCACCCAGAACCGTGATGTTATCATTTTCAGCCATTTGGAACGCTTAATTCGGTGTTGCTTGATAGACAGCCCCGAAATTCGGGGCTGCCGTGACTCAGACCGGTTCAGATCGTGCCCAGCTCGACGTCCTTACCATCCTTGATGACAAAGTGCGCGAAAGGCCGGTCTTTCAGATTGCCATCCGGATGAAAGGCTACGTCCATGCCGTAGCCGGTATAGTTGACTGGATTGCCGGTCCGGACAGCTTCGAGCAACGAAACCGCCCCGCCGACATCTGATCCACCGCCATTGGTGATGTTCAGGATTTCCTTGGTATAGACCGTCGCGTCCGGCGTGCCTGCCTTTTCCATTACGGCGGCGTGCACGGCCATCGAATCCGCGCACAGGGCCGAGAAAGGCAGGAAGGTGCCGGGTTCGACACCCATCAGGCCCTCGAACTCTTTGTAAGCAGCGGAAGAGCTGTCATTGGTGGCCTGCAGGTGGTTGATACCCTCGCCGACCTCGGTGCCGACTGCTTCGATGAACTTGCCGCCGCCGTTAACACCGGCGCTGGCGGCGATGGTCAGGGTGTAAAGCTCGGCCTCATAACCGCCCCGGAACCATTCCTTGGCGATCGAGGTGAACTGGGTGACATAGGCGGGCAGGAAGACGGCGGTCACATCCTCGCCCATCACCTTGTCGACCTCGGCACGGAAGCTGGGCTGATCGGGCTTTACCTCGGCCTGCACCACCACTTCGCCGCCACCGGCCTCGATGGTCTCGATGAAGGGGCCGATCATCGACTGGGTGAACGCGGTCTGCACCGCAAGGATACCGACCTTTTTGTGGCCTGCCGCCAGCATTGCCTTGGCCGGGGGTACACCCCACTCGCGGCCCGTGGCCTGAAAGCGCCAGATCAACCCGCCATGGTCGCCCTCGGTGATCGCATCCGCCGCGCCCAGACAGCTGACCGAGACGCCCTTTTCGATGGCCAGCGGCTTGACCGCCAGCGTCGGGCCGGACCCCCACATGCCGACAATGGCGCTGACCTGATCCACGTCCAGCAGCTTGCGCGCGGCGCGCACGGCAGAGGTGGGGTTGGTTTCGCTGTCCTCGGCGATGATCTCGATCTGACGGCCATCCAGAATGCCGCCCGCGTCGTTGATCTGGCCTGCGATCACCTGCGCCGCCTTGACGATGTTGGGCCCGTATGAGGCCCCGCCGCCGGTCAGGGGCGAAATCATGCCAATCTTGACCGGTGCGTTCTGCGCCAGCGCGGGCAGCGGCAGGCTCGTGGCGGCAAGTCCCGCCGCCGTCGTGCCCAGAAACCGCCTGCGGTTCATGATCAGTTTCGTCATCACTCTGTCCTCCTCTGAGTGGTCATGTGCTGGCGGGGACCTCCTCGACCCCATCTTCCAGCGTCAGTTGCAATGCGTCGTTGAAGCGGTTGAACGCCCCGCACAGCGCGATGCGCCAGGTCAGCTCGACGATCTGCGCATCGGTGAAATGGGCGCGCAGGTCAGTGACCTCGGCATCCCGCATCCGGTTGGCGCGGGTGGTGACGGCCACGGCATAGCGCACCACCATCTTGTCGACCTCGTCCAGTTCCGGGTGATCCTCGACATCTGGCAGACGCGCGATGCCCTCGGGGCTGAGGCCCGCAACCTCCAGCATCGGCGCGTGGTGCGAGATGCAGTAGGTGCATTCGTTCAGCTTCGACACCGTCACCAGCGCCAATTCCAGCGCGCGGCGGGGCAGCACCGCCTCGTCCCGCAGGTCCAGCAACATGCCGAACAGGTGCTTCAGGATCATTGGGCGATGCGCCATCGCACCGACCAGATTGCCGAACGGGCCATAGCGGTTCATTTCATCAAAGACGGCGCGGGCCTCATCCGGAAGAGAGTCAGCCGAGAGGGGAGAAATCCGGCTCATGACAGTTCTCCGTCTTTCGCCTGCAGGCGGTATTCACGCATGAAACCCTGCGGGCGGTAGATCAAGAGAAGGATGAGGCCCACGCCGATCAGGATCAGGCGTAGTGATGCGGCCTGTCCTGCGTCCAGAAACGGCATGAGGTCTTTCAGGAAACGGGTGCCTTCCAGCAGCACCATCACCGATACAGCGCCGATCATCAGGCCGGTGTTCGATCCGCGCCCGCCCGCAATCACGGCCATGAAGGCATAGGCGGTAACGAAAGCGCCGAATTGTGTGGGGTCGATATAGCTGAAGTAAAAGCTGTGCAGGCTGCCCGCCGCGCCGATGATGGCCCCGCCTGCGGCAAAGGCGCGGACGCGGAAGGACAGCGTGGTCTTGCCCAATGTCGAAGCGACCAGATCATCCTCGCGCAGCGCCCGCAACACGCGTCCGAAGGGCGAGACCGTCAGCAGTTGTGCAAAGACAAAGCACAAGGCGAAGACCGCGACCGAAATGGCGAGGAACATCAACTCATAGTTCAGGCCCGAGGCAATGCCGGACAGCGGTCTGGGGATGCCGGGCAAGCCGTTGGCACCACCGGTCAGCCAGGTCTCGTTCAGCAGGAACAGGCGGACGGCCTCGGCAAAGGCGAGTGTGGCGATAGCCAGATAATCCTCGCGCAATCGGGCCGAGACCAGCGCCACCAGCGCCGACAGGATCACAGTCACGATCACCGCCAGCGCGGCAGCGATCAGCGCGGGCACCCCGGCCAGCGCCGACAGGCCCGCGACATAGGCGGCAACGGCGAAGAAACCGAAGATGCCGAAATTGACCATCCCGGCCTGACCCCATTGCAGGTTCAGCGCCAGCCCGATCAGGGCCGAGATGATGACGAAGATGAGAATTGCGGTGAGATAGCCGATCATCTGCTGATCCTCGCTTTGCCAAACAATCCATGCGGGCGCAGCAGCAGCACCAGCACGATAATCAGAAAGGCCACGGCCTGACGATAGGTGGTGGGTAGGATCAGGGTCGACAGCTCTTCGGCCACGCCGATCAGCAGCGCACCGACGACAGCCCCCAGCGGGTTGCCGATGCCGCCCAGAATGACGGCGGCAAAAACCGGCAGGATATAGTTCCAGCCCATCAGCGGATCGACCACGCCGTCCATGCCCACCAGCACCCCGGCAAAACCCGCCAGCACGCCCGAAATCGCCCAGACCGCTGCGATGACGTAGTTACGGTTGATGCCCCGCACGCCCGCCAGATCGGGGTTGTCCGACACCGCGCGCATGGCGCGGCCCAGCGGCGTGCACATCAGGATGAACCACACTGCGACCATGGCCAGCAGGGCAACGATGACGATGGTGATCTGTTCGTTATTGACGCGCATCCCCATCCAGCGATGCGGGCGCGCCACCGCGATGTCATAGCCGCGAATGTCCGACCCCCAAAGGAACCGCACCACATTTTCCAGCACGAAATAGACCCCCATCGACGCCACCAGCAGCGTCACATGGTCCGAATTGCGCAGCGGCCTATAGACCAGCCGGTCCGTCAGCAGCGCGACCGAGGCCAGCCCGACCGCCCCAAGCCCTGCGGCCAGCAGCAGCGGCGCGCCGATATCGACGTTGAAAAACAGCGCGATATAGGCCCCCATCGTGATCATCGACCCGATGGCGAAGTTGGGAAAGTTCAGAACACCGTAAGTCAGCGACAGCGCGATGGCGGGCAGGGCCACCAAAAGCCCCGAGACCACGCCGTTCAGCAGGATTTGCAACATCACACAGACTCCGCCGCTGTGGCATCCGCCGTACCCATATAGAGCGCGTGGATATCCGGATGGTTGAGGAAATCGGCGGCGGGCATCTGCGCCCGGACCTGACCCGAGACAAGCACGATGGCGGTTTCCGAGATCACCATCGCCTCTTTCACATTCTGTTCGATCATCAGGATTGAAACGCCCGCATCGTTCACGGCCTTTACGGCCTGAAACATCTCGGCCACGTATTTCGGGGATAGCCCGGCGCTGGGTTCGTCCAGCAAAAGCAGCGACGGGTCGGGCATCAGCGCGCAGCCAAAGGCCAGCATCTGCCGCTGACCGCCGGACAGATTGCCCGCAATGTCGCCCTCGCGATGGGCAAGGTCGGGGAAGATGTCGAACACACGCTCGCGCGCGACTTTTAGGCCTTTGGCGGTTTTGGCGATGAACTCATAGGCCAGCCTCATGTTCTCGCCGATGGACATGTTGCGGAACACGTTGTGTTCCTGAGGCACGTTCCCCAACCCGGCGCGGGTCTTGGACGGCGCGTTCAGCCGGGTCACATCGGCGCCGTTCAGCGTGATCGTGCCCGCGCGCGGCGTCAGCAGGCCAACCAGCGATTTGATCAGCGTCGACTTACCCGCCCCGTTGGGCCCCACGATGGTCGAGATCGCGCCTTCGGACACGGTGAACCCCGCACCCTTGATGATATCGCCGCCGCTGCCGTAACCGGCGCGTAAGGAATCGACTGTCAGGATCGGATTGCTCATCACACCATGCTCCCCAGATAGGCTTCCAGAACGCGTGGGTCGGTAGTGATCTGCGCGAACGAGCCGTGCATCATCTCGCGCCCTTCGGTCATCACGTAGACGCTGTCGCACAGGCGCTCGATCATCTCCATGTCGTGTTCGACGATGGCGAATGTGACGCCTTCGGCCTTGAGCGACAGGATGAAATCGGCCAGCACGCCCTCCATCGTCGGCGCAACACCCGCGGCGGGTTCGTCCAGCAGGATGACCTTGGGCGACAGCATCATGGCGCGCAGAACCTCAAGCAGTTTTTTCTGTCCACCCGACAGGTTCGCCGCCGACTGATCAGCCAGTCGCCACAGATCGACCCGTTCGAGCAGGGCGCGGGCCTGTTCGATGGCCTTCTCTTCTTCTGCGCGGATACGGGCGCGGGAAAACAGCGAGGCGGCGATGCCTTCGCCTAGTTGTCCGGGGCGTGCCAGCAGCAGGTTTTCCAGAATGGTCAGCGCGCCCAGATCGCAGCTGATCTGAAAGGTGCGCACCAGCCCCTGTTCGGCCAGCTTGTGCGGCGGCAGGCCGGTGATGTCTGTGCCGTCCAGCGTGACCTGCCCGCTGTCGGGGCGGAACGCGCCGCCGATGGTGTTGAACAGGGTGGTCTTGCCCGCCCCGTTGGGGCCGACAATCCCGGTCACCTGCCCGGTGGGTATGTCGATTTGCCCGACATTCAGCGCCTGAAAGGCCCCGAGTTTCTTGGTCAGGCCTGAAATCTTCAGCACGCGTCCCCTCCCGTGTTCCAGATTTTCTGCGCCTTGCCGTCGGTTGCGTAGGGCAACCAGTAATCCGACAATTGCTTGGGTGTGTGTTTGATGCGGTGGCTCAGCAACGCCTGTGCGCAGGCGGCCAGGGCGGCTGCATGGGCCGGATCACCGGCCAGATTGTCATGACAGTGCGGGTCCGCGTTCAGGTCATACAGCAACGCGGACTGCGCAGGGAAATGGATGTATAGCCAGTCCCGCGACATCAGCGCGGTAAAACAGCAATCGTCTACGTGATCCGGCAGTAGATGAGCCAAACCCGGGTTCAGGCGCAGCTCGCGGAAATCGGTTTCCCACACCGTATGCCAGCGCCAGTTCTTGGGCGCGCGACCCCGCAGGAACGGGGTCAGGGCATGACCGTCGCAATGCGGCGCAGGCTGGCCCACAGCCTCGGCTATGGTGGGCAGGATGTCGATGGTTTCGGTGAAGGCGTGGCTCACGGTGCCGTGGCTGACGGCGTGGCGCGGATCTCGGATCATAAGTGGCACGTGGAACAGGCCCGGGAACGGCCCGCGCCGCCCGTAGATCCAATTGTCGCCCAACTGGTCGGCATGGTCCGAGGTGAAGATGATCAGCGTTTCATCATACCGCCCGCTGGCCTTGAGATCGGCGATCAGCGCGGAAATAGCGTTTGGACCCGTAAGCCTCGAGGGATGCGGCCAGAAACGGGTGGCTGTCGGAAACCTGGGCAGGCGTAGCGGGCCGCGCCGGGACTGACAGGTCCGCGGGGTCGAACATTCGGTTGAACGGTTCGGGTGCGACCATCGGCGGATGCGGGCGCAGGCAATTGAGGTTCACGAACCAAGGCTGCGGCCCTATCTCGACGATGTAATCCCGCGCCGCGCCAAACATGAAGGCGGTATCGCTGAATTCCGCCGGGTACTGGCAGGGTGCATCGGGTTGCGCCGGATCATAGCCGCCTTTGGGCAGAAAGATACTTTCGGGATCGTCGCCCTGCTCGATCACGACCCCCCGCCCATCCAGCCAATCGCGCCACGCGGCAAAGCCGTCATGGTAGAAGAACCCCGCGCGCGTTTCGAACCCGGGACAGACCCAGGGCTACAGCTGCGCGGTATTATCGGGGTCGTTGGGGGTATCGGTATAACCGAACAGAACCGGCGTGCGACCGCTGTCCGCTACCAGATGCGCAAGGGTCGGAACGCAGGCGGGCAGTGGAGTTTCATTGCTGACCTGCCGGTGGTTCATCAGGTACAGCCCGGTCAGCAGCGACGCCCGCGACGGCCCGCAGGGCGCGGCCTGCGCGTGGTGCCGGCGGAACGACATCGCCTCGGCCGCGAAGGCGTCCAGATGCGGCGTTTTCACGTCCGGATGCCCCCATGCGGCAATAGAATCCCCGCGCCACTGGTCGGCAATGACCAGCAGCACATTCCGAATTGCTGACATATTTCTCCTGTTTTTTTCTAGTTTGCGTCCTCGGCCATGGCCTGGATCGCGTGTCTGAAAGCGTTCTTGAGGGACGCCATCATCTCGGTTTCAAATTGCGGACTGTGATAGACCAGTGATTGCACTTTGAGCCCACGCAGCGCGCAGAGCACCAGATTGATGCAATCGCGGATGGCACCTTCGTCCCAGCCTTGCGCGGCGAAGGTGTCGTGCAAAATGGTGTAATAGCTGTTGAACAGATCGCGCAGCCCCTTGGCCACGGGTTCGGCCAGTTCATCGTCATTGCGCGCTGCAAGCGTCAGCTCCAGTGAAGGCAGAACAACATCATCGGCAAACATGTTCTCCCACGCGCCGTCGACAAAGGCGTCGACGTCGAATGCGCCGTCCTTGAGATCAGCAACCAGCCCACGCAAACGCTCGGGGACCTCCTGCCAGAGATCAAGCGCCGCATCCAGCAGCAGCGCATTGCGGTTGGGATAGTGGTGAAACATCGCCCCCCGCGAGACACCGGCCTGACGGCAGATTTCCGGCGTCCCGGCATTGCGAAAGCCCTTCTCCATCAGCGTCAGCAAGGTGGCGCGCCGCAATCTGGCACGCATCTCTTCGCTTTTTTGTTGTTGTCTACTCTGGGTCATGGGCCTTCGAATCGTCCTCGGTGTCGAGGTTGGTTTACGTTAGGATGACCCGGACGTCCCCGTCAAATAAAAAACATACACGTCTGTTTTTATTATCTGCAGAAGTAAATATCTTTGAACGAGATCACTCTATCGCCTGCCCATGATCGGCATTGGACGTCGCTTGCCGAAACACGCATTTTCGCCCGACCAACTCAAAGCTCCTAAAACTCTTTTAATTACAGTCAAATGGGATGCGTCAACTCGTAAGCCATTCCATAACCTGCCGCACCTCTCGTCGCACGGGGCGGCTTCCCCGAACCTCAATGAAATAGCCATGTGTCGGGGGAATGACCTCATCAAACAGCCGAACGACCCGGCCCTCGGCAAGGTCCTGATCGATCAAAGGCAACCAGCCGATCACGATCCCCTGCCCTTGCGCCGCGCCGCGCAACAGAGCGTTTGCGTCCTGAAATATCGCACCGCGCAGCCGGTCTGAAACCGCCACATTCATAGCGGAAAACCAATCCAGCCACCCCCAATGGTTCCTTTGATGCAGCAAAGGCAGGTGCAGCAGATCTTTTGGATCCTCAATCGGTCCATGGGCAGCCAGAAAAGACCGAGAGGCAATGGCAACGGGGCTGAGCTCCAGCAGTTTGATCGCGTCATCCGATGCTTCGGACATGCGGTCCCAACGGATCACGATATCAACGTTTTCATGCGTGCGCGTTCCGGGTTCGAATGATGGCACGACCTCAAGCTCGGTATCGGAGTGGATTTCCCAGAAATCACTGATCCGTGGCATCAACCAGCGCGCTGTAAGGATCGGACCAGCGGCCAGACGCACCACTTTGCGGGACCGGCGGTGCAGCGTACGCACCGCGTCATCCAAAATTCCAAAGGCCTGTGCGGTGGCCTCAGCCAGCCTTTCGCCGTCTTCGGTCAGCGTGACATTTCGACCGCTGCGGACAAACAACTGCGTACCGAGCTGATCCTCCAGACCGCGAATATGGTGGCTGATGGCCGTCGGCGTGACTGACAGCGCCTCGGCCGCGGCGCGGAAGCTGCCCTGCCGGGCCGCGGTTTCGAAGGCGCGCAAAGCGGGAAGTGAGGGCTTCATCACAGGACTATTGATTAGTTTTTCTCATTGGTTGCTGAGAAAGTTGCTTTTGTAAATGGCAAAGCTCTCTGGAAAACTACAATAACGCATAGCAAAACTCATGAGTTGATGGTCCATTCCAGCCGACGCCGCGGTCGCAAAGACCGATTGAAAGACACCGCTCAGGACGATGCTGCCCCGCCGGTCTGGCCGGGCGTGGTTGCCGGGCGGTTCAAGCCGCTTGCTCTGGATGAGGTACAGCGGGTCGAGGCTTCTGCATTCTCCCTGCTGGCGGCGCTTGGCCTAAGTCAGGCCACCCCTTCGATGATCGACAAGGTGATCGCGGCGGGTGGCGCGCTGACCGATGACGGGCGGCTACTGTTTCCCGAAGCGCTGGTCCGCTGGGCGATTGATGGGGCGCAACGCGGTTTTACTCTGTGCGGGCAGCGGCCCGAACACGACCTGAAGATCGAAGGCGCGCGCGTGCATATGTCGACCGGCGGGGCGGCTCCGGGGGTGTTCGATCTTGATACGCATTATTATCGCGATTCCACCCTGCAGGACCTTTATGACGCGGCGCGCATCGTGGATCGGATGGACAATATCCACCATTTCAGCCGGTCGGTGGTGGCGCGCGATATCGAAGATACCACCACAATGGACCTCAACACCGCTTATGCCTGTCTGACCGGCACGTCCAAACATGTGTCGATTTCGATCACCGAACCGCAGAACGTCGCCCTGATTGCCCAGCTTTGTTATCGCATCGCAGGCGGTGAGGCTGCGTTTCGCGCCCGACCCTTTCTGACGGTCATGGTCTGCCACGTGGTGCCGCCGATGCGCTTTGCCGAAGAGGCCTGCGAAGTGCTGGAACTGGCGATCGGGGCGGGTTTTCCGGTTCAGTTGATCAGCGCCGGTCAGGCCGGGGCGACCAGCCCTGCGACAATTGCGGGCTCGCTGGTGCAGGCGGTGGCCGAAACGCTGGCCGGACTGGTCTTTGCGCGGCTGGTCGATCCCGAAGCACGGGCGATCTTTGCGCCCAAACCGCTGGTGGCCGATCTGCGCACCGGTTCGATGAGCGGCGGCGGCGGCGAACAGGCCATTCTGATGGCAGGCGCCGCGCAGATGGGGCGGCATTGGGATTTGCCCACCAGCTCGATTGCCGGGATCACCGATGCCAAGCGGCTGGATGCGCAATACGGGGCCGAGAAATCGCTGGCCGTGACTATGGCCGCCCATGCCGGGTCGAATATTGTGACGCAAGCGGCGGGCATGATGTCCAGCCTTCTGGGCGTCAGCCATGCTGCCTATGTCAGCGACAATGACCTGTTGGGCAACATTCTGCGCACCATTCGCGGCATCGAGGCGACGCCCGAGAACATCGCCGCCGATATCATCGCGGATGTGTGTCGGGGTGAGGGGCACTATCTGGGTGAGTTGCACACGTTCAGCCGGATGAAATCCGACTATTTCTACCCCGATATCGGTGATCGCCGCGCCCCCCGCGACTGGGAAGAACAAGGCGGGCAGCGGATCGGCGATGTGGCGCGCGAACGAGCGCGCGACATTCTGCAAAGCCACTTCCCCACGCATATCCCCGATACCATCGACCGCGACCTGCGGGACCATTTCGACATTCGCCTCACACGGGCCCAGATCGGACGACCGGAATGAGACAGTCTGACCTCAACACACGCGCCCGGGCGGCTCTGCCCGGCGGCGTCAGTCACGAACTGCGCTATCGCGACCCGCATCCCGTCTTCATCGACCGCGCGCAAGGGGCCGAGAAATGGGATGTCGAGGGGCGGCGGTACATCGATTTCAAGATGGGCAGCGCCAGCCAGATGCTGGGCCATGGCCATCCCGCGATTGTCGAGGCGATCCAAAATCAGGCCGGGCAGGCGATTTTCAGCGCCGATTGTCACGAGGCTGAGATCCAGTGGGCCGAATGGGTCAATCATCTTTATCCCTGCGCCGAGCGCACGCGGTTTACTGCTTCGGGCAGCGAGGCGACCATGTTGGCCTTGCGTCTGGGCCGCGCGCACTCCCGCAAAGACCATGTATTGCGGGTGGACGGGCATTATCACGGCTGGCACGACCATGCGCTGAAAGGGGCCAAACCCGGAACCGATCAAGTCGCGTCGCTGGGCGTCCCGGAGGCGGTGAGTGACCTGATCCATGTCTGCGCGGCGGACCCTGATGCCATGGGATACGCCTTGCAGGATGACCGCATCGGCACAGTCATCATCGAGGCGTCCGGGGCCAATTACGGCTGTGTGCCGTTACCGACCGGGACATTGCAGGCGCTGCACGACGTGGCGCGGGCGGCGGGTGTGGTTCTGATCTTCGATGAGATCATTACCGGGTTCCGCTGGTCTCCGGGCGGGCGGCAGGCCCGCGATGGTATCGTGCCCGACCTGACGACTCTGGCCAAGATCGTCACCGGCGGCCTGCCCGGCGGCGCGGTCTGCGGCCGGGCCGAGATCATGGAGTTGATGAACAATACAACCGCTCGCGACGGCATTGCGCCAGCGGTCAGCCACAAAGGCACGTTCAATGCCTCGCCTCTGGTCGCGGCGGCGGCCTGCGCCGCGATGCCCGTGCTCGCCAGTGGTGAGGCGCAGACTCAAGCCGATGCAATGGCCGCGCGGATGCGCGACGGCATGAACGCCGCGCTGACCGATCTGGGCGTGCCGGGGCTGGCCTATGGCGAAAGCTCGGTCTTTCATCTGTATCTTGGCGCCAACGGTCTTGATGGCCTTGGCCCCGCGCAGATACGCGGGCTGCCCAAAGCCACGGTCAAAGCTTATCGCGACGGGATGCTGGCGCGCGGGGTGGATATGATGTCCTACACCTCGGGCGTTACATCGGCGGCGCATGAACCAGAACTGATCGACGAAGCGTTGGAAGCGTTTCGCGCGACCCTGTCCGAAATGATCAGTGACAGGGTGCTGCCATGACCCTGCCCTCGCACGCCCGCACGGTCATCATCGGCGGTGGCGTCATCGGCTGTTCCATCGCCTATCATCTGGCGCGTGAGGGGCGGCGGGACATCGTGGTTCTGGAACGCTCAAAACTGACCAGCGGCACCACATGGCACGCCGCCGGGCTGGTGCGCCGCCTGCGACCCTCGGCAACACTGACCAAGCTGATAAACTACTCCATTGATCTCTATGGCGAGTTGGAGCGTGAAACCGGGCAGGCCACCGGCTGGACCCAGACCGGTTCGCTGACACTGGCGACCAACCCCGACCGGCTGACCAATATCAAGCGGCAGGTGTCGCTGGGCCGTGCTTTCGGACTGGAGGCCGAGGTGGTCGATGCCGCCCGCGCGCAGGAGCTGTGGCCACTGATCACGGTGGACGATGTGATCGGTGCGGTCTGGTCGCCTGCGGATGGCCGGGTCAACCCGTCGGACGTGGCGCTGGCCCTGTCCAAGGGCGCAAGAGCGCGCGGGGTCCAGATTTTCGAAGACACCCGCGTTACCGGGCTGCAAAAGAAAGACGGGCGCATTTCCGGGGTTGAGATCGGCAATCATGTGATCGAGGCCGAAGAAGTGGTGATCGCCGCCGGTCTCTGGTCGCGCGAAGTGGCCGAGATGGCCGGGGCGCATATGCCGCTTTATGCCTGCGAACATTTCTACATCCTGACCAAACCGCTGGCCGAGGTGCAGGCGCTTGGCAAGGGCGCTCATCTGCCCACGCTGAACGACCAAGACGCCTATCTCTATGCCCGCGACGATGTCGAGGGGCTGTTGGTCGGCTCGTTCGAACCTCATGCCAAGGGGATTTCGACCCGCGATCTGCCCGCCGATTTCTCATTCGATCTGTTGGATGAAGATTGGGATCACTTCATGCCGATGATGGAAAACGCCCTGCGCCGCATTCCGGCGCTGGAAACTGCCGAGGTGCGGATGCTGCTGAACGGGCCGGAAAGCTTCACGCTCGACAGCCAGTTCATGCTGGGCGAAAGCCCCGAGGTGCCGGGCCTGTTTCTCATGGGCGGCATGAACTCGACCGGTATCGCGTTGGCGGGCGGCGCGGGCAAGGCGATGGCCGAATGGATCATCGCCGGGGAACCGACGATGGAGCTGAACGAGGCCGATATCCGCCGTTTCAGCCCGGAAATGAACGTGATGGGCGCGCTTGAGGCGCGCATCCCCGAAGTGCTGGGCCGCCATTACGACAATCCCTATCCGGGCCGGTCGATGGAGACGGCGCGCGGCCAACGCCGCTCTCCCATCCATGTGGGACTGGTGGCCGCCGGGGCGCGCTTCGAGGCGCGTGGCGGCTGGGAACGCGCGGTGCATTTCGGTGGGGACGCTGCGCATCTACCACTGACCTTCGGTATACCCGCATGGCGCGATCAGGTCGGGCAAGAAGTTCAGGCTTGTCGAACAGGTGCCGCCATTCTGGACCAGAGCGCCTTTGGCAAGATCATGGTGCAGGGGCCGGATGCTACAGCTTTTCTCAACCGGCTCTGTGCGGCGCAAATGGATATCCCCGTGGGACGCATCGCCTATACGCAAATCCTTAACACGCGAGGTGGCGTGGAAAGCGACCTGACCGTGCAACGCCATGGGCCGCAGACCTATTTGCTGATCGTTGGTGCCGGTGAGGTTGCGCGCGACATGCAGCGGATGCGCGAAACGAAAGGTACTTTCCGCGTCGAATTCACCGATGTGACCAGCGGCTACGCCATTCTGGGGCTGGCAGGGGCCAAAGCGCGCTACGTGTTGCAGGCCACCACGAACGTGCCCGTTCCCGATCTGAAACGCTTTCATTTCGCCCCGGTCGAGATCGGGTTGGCGCGTGGCTGGGTTGGGCGGCTGAGCTTCACCGGGGAAGAAGGCTATGAGCTGTATATCCCCGCCGATATGGCGATGGCCGCGCATGAGGCCTTGGTGGCTGCGGGTGCCACCCATGCGGGGCTTTATGCCAGCGGCAGCCTGCGCATCGATAGCGGGTTCCGCGCCTTTGGTCACGAACTGACTCCGGGCACCACACCGCAAGAGGCCGGGTTGGATGGCTTTTGCGCCTTTGGCAGCGGTTTTGTCGGCGAAGAGGCATTGAAAAAAGCGGGCCGCGCGACGCGCCGCATCGTCTCGCTTTTGTTCGATGATCCGGATGCGATCCCGATCCATGACGAACCGGTCTATTATGATGGAAAGGTCGTCGGCCAGATCACCTCGGCTGCGTGGAGCTATCGCTTCGGGCGATCGCTTGCCCTTGCGATGGTTAGCGCTCCGCTTGGGCAATTGGCCGAACAAACGATTCTGCCCGGTTTCGAAATTGAAATCGCCTGCGCCCGCTTCGCCGCCCGCGCCACTCTCAAACCCGCGAAGGAGGCGTTCTGATGTCGGACATCCCCCGCACCACCCGTGTCGCCATCATCGGCGGCGGCATCATGGGTGTCGCGGCGCAGTTTCAACTGGCCGAAAACGGCTGGACCGACACCATCCTGTTCGAAAAGGCCGAACTGACCAGCGGATCGACCTGGCACGCGGCGGGGCAGATTGCCCATGCGGTGGGCAGCCGGATCGCGGGCTGGATCAACAAAACCTCGATCGAGACCTACAAACGCGTTGAGGCGGAAACCGGTCAAAGCATCGGCTGGCACGAGGTCGGCGGGTTCCGCATTGCCACCACCGACGATGAGGTCGACTGGATGAAGTCGATCATGGGTGTGGGCAAACTGCTGGACCTGCCGATGGATCTGGTGGGGCCCGAGGAGGTTGCTCGCGTAAATCCGTTCTACAGAACCGACGATATCAAGGCGGCGGTGCGCACCTATCAGGACGGGCACATCGATCCCTCGGGCGTCACCATGGCGCTGGCGGCGGCGACCCGTGCGCGCGGGGCTAAAATCGAGCGGCACAATCAGGTGTTAGGGGCCAGCCGCAAGGGCGATATGTGGCTGCTGACGACCGAAAAAGGCGATGTGCTGGCCGAACACGTGGTGATCGCCGCCGGGTCCTACGCCAATCAGGTGGGGGAATGGTTCGGGCTGAAAATCCCCTCGGTGTCGTGCCTGCATCATTATCTCGTCACGGATACTGTGCCCGAGTTCGAAGGCCGCCCGGAACTGCCGGTGATGCGCGACAATGCCTATGGCGGCTATATCCGGCAGGAACAAAAATCCGGCCTGATTGGCATCTACGAAGGCCATGTCTGCCCCACCGTCTGGGAGATGCCGCAAGGTGCGCCCTGGGCTGCGGAAAATGAGCTGTTCGAGGCCGATTATGACTCGATAGGCGATTTCCTGATGGTGGCCTTTGGCAAAATGCCGGTGCTGGCCGATCTGGGCATCAAGCGTGTGGTGCGCGGCGCGATCACGCATACGCCGGATGGCGGGATGCTGGTGGGGCCATCGGGTGTACCCAATGTCTGGCTGTCTTGCGGCTCGTCCATCGGCCTCGCCTGGGGTGGCGGGGCTGGCAAGGTGCTGGCCGACTGGATGGTGCATGGCGCGGCCGAAATCAACACGCGCGGGCTCGACCCGCGCCGCTATGGCGATTTCACCACCGATCATTTCATTGTCGAGCGCACCAAAGATGAATTCATGCGCCGCCACGACACGCCCCGCCCCGGAAAACAGTTCGAAAGCCTGCGCCCACTCAAACGGCATCCGCTCTATGACCGGCTGGCCGCCAAGGGCGCGGTGTTTGGCGAGATCGCCGGGTGGGAGCGCCCGCGCTATTTCGGCAAAGTGGGCGAGGTTGAGCGGATAGGTTGGGGGCATCAGAACTGGCACGCCAACGCCATGGCAGAGGCCAAGGCCACGCGCACCGCGGCGGGGGTGATCGACCTGTGCGCCTTTGCCCAGTTCGAGATCACCGGCAAGGATGCGGCGGCGCTGCTGGACCGCCTGTCGGCCAACCGTATTCCCCGCAAAGACGGGCGGATCAGCCTGAACCACCTGCTGACCGCACAGGGCCGGTTCGAGACCGAGATCACTATCTGGTGTATCGCCGAAAATCATTATTTCACCGGCTCGGCGATTGCCCGCGCCAATCCGGATTTCGGCTGGATCAAATCCCATATCCGCCCCGGTGAAGACGTCCGGATGATCAACCGTAGCGCCGATTGGGGGATGTTGGCGCTGTCCGGCCCGGCCTCGCGTCGTATCTTGTCGCAGCTGACCGATGCGGACCTGTCCAGCGCCGCTTTCCCGTGGCTTTCGGGGCAACAGATCGCTATCGCGGGCGTGCCTTGCTATGCCCTGCGCGTGTCTTTTGTGGGCGAGTTGGGGTGGGAACTGCACGCCCCGCTGAACCGTATTGCCGAAGTTTACGACGCGCTGTTCGACGCGGGTGCGGCGCACGGGCTGACCGATCTGGGCTCATACGCCTTCAATGGAATGCGCATGGAAAAGGCCTATCGTGCCAGCGCTGAGCTAACCACCGATGTCGGACCGCTGGATGTCGGGCTGGACCGTTTCGTCGCAGCCGTGGGTCGGGAGTTTCTGGGCAAACAAGCTCTGCTGTCCCGTGACCCGGAATGGGAACTGTTCTACGCGGAACTCCACGCCGACGACATCGATATTCATGGCGGTGAACCCGTGCTGCTGAATGGCCAGCCTGTCGGGCTGACCACCTCGGGCGGCTATGGCTATACTGTTGGCAAGTCGCTGGGATGGCTGTTCGTGCGGCGCGGCACACCGCCCGAAGGCCTCAGCGTGCAGATCCTGAACCGAGACATTTCCGTCACCGTCCATCACGACGCCATTTATGACCCGCAAAACCTGCGGCCCCGATCCGAGGATTGAGACCATGACCACAATCAACGGCGGCGAAGCCGTCTATCGTGTGCTGAAAGCGAACGGAATCGATACCGTCTTCGGGCTGCTCGGCGGCTCGATGCTGGAACTCTATGATGCCATGTATCAGGGCGGTGGCATCGCCTATGTCGGGGCCCGCGATGAACGGGCGGCGGGACATATGGCTGATGCCTGGGCGCGGATGACCGGCAAACCGGGTGTGGTTCTGGGCGCACAGGCCGGGCCGGGTGTGGTGAACATCGTCACCGCCGTGGCCGAGGCGCATCTGACCTATTCCCCGATGGTGGTGATCGCCGGGGCGATCACCCGCGCCGATCAATGCAAGGATACGTTTCAGGAGGTCGATCAGGTCGCGCTGTTTGCACCGATCAGCAAACGCTCGGTCATGGTGACCGATCCGTCACGACTGGTGCCGATGTTGGAGGATGCAATCCGGCTGGCCAATACGGGCCGCCGTGGTCCGGTGGTGCTGCATGTTCCGCGCGACCTGTTCGCGGCGGACATCCCCGCCATCGCGCCTGAACCCGTCAACACTGCCCGTCCGGGACCTGCCGCCCCGGACGATGTCGCCGCGATTGCCGATCTGCTGGGTGCGGCCAAACGCCCGGTCCTCTTTGCAGGCGGCGGTTTCAAGTGGAGCGCGGGCCGGGATGCGTTGACCGCGCTGGCGGAAAAACTGGAGGTGCCGGTGGTGGCCTCAACCGGCCATGCCGATGTCATGCGCCACCGGCATCCATGGTTCGCCGGTCAGGCCGGACCGCGCGGCAACCGGGTGGCCAGCCGTCTGACCAAAGAGGCGGATGTGATGGTTGTGCTGGGCGCACGGCTGGGCTTCAACTCGACCTTTCACAGCAACGATTACATTGGCTCTGATACACGGATCGCCCATGTGGATGTCGAGGGTGCGGCTGTCGGGCGCTACTTCCCGGCCGAAATCGCGGCGCAGGGCGATGCGCGGCTGACCGCCGAGGCACTGGCCGAAGCGACCCCGAAACCCGACTGCACGCCGTGGCGCGATGCTTTCCGCACGGATATGGACAGCCTCTGGGCCGAGCGTGCGGAAGAAGCCTCCATCGGCACCCTGCCCTTACATCCCCGCCGCGCCTTGGCCGAGATACGCGTTGCGCTGCCCGAGGACGCCATCGTCACGCTGGATACCGGCAATACCTGCCTTCAGGCCGCCGACCGGCTGGCGCATTACGCTCCGATGTCGCTGATCACACCGCTCGATTTCGGGCTGGTCGGCTTTGGCCTGTCCGCTGCCATCGGGGCCAAGGCCGCCGCGCCTGAACGCCCGGTTGTGGCAGTGATGGGCGACGGGGCCGTGGGCTATACGATGATCGAGATTCAGACCGCCGTTTCACACAATCTGCCCATCACCATTGTCGTTTTGGACAACGAGGCCTGGGGGGCCGAGAAAGCCTATCAGCAGGAATTCTATGGCGGGCGTCTGCTGGGGGCCGAAATCAAGTCGCCGCGCTTTGACAAATTTGCCGAACTTTGCGGCGGCACAGGCATCTGGGTCGACGGACCCGGCGGCATGGGCCCCGCCTTGCGGCAGGCGATTGCATCCGGACAAACCACCGTCATTCAGGCGAAAATCGATCCCGGCGCACTGATGACGCTGCGCAAGGACCTGTTCAAGGCACCGCAGGAGGGGAAATAGGCATGGCCACCTGGGACACTATCATCATCGGCGCCGGAAACGCCGCCTTCTGCGCCGCCCATGCCGCGCGGGAAAAAGGGGCCAGCGTGCTGATGCTGGAATGCGCGCCTGAGGCGGAGAACGGCGGCAATTCCCGTTTTACCGCCGGTGCCATCCGCTTTGCCTATGACGGGGTCGACGATATCAGGGCGCTTTGCCCCGATTTGTCCGAGGACCAGATCGCCATCACCGATTTCGGCACCTATACCGAAGAGCAGTTCTTTGACGACATGTTCCGTGTCACGCAGTACCGCACCGATCCGGCGCTGTGCGAACGCATCGTGCGCTCTTCGCGCGAAACGATGCACTGGATGCGCAGCAAAGGTATCCGATTCATGCCGATCTATGGCCGTCAGGCGTTCAAGGTGGATGGCCGGTTCAAATTCTGGGGTGGCCTGACGCTTGAAGCCTGGGGCGGCGGCGAAGGTCTGGTGGACGCTCATACCAGCATCGCCCGCAAGAGCGGCATAGAAATCCGGTACCAGACCCGCGCTATCAAACTGCTGACTGACGGTCACGCGGTCACTGGAGTCCGCGTGCGCCACCAAGGTCAGCTTGAGGATATCAGTGCCAGATCTGTGGTCGTGGCCGCCGGCGGCTTTCAGGCCAGTCCGGAAATGCGCACACGTTACCTGGGCCCGGGGTGGGAGATGGCGCGGGTGCGCGGCTCGCGCTTCAACACTGGCGAAGGCCTTAAGATGGCCATAGAGATCGGCGCCTCGACCTATGGCAACTGGTCCGGCTGCCATGCGGTCGGGTGGGATTACAACGCCCCCGAATTCGGCGATCTGGAAGTGGGCGACGGGTTCCAGAAACACTCCTACCCGTGGGGCATCATGGTGAACGCGACGGGTCGTCGGTTCGTGGACGAGGGCGCGGATTTCCGCAATTACACGTACGCCAAATACGGCCGGGTGATCCTGAACCAGCCCGAACAGTTCGCCTGGCAGGTGTTCGATTCCAAGGTCACGCATCTGCTGCGCGACGAATACCGGATCAAACGGGTGACCAAAGTGACCGCTCCAACCCTTGAGGCGTTGGCCCAAAAGCTGGAAGGCGTTGATCCGCAGGGATTTCTGGATGAGGTCAAGACCTTTAACGCAGCGGTGGATACCGCCACGGCCTTTGACCCCAACGTCAAAGACGGGCGCGGCACCAGAGGTCTGACCGTGCCAAAGTCCAACTGGGCCAACACCATCGATGAAGGCCCGTTCGAGGCCTATCAGGTCGGCTGCGGCATCACATTCACTTTCGGCGGGCTGCGCATCGACCCGGACACGGCGCAGGTGCTGGACAATGATCTTGCCCCGATTCCGGGGCTCTATGCGGCAGGAGAGTTGGTGGGAGGCGTGTTCTTCTTCAACTACCCCGGCGGAACCGGCCTGATCAACGGATGCGTATTCGGACGACTGGCAGGCTCTAACGCGGGCGGCGGATGAAGAACTTGGGTGTCCCAGCCTTGCTCGGACGGTTTGAATTCATGAAATCAAACTTTTTTGCGGTGTGATCACAGGATCGGCGCACCCAATAGCACCGCGTGATCCAGCTTGAGTCCCAGCTAATCCATTAGATTGTCCAGATCACGAAATGACACTCCGTAGCGGCGATATGAGAAAGCCGAGAACAAGATCCTGATATTCGGAACATTGCGCCCTTGAATGAGATCAACACAGACTGCTCCTGGTTCTCGATCACGCACGATCAAAGCTGCGCCTGAACCAACAGCCGGGGACAACGATTGCGACAGAACCTTATGGTCGGCATTTTGTGGACCGATGTCGGAAGTAGTGAAACCTTTCTCTGTTCTTGGCGGTATCATGCTCTCGACAACAAACGCTTTCAGACATGCAAGTTGACCAATGTGCTCCCATAGGAGCCACTCTCGTGCCGTCGTTTTGAGCGAAGGGAAAATTCGTGGCCACACTACTCGATCCATTTCAGCTCGGGCACTTGGTGCTTCGAAACCGTATCGTCAGCACCGCGCATGCGCCCAATTATGTTGAAAATGGTCACCCGAGAGACCGGTACCGCCTGTATCACGAGGAGAAGGCCAAAGGTGGCGTCGCCCTGACCATGATAGGCGGGTCGACCAATATCGCCCCAGACAGCCCCTCGGTGTTTGGCCAGCTTTATGCCGGCGACGACAGTGTCATCCCGTGGTTTCGAAAGCTCACGGATGGCGTTCACAAGCACGGGGCAGCGGTGATGTGCCAGATCACCCATATGGGGCGACGAACTGCCTGGGATGACGGTCATTGGCTACCGGTTCTGGCACCGTCCGGTGTTCGCGAGCGCGCTCACCGCGCTTTTCCAAAGGTGATGGAACAAGAGGATATCAACCGCGTTATCGATGATTTCGCCGCTGCGGCGCGGCGCTGTAAGCAGGGCGGGTTCGATGGTATTGAACTGCTTTCCCACTCTCACCTGCTGGGTCAGTTCTTATCGCCACTCACCAACCTACGTGATGACGACTACGGCGGCTCGTTGGAAAACCGCATGCGGCTGACCCTTCAGGTATTAGATGCCGTGCGTTCCGAGGTTGGCCCCGATTTCATATTGTCCATGCGTATCACTGGCGATGAACTGACCGAGGGTGGACTGAGCAGCGAAGATTGCGTTTCCATCGCCCGAATGCTGGAGAGCAGCGGCCATGTCGACCTTCTCAATATTCTGGCCGGCGCACCTTACGATGACCTTGGGCTTGCTGAATGGGTGCGCCCCATGGGTCTGCCTGCCGCCCCGCATATCACAGTGGCCGGGCGTATCCGTGAAGCCGTCAAACTGCCAATCCTCCATGCGGGTGGCATAGCAGACATTGCGACGGCACGTCATGCCGTTGCCGGAGGATATGTCGACTTGGTGGGTATGACCCGTGCGCAGATGGCCGATCCTTATCTGGTATCGAAACTCGTGCGTGGCGAAGAAGAACGTATTCGCCCCTGTGTCGGGCTTGGCTATTGTGTAGACCGGGTCAATCAGGGCAAGCCCGCTGTATGTGGTCATAACGCGGCCACCGGGCGTGAGCAGATTTTGCCCCATGTTATTCAGCAAAGTAAAACTCAACAGAAAGTAGTTGTCGTTGGAGGAGGACCCGGCGGACTGGAAGCCGCACGGGTCAGCGCCCTGCAGGGGCATGATGTCGTCTTGTTCGAGGCATCGGATCGGCTTGGCGGGCAACTCTCTCTGGCCGCCAAAGGCCTAACGCGCAGACAGATCCGGGGCGTAGCCGATTGGTTGATTTCCGAGGCCAACAATCTCGACGTCAACATCCGTCTGAATACTTATGCGGAAGCCGAGGATGTGCTCGCCGAGGCACCGGATCTGGTCATAATCGCAACCGGCGGCTGGCCCGAACCGTTGACTATTCCCGGTAACGAATTAGCGGTCTCAAGCTGGGTGGTGCTTTCAGGAGAAGCGCGCGTTTCGGGAGACGTGCTTTTGTTTGACGAGGTCGGCGACCACCCGGCCGCAGTCACGGCCGATGTACTGGCGAACGCTGGTCATGCCGTCGAAATAGCAACCCCGGACAGAACGCTTCTGCATGACCTTGGCCCAACGACATCTGCTGTCGCGTTGCGCGATCTATCCGCCAGGGGAGTTATCTTTACCTGCCTCCGAGAACTCTGTTCTTTGACCCGCGAAGGAAACAAGATCCGCGCCAGTTTGCGTCACGTCTTAACGCATGAATGCTCGGTGCGCCTTGTCGATCATGTGGTTGTCGAGCATGGCCTGAGGCCGGCGGACGACCTATATCATGCGCTTAAGCCGCACTCGCGAAACCTTGGGCAGCTGGACCACAATGCATTGATTCAGGGCGCATATCCGTTCAAGAACACAAACCCGAATTGCCAGTTCTACCTGGCACGAATTGGCGATGCGGTCGCAGGCCGAAACATGCACGCGGCGATCCTCGACGCCTTGCGTATATGCTATTCGATCTGAAACCAGACCCCAATCATTCAACCTGCCAAACGTAATCCAACCGGCAAACATCCCCGCAGCAAAGGAAGAACCGCTTAGGAATGCCCTGGAGCCAAAGTAGTCGATGACTGTCCGTCATCAGACAAGTTTTACTAACTGATTATCTGACAACAAGGTACCGTGATGGCATCAGACGCAGCATCTGAGTGCTGCATGAAGGCCAGTAAGCCGTACGTGCCGTAGCGAGAAGGAAAGCCCGGCTTAGATCGACGCGGGCCACGCGAAGTTTGGGCACAGTCATCACGATGGCAGTAGCATTCAGTACAAGACAAGAGGATATACCTTCAGGCCTTGGCATTCAGGCCAGCTTTGCGAAGACTGTTCAGCAGTTTCCTTTGAAAGGCATCATCCAATTGCCAGATTGACAGAATCCCTGACGCTTCTGTTGCAATATTCGGTTGCTGTGCCTGAAGCTTTTTCAGAGAGACCTGTGCTGCCTGCCGGTGCCCCAATTCTCCGTTCAGGGCCGCGCCCCACAAATGGGTCCAGAGGAAGTTTGGCATGTCAATCTGCTGCAGAATAGCCAGCGCGCGTTCATAGTTTCCCTGATCATACTCATAAAACACGCGCGGAAACCGGTACCAGTGCGGATGTACTGGGTTCAAAGCGATCGCCCGGTCCACATTGCTCAGGCCCTCGTCCCATGCGCCGCTAAAGGCCAGCCGCATACCGTAATGGGCAAGAACCGAACTCTCATTCGGGCTTAGGGCGACGGCGTCTTCGCCAGCCTGTCGAAATCCCTGAATGTCACCAAGAACAAACCGCATGTTGGCCACCATCAGATGTCCGGCGGCCAGATTCGGATCAATCTCCAAAGCACGGCGCGCAGCCGCATCTGCGGCGGTCAGAAGCTCTTGATGATCCCCTCCAAGTCCAAACCGGATCTGTTGCAGGTAGAGATTGGACAAAACCGCCCATGCCTCGGCATAGTTCGGGCTCTGTTCCAGAGCTCTCAGAATGCAGGCTTTCACTTCCGGGTGCCGCTCAAGATCAATCGTGATCTGATAGCTGTAGTAACTCAGCACACAATCATACGCATCACGACTGCTGGGCGGGGTGCGCTCGGCCAGTCTCATCGCGTCTTTCGTAAGGACGCCGTATTTTCCGGCCAGTTTTCCAATTACATCCTGTATGACCATGTCTTGTGCAGCATAAATCTCGGTGGGAGAGCTGCCGACGGCATAGTCGTTCACCCAGATGTACCGCTGGCTGTTCAGGTCGATCAGGCGGGCGGACAGGACCACAGTGTCGCCTTTGTCGAGGACGCTTCCCTCAAGGGCGTAATCCGCGCCGTAGTCCGAGTGCAGACCCTGAAGAGTGTTGCCGCTATCCCCCGGTCGCCGGACGCTGCTTAAGGGCAGAACCCAGAGGTCACGGAACCGAACCACCTCGCTGGTCAGTTGTTGCGTTATGCCTTCGGCAAAATAGCCCGGTCCATCACTCAGCGTGTCAAACGGCAGCACCGCGACCACAGGTCCTCGCGGCAAGGATTGGTCAGAAGCCAGGCGCTGACGAACGGGCGCCCCAAGAAGAAGAACCCAGACCAAAACGCACATCACCAGGACAGACATGATACCGACCCCGATTTTCAGAAAACGCCTGTGGCTGTGGCGCGGAGCCTCGACAGACGCGGGTGGAGTCGGCTTTGCCGGCGGTGCGGCGCTTTCAAATCGCGGGGCATAGCCACCTTTGGGGATGGTCAGACGAACCGGGTCATCCCGGCCAGGCCCGGCATAATAGGTGTCAATCTCCTGCCGCAATCGCCGCGCTTCGAGCCGGACGATCGGATCAACCTGCTGATCGAAGCTTTCGTCGCGGTCAAAGACCGTCATGGCGATGGAAACACCTTTGATCTGATCGGCACGGCCGGCCAGGAATTCTTCGACGATATAGCTCAGAAAGGCGCGACGTCTGAGGCTGGCTGTGAAATCGGGGTGATCCAGAAGGCGCTGCATCTGGATCCGAATGTCGCGCTCGGTAATATCCACTCCAAAAAATCCCTCTGCCTCGGGAAAACCCAAGTAAAACATTATGTTGGCTTTGTTGATACATGGGTTATCGGGCAGGTGGCAACATGTTTGCACTTCTCCACACAATTTCTGCGGGTATGAGGGCCAGACCATTGGTCGCACAGACAAGTATCCGGCTTCGGAAGGACGGCACTTCACATCAACTTCCGGTGCCGATGCATCCGGCGGGACGAATTTCAGCCTCGTGGTTCGTCCCGTCACGACGTCTGCGCCGCCGACTTTGTTGAAGCCCTCATAATAGGAACCGATTATATATGGCACGTCGAACCACCCTACCCTTGACCGCCGCCCTTCTGACGCTGTCCTCCGGTCTTGCCCTTGCGCAGGATCATGGGCATCAGCACTTTGATCCCAAGGGCAAGCTGCCATCGGATTACACGATCGAGTTCCAGAACGCCCAGCGCAAAGCCCTGCCCTTCGACGACGAACGGGACTTTGAAGAAAGCCGCAAAGGTCTGCTTGCAACGCCGGATTACCGGCAGATCAAGACCGAGGACGGCACTGTCGCGTGGGACATCGGCAGCTATGACTATCTGCTCGAAGGCTACGATTTCGACTCGATCCACCCGTCATTGCAGCGCCAGGCGATCCTGAACATGAATTTCGGCCTGTACGAGATTCTCGACGACAACATCTATCAGGTGCGCGGATTTGATCTGTCCAACATCACTTTCATTCGCGGCGACACCGGCTGGATTATCTTTGACCCGCTGGCCTCCAAGGAAACCGCCGCCGCCGCGCTGAAGCTGTTGAATGAAACCGTGGGTGAACTGCCGGTCAAGGCGGTTGTCTATTCGCATTCCCACGCCGATCATTATGGCGGTGTGCGCGGGGTGATCACCGACGAGGACGTGGCCAATGGGGTCGAGGTCATCGCGCCCGAAGGGTTCATGGAACATGCGGTATCCGAAAACGTCTATGCCGGCAACGTGATGAACCGCCGCCTGTTTTTCCAATACGGCGTATTGCTGCCGCGCAGCCCCTACGGCCATGTGGACCAGTCCATCGGCAAGAACATCTCGGCAGGGACCACGGGCCTGATCGAGCCGACGCGCTATGTCTCGGACGATTACGAAGAGATCACCGTTGACGGCGTGCGCATGATCTTCCAGAACACCCCGGGCACCGAGGCCCCGGCGGAAATGAACACCTATTTCCCCGATCTCAAGGCTTTCTGGGTGGCGGAAAACATCACCGGCACCATTCACAACATCTATACCCTGCGCGGCGCGCTGGTACGCGATGCGCTGAGCTGGTCCAAGCATGTCAACGACGCGCTGTACAAGTTCGGGCAGGATGCCGAGTTGATGTTCGCCTCGCATTCCTGGCCCCGTTACGGCAACGAGCGCATTCAGGAAGTGATGCGGGCGCAGCGCGACACTTATGCCAACCTTAACAACGGGGTGCTGAATCTGGCCAACAAGGGTGTGACCATCAATCAGGTCCACAATGTCTATGACGTGCCCGAAAGCCTGCAGCAGCAATGGGCGGCGCGCAGCTATCACGGCTCGGTCGAGCATAACAGCCGGGCGGTGATCAACCGCTATCTCGGCTATTGGGATGCCAACCCGACCACGCTGACCCCCCTGTCACCCGAAGACAGCGCGCCGCTGTTTGTCGAGATGATGGGTGGTGCCGAACCGATCCTGTCCAAAGGTCAGGAACTGGTGGATTCAGGCAAATATCTGCAAGCGACCGAGATTCTGAACAAACTGGTCTATGCCGAGCCGCAGAACCAGGCCGCCAAAGACCTGCTGGCCGATGCGGTCGAACAGATCGGGTACCAGAAGGAGAGCCCCTCGGTCCGTAACTCATTCCTGGGCGCGGCGTTCGAACTGCGCAACGGTATCCCGCAGGGCGCCACCATCGAGACCACGGGTCCGGACACCATCAAGGCGATGCAGACCACCATGTGGCTGGATTTCCTGGCCATCCGCGTCAACAGCGCCAAGGCCGCCGATATGGAGTTCACCATCAACCTGTCGATCCCCGACCGGGATGAGAACATCGTGGTCGAGATGAGCAACGCCACCCTGACCCACATCGTCGATCAGGTAGCGGAAGACGCCGATCTGTCGGTCAGCCTGAACCGCGCCGATCTGGAGAAGGTCATGACAGGCGAACGCAAGCTGACTGAGATGCTGGCTGACGGCACTGCGCAATCCGAGGGCAATACCGAGGTTGTGGCACAACTTGCCTCAACGCTCGACCAGTTCGACCTTGGGTTCGAGTTGATGCCCGGCACTGGCGCCAAAGACCTGACCCCACCCGCCAATGACTTTGCCCAACCGGCATTGGCAAACTCTAACGGAGGGTAGTTTTTAAGCTTTAGAAGCTGGTAAGGCCCAAGTCGGCAACTGCTAAATGGCGTTGCCGATTTCGGTCGCCTCTCTCCCGTAATTTCGGCAATTGCAGATATGTGCGCGGCCGACGGATAATGAAAAATATTCACAAGGCCAAAAAATATTTCCCTCAGAGGATTTGCGTTCGCAGTGCAGATTTCCCAACGCGTATCCAGCTTGGGAGGAATGCATGACACAAACACGACGAATTTTCACCATCGCCACCGCCGTAGCAGCCTTTTGCGCATCCACCGGGATGAGCTTTGCCGGTGACGCTTTGGACCGCATCATGTCGAACAACACGCTCAAAGTCGCGACGGATGCAAACTGGGCCCCGCAAAGCTTTCTGAATGACAACAACGAAATGGATGGCTTTGATGTCGATGTCGCACGCGAGATCGCCAAGCGCTTGGGCGTCGAAGTCGAGTTTGTGACACCCGCCTGGGATATCATCACAGCAGGCAACTGGAACGGGCGCTGGGATGTATCGGTGGGCTCGATGACACCGACAAAAGCGCGGGCCGAAGTGCTGAGCTTTCCGGCCGTCTACTACTATACCCCGGCAGCTGTCGCGGTGCACAATGACAGCTCGGTCACGTCGGTTGACGGGCTCAATGGCAAAGTCATGGGGGCCTGCACCAGTTGCACATTCGAACTGTACCTGCAGCATGATCTGACAATTGATGCCGAAGGTGTCCCGGCTTTTGACTACAAAGTCGAACCGGGCGAAATCCGATCCTACAAGGACTCGACCGCTGTGATGGACGATCTGCGGTTGGGTGATGGCACCCGTCTGGATGGTATGGTCGGTTCCTTGCCAGCCATTCTGGAAGGCATCAAGAATAACTATCCCTTCAAGGTGATCGGTGACCCGGTATTCTATGAGCCGCTGGCCATCGCCATCGATCGTGGCGACCAGAAACTCAATGACAAGCTCGCCGGTATCGTGGCGGAAATGCGGTCAGATGGCACGCTAACCAAACTCAGCGAGAAGTGGTACGGCGTCGACTATACCTCTACTAAATAACGATAAAACAGGTTGGCCCGCACCCGTGCGGGCCATCTGAAGCAGGAGGCATGTGATGCTTTACGCTGATACGGTGGTCAACGATCCGCTGGCCCACAAACCCAAAGTAATCGCAATCATGCTGGTGGTCGCAACAGCATTCTTTGCGCTGATCGACACCACGGGATCAATCATCGGCGAGCTTATGCGCACGGTAATCGATGAACCCGCCGATTCCGGGTTCTATGGGCGCTTTGCCACCGGACTGTTGCTGGGCATTCTGTTCGTGCTGAACATCGTTCTGATCGGGTTTCTCAAGTTCCGGCTTCAGGTCGCCATCGTCTGGCTGCAATTGCTGGCCCTGTTCCTTGCCTTCTTCTATGGCTTCGATCTGGATTTCGTCTTCATCCGGTCGAAGGTCTGGTTCATGGTCAGTCAGGGCGTCTTCACGACGCTATATGTCTCGGCCATTTCTATCACCTTGGCGTCTATACTGGCGATCATCGGAGCCGTAGCCAAACTGTCGTCAAACGGCTTCGCCTTTGCGATTGCCAGTTTTTATACCTCGTTCTTCCGGGGCCTGCCGCTGCTGATGCAGGTCTATCTGATCTATCTGGGCTTGCCCCAGCTGGGCTATGTGATCGACGCCGTGCCCGCAGGTATCCTGGCGCTGACCCTGTGTTATGGCGCCTATATGACCGAGATTTTCCGGGCAGGCATCCAGTCGATCCCGAAGGGCCAGTGGGAAGCCTCGCGCTCGCTGGGGTTCAAGTTCGGCCTGACCATGCGCCGGATCATCCTGCCGCAATCTCTGCCGTTGATCATCCCGCCCACCGGCAACCAGTTCATTGCGATGCTGAAAGACAGCTCTCTGGTGTCGGTCATCGGTGTGTGGGAGCTGATGTTTCTGGCGCGCACGCTGGGCACCAAGACGTTTCAGCACATGGAAATGCTGATCACCGCTGCGCTGATCTACTGGATGCTGTCGATGTGCCTTGAACTGATTCAGGGCCGGATCGAGCGTCATTTCCGCACCAAAAGCCATTAAGGAGACCGCGTCATGGCTGAACCGATCATCGAAATGCGCGGCGTCAACAAATGGTATGGCAGTTATCACGCGCTGCGCGATATCAACTTCACCGTCAACAAAGGCGACAAGATTGTTGTCTGCGGGCCCTCCGGGTCAGGCAAATCCACCATGATCCGCACCCTCAACTGGCTTGAGGCGCATCAGGAGGGCGAGATCATTGTCGACGGGCTGCACCTGCACGCCAAAATGAAAGATATCGACAAGGTGCGGATGGAGGTTGGCATGGTCTTCCAGCACTTCAACCTATTTCCACACCTGACCGTTCTGCAAAACCTGACGGCTGCGCCCATGTGGGTGCGCGGCGTGCCCGAGGCCGAGGCGCGCGCAACCGCGATGAAATATCTCGAACGTGTGCGCATCCCCGAACAGGCAGACAAATATCCCGGCCAATTGTCGGGTGGCCAGCAGCAGCGTGTTGCCATTGCGCGATCCCTATGCATGAACCCCAAGGTGATGCTGTTTGACGAGCCGACATCGGCGCTTGATCCTGAAATGGTGTCCGAGGTTCTGGACACAATGGTCGGTCTGGCCCGCGACGGGATGACGATGGTTTGCGTCACCCATGAGATGGGCTTTGCCAAGGCCGTGGCCGACCGTGTGATTTTCATGGACGAAGGACAAATCATCGAAGAAAACGACCCGGTGAGCTTCTTCGATAACCCACAAAGCGACCGCACCAAATTGTTCCTGAGCCAGATTCTGCAGCACTAGTTTCATGCCAGACTTCCTAAAGATGCAGGGGCTTCACAACCACTTCGTGATTGTTGACGCCCGAAACGCTCCCTACCGCCCGTCACCAGAGGAAATTATCTGGGTGTGTGACCCAAAGGTTGGTGTTGGCGCGGATGAGCTGGTTGTGCTGGAACCTTCGGACCTGCCGGATGTGCGTGCCAGCCTGCGTATTTACAACATTGACGGGACCGAGGTGCAGGCCTGCGGCAACGCAACACGCTGCGTGGCCTGGATGTTGCTGGAAGAGGCTGCGGCGGATGAGATCTCCCTGCAAACACAGGTCGGCCCCCTGCGCGCCGAACGGCGGGGCGACCATCTGGTTCAGGTGGAAATGGGCGTGCTGACACAGGACTGGCAAGCCATGCCTTTGTCCGGACCGCAGGACATGATGGCGCTGCCGGTTGGCAATGCAGCGTTGCGAAATCCGATAGGTGTCAGCATCGGCAATCCTCATGCGGTATTTTTTACCGATGATCTGGACACAGTGGACCTGCCTACATTGGCTCCGAAAATCATGGCGGACCCGCTTTTTGTCGAAAGCGTCAATGTGAGTGTCGTCCAGATGTTGTCGGCGTCCGAGATGCGGCTTTCCGTCTATGAACGCCCGGGTGTTCTGACCACGGCCTGTGGCTCGGGCGCCTGTGCCGCGGTTCAGGCGGCGCGCCTGTCGAGGCGGACCGATCAGGCCGAGATGCGGGCTCACATGCCAGCGGGCGAAGTGACCATCCGCATCCGGCCCGACCACGTGGCCGAGATGACCGGCCCGGTCGCACATTGCTTTGCCGGGCTTTATCAGTATCCGGGTGAAATCGCTTCAACCCCGGTGTGAGTTTTTCAGTTTCCAGCGTCCTTCGCCGGTGGAAAATACGAATACGGAACAAGAGGAGTGATCGGGATGCGGACAGGCGGACAGGTGCTGATCGACATGCTGCGGGTCAATGGGGTCGAGGCCATATTCGGCGTCCCCGGTGAGAGCTATCTGGCGGCGCTGGATGCGTTGCATGATTGCTCGAACACACTGAAATACTACACCACGCGGCAGGAAGGCGGCGCGGCCTTCATGGCGGCGGCCTATTCGGATGCCACGGGCAAACCGGGTGTCTGTTTCGTGACGCGCGGGCCCGGCGTGACCAATGCCTCGATCGGGGTGCATACGGCCCAGCAGGGTTCGACCCCTCTGATCTTGCTGATCGGACAGATCCCGCGCGCCCATCGCGATAAGGAAGCGTTTCAAGAGGTCGATTATCGCCGCTATCTGGGCCACATGGTCAAATGGGTGGCCGAGATCGACGACCCGGCGCGCATTCCCGAATACCTCAACCGCGCCTTCCGCACCGCTTTGTCAGGGCGGCCCGGTCCGGTGGCGCTGGCCTTACCCGAAGATATGCTGGCCGAGCTGACCGACACGCCCGATCTGCCTGCCGTTAAACTGACCCCGCCCGCACCAACGCCTGCCGATCTGGAGCAGGTGGCTGAACTGTTGGCTGGGGCCGAACGTCCACTGCTGCTGCTGGGCGGCACCTGCTGGACCGAGGAAGGGCACGCCGCAGCGATCCGTTTTGCCGAGGACCACGGGCTGCCGGTTGCCGTCGGGTTTCGCAGACAGGGGCTGTTCCCGCATGATCACCCGAATTTCATCGGCAATCTGGGCTTTGGCGGCAATCCGATGCCAAATGAATATGCCAAATCCGCCGATCTGGTGATCGCGCTGGGGGCGCGGCTGAATGACGGGACCACGTTGAAATTCAGCCTGCTTCAGGCTCCACAGCCCGCTTGTAAACTCGTCCATATCCTGCCCGGACCCGAAGATCTGGGGCGGCTCTATCAAGCCGATCTGCCCATACTGGCAGACCCGAACGAGGCTGCAAAGTCTCTGGCTCTGCTGCCGGTGGCCAAGCGCCATTCGCCCAAAGATGCCCGTGCAGACTATGAAGCGAT
Source organism: Ruegeria sp. L12 (assembly GCF_056531745.1). Taxonomy (NCBI): domain Bacteria; kingdom Pseudomonadati; phylum Pseudomonadota; class Alphaproteobacteria; order Rhodobacterales; family Roseobacteraceae; genus Ruegeria; species Ruegeria sp. L12. The sequence continues at coordinate 304,351 of NZ_JBQFMH010000005.1, forward strand.
GCGTGCTTTGCCTGCACAATCCGGTCCGGTCGATATGGCCGAGGTTATGCGCGTTCTCAACACCACGCTGCCTGCCGGGGCCACCATGACCACTGGGGCGGGCAACGCGGCGGACTGGCCCAACATTCACTACGACTATCGGCAGTTCCTTGGGGCGTTGGCCCCGATCTCGGGCGCGATGGGTATGGGCGTTCCGGCTGCGGTGGCGGCCAAGGTGGCGCGCCCTTATGCCCCCGCCGTCTATATTGCGGGCGATGGCGATTTCCTGATGAATGGGCAGGAGTTGGCCACAGCGGTGCAATACGGGCTCGACCCGATTTTCATCATTGTCGACAACGGCATGTACGGCACCATCCGCACCAATCAGGAACGCAAACATCCCGGACGCGTCTCGGGCACGTCCCTGACCAACCCCGATTTCGCGGTGGTGGCGCAAGGCTTTGGTGCCCATGGCGAACGGGTGGAAACCACCGCCGAATTCGCCCCAGCGCTGGAACGTGCGATGGCCTCGGGCAAGGCGGCGGTCATCCATGTTCTGGTCGGACCAGACAGCCTTGGCCCCAACCTAACATTGGCCGATCTGGCAGAGGCATCCTGATGCTGTCCAACCTCATAGAGGCACTGCCTCCGTCGCCGATCATCGGCGTGTTCAACAAAGCGTTCGAGATGCGGCAGGCGGGCGCCGATCTGATCGACTTTTCCGTAGGTGAGCCCGATTTCGACACGCCCGCCCATATATGCGAGGCCGCCATTGCCGCGATACGCGCAGGCAATACGCGCTATACCCCCACCGACGGAACGGGCACAGTCAAGGCAGCGGTGATTGAGAAATTCCGCCGCGACAACGGGCTGAGTTATTCACCTTCCGAGATCATCGTCTGTTCCGGGGCCAAGCCTCTGCTGGCCTCGGCGATTCAGGCGGTGCTGAATCCCGGCGATGAGATGATCCTGCCCGTGCCCCTGTGGGCGTCGCATCTGGGGATGGTGCAGGCCGTGGGCGGCAGGCCGGTTCTGGTCGACACCGCCGCGACCGCGTTCAAGCTGACGCCCGAGGCGCTGGAAAAAGCCATCACCCCATGCACGCGGCTATTGATGATCTGTTCGCCGTCGAACCCAACCGGCGCGGTCTATTCGGCGGCCGAGCTGAAGGCACTGGCAGAGGTGTTGCGGCGGCACTCACAGGTCAACGTGATCTCGGATGATCTGTATGAGCACCTCATCTTTGACGGGGCTGAATTCGCCACGCTGGCCGCAGTTGCGCCCGATCTGCGTGACCGTATCCTGACTGTGAACGGGGTTTCCAAATCCTATGCCATGACCGGCTGGCGCATCGGCTTTGCTGGCGGGCCGGACTGGTGGACCGGCGGCATTCGCAGCCTGTTCAGCCAGACCAATGGCGGCCCTTGCTCGATCTCTCAGGCGGCCACCATCGCTGCGCTGACCGGCCCGCAGGATTTTCTTGGTGACTGGTGCGCCACCTATCAGCACCGCCGGGATGTGGCACTGGCCGGACTGGCGGAGATCGAGTGGTTGAAAACACAGAAACCGGGCGGCGCATTCTATCTGATGCCGGATTGCGGCGCGCTTTTGGGGCGGACCACATCGGACGGGAACAAACTGACCAGTTCAACCGATCTGGCCGCTTATCTGATGGGTCATGGGGCCGTTGTGGTGCCCGGCCCCGGGTTTTCCTGCGATCCGTTTTTCCGCATGTCGATTGCGACCTCGGAAGACAATATCATCGAAGGGATAGAGCGCATGAAATCTGCCGTGGAGAAACTGAGCTGATGTCCTCTGGATTTGATCAATTCGCCGCCGATCTGCGGTATGATGACCTGCCCGAGGCCGCGCTGTGGACGCTGCGCCGGTCATTTGTCGACACGATGGGCGTAGCCGCCGTGGGTGCGACAACCGAATTGTCCAAAATTGCGCGCCGCACCGCGCCCTTGATCTTTGGCATAGGTGCTGCGGGCGGCGCGCGGATGCTGATGGACGGACGCACGGTCAGCCCCGTCGGCGCGGCCATGGCCGGGGCGTTCACCGTAGACAGCATCGATGCCCATGACGGCACCACCCCCTGCAAGGGGCACGCGGGATCAGCCATCTTTCCGGCGATGATCGCCATGGCACAAGCCAGCGGAGAGAATATCGACGGCAAACGCTTTGCTGAAATCCTCGCCGCCGCCTATGAGATTTCGTACCGTGCGGGTCTGGTGCAGCACGCAACCTGTGCCGATTATCACACTTCGGGCGCGTGGACAGCCGTGGGCGTGGCCGCCGCCGGGGCAAAATTGCTGGGCGGCAGCGCGGAACAGATTCGCCACGCGGCGGGCATCGGTGAATATCACGGCCCCCGCAGCCAGATGATGCGCTGCATCGACCATCCGACCATGCTGCGTGATGGCGTAGGCTGGGGCGCGCCCTCGGGTGTGACGGCGGCCTATCTTGCGACCGAGGGGTTCACCGGCGCGCCGGCTCTGACCTGCGAAGGTGAAGTAGGTGCAGCTTACTGGGCCGATCTGGGTTCCGGCTGGCGACTGATCGAGCACACGCATTACAAGGCCTATCCGTGCTGTCGCTGGGCGCACCCGTCGCTCGATTCTGTTCACGACATGATCCAGCAGCACGGTTTCACCCATGATCAGGTGAACAGCGTGGACATCCGCACCTTCCACTATGCCACCCGTTTGGCCGGGCATGAGCCGCAGAATCTGGATGAGTTCACCTATGCCATCGCCTTCCCCGTGGCAGCGATGATCGTGCGCGGTCAGGTCGGTGTGTCTGAATTGACAGATGACGCGCTATGCGACCCCGATATCCTGCGCATCAGCCGTGCCACCCGGTTGATCAATGATGCGGAAATGACCCGTATCAGCACCGACAAACGCTGGGCACAGGTATCGATAACCCTGAAAGACGGTCGCCGGATCGAGGATGCCCCCCGCACCCCACGCGGAGATGCTGACATGCCGTTGTCCGATGCGCAGATCACCGACAAATTCCACATGCTGGCCGATCCGGTTCTGGGCTCCAAGCGGGCAGAGGACATTCGCCACCTGTCGGAACAATTCGATCACCTGAACGCACGCGAACTTCAGCACCTGTTCGATCTGTGCACGGCAAGTGTCTGACAGGAAAAGGCTGGGACAAACGGGACATTTACCATACCGTCAGCGCGTTGGACTTTCATCGAGTTTTCAGATGTCACGGAAAATCCCACCCTTTGCCGCCATTCGTGCGTTCGAAGCCGTTGTCCGGCTGGGTCGCAATGTTGAAGCCGCGCAAGAGCTCAACGTTACAGGCTCGGCCATCAGTCATCAGATAAAATCGCTGGAGGCTTTCGTAGGTACAACGCTATTGCAGCGCGGAACCAACCAACTGGTTGAAGCGACGGATGACGGCAAAGCACTCTATGAGCCGCTGCGTCAGGCTCTGGACACGCTTGATGCGGCATTTGCCCAGTACACGGACAAGAACAGCGATCAGTCGGTTTCGGTACACATGTATCAATCACTGGCCAATATGTGGCTGATTCCGAAACTGCCGCAATTGCGAGAAGCTGCCCCAAATGTAACGGTCAATGTCGTGACTATGCCCGAAGAGATCACTCTCAGCGGCAGTGATATAGATATGGCCATCGTATATGCTGACAAACCTCCGCAAGAGGCGCGCTGCATCAAGCTGTTCGATGAGATAATCCAACCGGTCTGCGCGCCGGAATACCTCGCGGCACGCGGATCGGTTCCCCAACCCGAAGAGCTGTTGTCGGAACCTCTGATCCGCAGCCGCCATCATGCAAATGAATGGAACCGATGGTTCTCGGCTGCGGGTCTGAGCGAAACCCCATGGAAACCGATAGCCGACATGGACAATCGTTCGAACGCGTTGCAAGCAGCACAGAGCGGGTTGGGCTGGGCAATGGACCGCCGGCCCTTTGGTGAAGAAGGGCGGCGCAAAGGGCATCTCGTTGCGCCGCTTGATCTGAGCATTCCCACCGGCAATGCCTATTATCTTGTAACCTCGTTTCGCGCGGATGGCTCTCGGGCCGTCAGTCAATTCCGCACATGGTTGCTGCGCATCTGCTCAAGGGAATTCCCACCCGTGCGATGATTTTTTACAGCGACACCTTTGATGGGCTGGAGCATTTCGACTCCTGGCATTTGCCCGATTGACTTGTTTCTCACCGATTGCCTCAAACAAATGACCTTACGCTTCTGACAAGCAGCACCCTTGACCAGGACGTTGACCTTACAAGGATGTGCTTGCAAAGGTTGCATCCGGTGTATTGCCGTTTTCGGAAGTGCAACTACACCAAACTGAAGCGACAGTAGACGCTTCACTGCATCTGACATGAGCATCAGCAAGGACGCGCAACTTGTCAGTTCGTCAATCAAACCTGACAAATGCAAACACAGGTACGAATAAACCCAAATAGCAGGTCAGGACCCTCTCACAGAATTCGCCATGCATTACGCAAGCGCTGGTGAAGAGAAGCCTACTCCTCAAATTCAGCTCCTATAAAAAGACCTACATCTGGTTAAGGCAGCCCGGCTACGCCAATTGCTTAAGCCTTGGCATCAAATCCAGAAGCTCTCTGGTGTATGGATGCTGCGGGTCTGCGAACAACGCGTCCGTTTCCTGAACCTCGACCAGCTTGCCCTGCCGCATGACGCCCACGCGATCACACATCTGCCGCACCACCGGCAGGTCGTGGCTGATGAACAGCATTGTCAGGCCCAGGTGATCCTGCAGGTCCTTCAGGATGTTCAGAATCTGCGCCTGAATCGAGACATCCAGCGCGCTTGTCGGCTCATCACAGATCAGGAACCGGGGCTGCGTGGCCAGCGCGCGGGCGATGCAGATCCGTTGTCGCTGCCCGCCCGAGAATTCGTGCGGGTATTTGCGCCAGGCATCCTTGGCCAACCCGACCCAGTCCAGCAACTCGCGCACGCGCGGCTCGATGGCAGGCTTGGGCAGGATTTTGTGATGATGGATCGGCTCTGCTACAAGGTCTCCGACCCTCATGCGAGGGTTGAGGCTGGAGAACGGGTCCTGAAAGATCATCTGAATCTGGCGGCGATAGGCTTGCAGGTCATCCGTGCCCATAGCCGTCACATCCTGCCCGTCAAATATCACGCGGCCACCGTCCACCGGATAAAGCGTGCCGATCATCCGCGCGACAGTAGACTTGCCGGACCCGCTTTCGCCGACAAGGCCGAATACCTCGCCGTCGCGGATGTCGAAGCTGACCTGATCGACGGCGGTAAAGTATTGCCGCTGCGACGGTAGCAGGCCGCCCTTTTCCAGAAAGGTCTTGGTTATGTTTTCGACCTCAAGAAGCTTGCCGGATTTGGACAGATCGGTCTTGTCCCAATGCGCCGCGAGATCGTCGATCTTGAAGGTTCTTTCCCGCTCGCCATAGCTGACGACCGGAAAGCGTTCGACCCGTGTGTGTGGGCGCGGCACGGCGGCGATCAGGGATTTGGTATAATCATGCGTAGGCGCGCCGAGGATCTGATCGGTGGTGCCGCTTTCGACCACATGGCCGGAATACATGACGGTCACGGTATCGGTGGTGTCGGCAATGACGCCCATATCGTGCGTCACGAGGATCACGCCGACCTGCCGTTCCTTGGCCAGTTCCTTGATCAGATCCAGTACCTGCGCCTGCACCGATACGTCCAAAGCCGTGGTAGGTTCGTCCGCAATCAGTACGCTGGGTTCGGTACACAAGGCCAGCGCTATCACCACCCGCTGACGCATCCCGCCGGAAAACTGATGGGGATACTGATTGAATCGCTCTGCCGGGTTGGGGATCGACACACGGTCCAGCAGGGCGATGGCGCGCTTTTTCGCCTCGGACGCCGACAGGCCAAGGTGCAGCTGGATCGTCTCGACCAGCTGCTCACCCACGGTGAACAGCGGGTTCAGCGAAGTCAGCGGGTCCTGAAAGATCATCCCGATCTCTTTGCCCCGAATCCTGCGCTTGTCTTCAGCATCCAGCACGTCAATTCGGCGGCCGTTCAGCCAGACCTCGCCCTCGGACACATGCGCAGGCGGGTCCAGCAGGCCGATCACCGCGTTGCCGGTCATGGATTTGCCAGCACCGCTTTCCCCCACGACCCCACGGATTTCACCGGGGAGGAGGTCATAGGTCACATGCTCCACCGGCTTGAAAATGCCGTGACGCGTGGGAATCTCCACCGTCAGGTTGCGGATCGAAAGAACGGGGTCGGTCATTTCAGCCTCGGGTTCAGAACATCGCGCAGCCAGTCGCCCAGCAGGTTTACACTCAGCGCCAGTGCCAGCAGGGTGCAGGCGGGGAAGAACAGAATCCACCATTCGCCCGAGAACAGGAACCCCTGCCCGATACGGATCAACGTGCCCAGCGACGGTTGCGTGGGCGGTGCCCCAACGCCCAGAAAGCTGAGCGTCGCCTCGGCGATGATCGCCAGCGCCAATGAGATGGTGGCAATTACCAATACCGGCGACAGCACGTTGGGCAGGATATGGCGCAGCATGATGGTCAGCGGGCTTTGCCCGATGATGCGCGCGGCGGCGACATAGTCCTTGTTCTTCTCTACCAGCGTTGCGCCCCGAACGACGCGGGCGAACTGAACCCAGTCAGACAGACCAATCGCCAATATCAACACCCAGATTGCCATCTGATCGCGATATTCCACCGGGGTCACGCCCTTTGCGATACCAAAGATCAGCATGGCCAGCAGGATCGACGGGAAGGTCAGTTGCACATCTGCCGTGCGCATGATGATGGTTTCGGTCCAACCACCAAAATACCCCGACAGCAGGCCCAGAATGATGCCCAGCACCATCGCAAACAGAACCGCGGACACACCCACAAACAGCGAGATCCGCATTCCGTACAAAATGGTCGAGAACACATCGCGCCCCTGATCGTCGGTGCCCATCAAAAAGCTTTCGCCGGTGAAGGCGTTTGGTGCCATCGGCGGGGTGAACCCATTCATCAGGTTCAGGCTGGCCGGGTCGAACGGGTTCGTTGGCGCAATCAGTGGGGCAAGGATGGTGGCGAGGATGAGAACCAACGCCACCGTTGCCGACACCATAGCCACGGGTGAGCGGCGGAAGGCATAGAACTGATCGCTATCCAGAATGGTTTGCAGACGGCTCATGCGCTGACCCTCAGGCGCGGGTCGATGAACGCATAAAGAATGTCGACCGCTAGGTTGATGGTGACGAAGATGACCGAGATCATCATCAGGTAGGCTGCCATGACAGGGATATCCACGAACTGGATTGCGTTGATGAACAGAAGGCCAAGGCCGGGCCATTGAAACACCGTCTCGGTGATGATGGCGAAGGCAATGATGGCCCCCAGCTGCAGGCCGATTATGGTGATAACAGGCACCATCGTATTTTTCAGCGCGTGGCGGAAGTTGATGGTCCGGTCGCTCAGGCCGCGGGCGCGGGCAAAGCGGATATAATCCTGCCGCAACACCTCGAGCATTTCAGAGCGTACCAGCCGCATGTTCAGGGTCATCTGATACAGGCCCAGCGTGATCGACGGCAGGATCAGCGCCTTGAGACCGCTCGCTGTCAGGAACCCGGTGTTCCACCAGCCAAGATCAACGACCTCGCCCCGTCCGAAGCTGGGCAGCCAGCCCAGTTCGACCGAGAAGACGTAAATCAGCAGAATGCCGATCAGGAAAGTGGGCAGCGATACCCCGATCAATGAGGCCGACATGATGAAATTCGCCGCGAACCCGTCTCGTCGGATCGCGGTAAAGACGCCCAGCGCGATGCCCAATATGATGGCGAATGTCGCCGATACCATCGCCAGTTCCAGCGTAGCCGGAGCGCGCTCGGCCAGAATCTCGGCGACCGGGCGACCCTGACGGAAGCTGACACCGAAATTGCCCTGCGCGGCCTCTTGCAGGAACTTCACATATTGCACCGGAAATGGCTGATCCAGGCCCAACTGGGTGCGCAGGCGTTCCACGTCTTCCATGGTGCGCTCCTGCCCCAACATGTTGTCGATGGGATCGCCGACAAAGCGGAACATGGAAAAGGCGACAAGGCCCACGACGAACAGAACCAGCGCCGACTGGGCCACCCGCCTGATGATGTATGACAGCATTTAGTTGACCGTAACCCACCGCAGAAGGAAGAAATTGTCGGGCCGTTGCGTCAGCTCGATATCGCTGCGCGCGCCCCAGACCAGCGGTTGCACGTAAAGCGGCACATAGGCGACCTCTTCCTGCAGGATACCTGCAACCTCGTCCAGCATGGCCTGACGCTTGGTCTCGTCAATCTCGGACTGGATCATCGGCAGCAGTTCATCCACACGCGCGTTGGAATAGCCACCAAAGTTCCATGATCCCAGCTTCTTTTCCTCGTTCGGGGTCGAGGCCAGAAAGCGCACAGGATGTTCGGCGTCAAAGGTGCCGGGCGACCAGCCCAGCAGATACATGTCGAAATTGTCGGCCCGCAGTTCCGGCCAGTAGTTCTGCACCGGCATCGCGTCAAGCGTCACATTCAGCCCGGCCTGCGTCAGCATGGCAGTAATCGCCTGACACACGGATTCGTCGTTCAGATACCGATTGTTGGAGCATTTGAAGCTGACCTCGGCCCCCTCTGCCCCAGCCTCGGCCAGCAGCGCCTTCGCACCTTCGGGGTCATAGCCATAAGGGTCTGCATTCACAGCCGAGAACCCGCGCATTGCGGGGCTGACAAGCTGGCTCGCCACTTCGGCATTGCCGCGCATGATGGTTTGTAGAATGGCCGGTACGTTGACCGACTTGGCCACAGCCTCGCGGGTACGGAGATCAAGAAACAGATCGGAACTGCCCTGCCCGGCCTCGCTTGCGCCTTCCTGCTGATCGAAACCCAACATGATCACACGCGCTTCGATCCCCTGAATAACCTTCACATCCGGGTTGCCCTGCAGGCGGGCGACGTCCTGAATGGGGACCGGGTTGATGAAATCCACATCGCCTGAAAGCAGCGCCGCCAGAGCGGTCGCCGGGTTCTGGATCGGCACCAGTTCGGCGCGGGTCAGGTTGTGTTCGACATCGCCCCACCATGCATCAAAGGGTTCCAGCACCGTGCGCAGGCCCGGTTCGCGCGCGGAGACGCGGAACGCGCCTGTGCCGTTGGCGTTCAGGGTCGCATAGTTGCCGGCCTCTTTGTCGGGCAGAGCGGCGTCGTTTGCCTCGGCCCAGCCGCTGTCCATGATCATCCAGTTGGCGATGCTGTCCGGAAAGATCGGGTTCGGCGCAGTGGTCATCACATCGACGGTATAGTCGTCAACCTTCACCACCTCGCTGACCGGAGCGAACCAGCTGCGAGTATCCGAACTTTCATCCGAAGCGCGCTGATACGAAAAGATAACGTCATCAGCGTTGAATTCGGACCCGTCATGAAATGTCACCCCCTCGCGCAGCTTGAATCTCCAGCCCGCGCCGCCATCGATTGTTTCCCAACTGGTGGCCAGAGCGGGTTCGATGGTCATATCCTTGCCGCGACGAACAAGCCCTTCGTAGACGTTGTTCAGAAAACCCAGAACAGGGGCTGAGTTAACCGCATGAGGATCCATCGTTTGCGGGTCGGTTGTGACGGCAAACGTGAACTCTTCGGCTGCGACAGGTAAGGCAAGCGCGCCCAACAGCGCGGCAGTGGTCAGACGTTTCATGATAGCTCCCACTTTTTTGGTGGCAGGCCCCGTATTCCGGGGCCTGGCCACTCAGCTTAGTTCAGACCGAAGTGCTTCACCATGGGCTGATCTTCGGGATCAACCTCGATGGCCAGGTTTTCAGCCATACCCCAGTTCAGCACCTGGTGGTGGATCGGGATGTACAACTGTTCGTCCTGCACCACACGCCAGATCTCGGCGATGTCCTGATTGCGGGCATCCAGATCGGTGTTCGAGGCCAGCGATTTGATCTTGGCGTCCAGATCGTCATTGTCGAAGCCAGTGCCGTTCCAGGTGCCGATGTCGCTTTCACGGCCATGGACAAGGAAGTTGAAGATGTATTCCGAATCGTAGGTCGGAACACCCCAGCCCAGCATGTAGAAATCGGTCTTGCCATCGGTGATCAGCGGGAAATGCTGCGCTTTGGGTTTGGCATCCAGGTTCACGGTAATGCCAATCTGACCCAGCATGCCGACAGCAGCCTGGCAGATGCCTTCGTCGTTGATGTAACGATCATTGGGGCAATCCAGCCGGATCGAGAATCCATCTGGATAGCCCGCCTCGGCCAGCAACGCCTTTGCGCCTTCAACATCCGTGCTGCTTTCACTGTCCATCTCAGCCGTCCAGCCGTTCACGAAGGGTGGTGCGATCATCCCGGCAGGCTGTGATTGACCGCGCATGACCACTTGCTGAATCGCATCGCGGTTGATCGCCTTGGACATGGCCTGACGCACACGCACATCGGCCAGAGGATTCTTGCCATCCACATTATCGGCTTCAATATCGTCCCCGCCCTGGTTCATCCCGAAGAAGATCACCCGGTTCTGCGGTGCCTGTTTGACAACCAGCCCGTCCGCCGCATTGACCCGCTCAAGATCCTGTACCGGCATGTCCTGAAGAAAGTTCACTTCACCCGACAACATCGCCGCAACGCGCGTCGCGTTGTTCTGGATGGGGGTATAGATGATTTCGCTGATCGCCATGGGGAACTGATCGCGACCCCAATAGTCCTCATTCCGCTCCATAACCGTTTTTACGTCAGGCTCGCGGCTGACCAGTTTGTAGGCACCTGTGCCATTCACATTGGTGGTCGCAAAAGTGATCTCGCCACCTTCAAAGTCCTGAACGTCGACTGTGTTGTTTGCCTCGGTCCAGCCCTTGTCCATGATGAACAGGTCCGTCAGGTTCGCCGGAAGGATCGGGTTTGGGCCGTCGGTCACAATCTCGACCGTGTGGTCATCGACCGCGCGCACCTCGACGATCGAATTGATCAGCTCTTTCATGTCCGAGTTCGGCTGCTTGGCGCGATTGATGCTGAACACCACGTCTTCGGCGGTGAATTCCGCGCCATCGTGGAACTTCACGCCCTGGCGCAGGTTGAACACCCAGACATTCGGGTCATCGGCGCTGGGTGCCCAATCGGTGGCGAGCGCAGCTTCGAAAGCGCCGGTCGTGTCACGAATAATCAACGGCTCATACATCTGATGGCGCACGGTATGCGTGGGCCCTTCGTTTTGCGAATGCGGGTCGAGCGTCAGCGCGTCACCGGCACGGGCCCAGCGCAGAGTCTCGGCCTGTGCCAGCGTTGTTGAAGACATCAGCAACGCCAGCGCGAGCAATGATTTGTTCATTATTTTCTCCCTTTTTTGCAGTCGGTTAACTGCATTGAATCCGCGATACGATGTCGCAAATTTCTGTGAACGTTATGGTTGGGGATAGCATACCAACAGCGTGGGCATGTCAATCGGTCTGCGCAGTGTCGGATTGCAAAACTTAAGCGAAGCGTGTTGTTCGGGAATACAACCTGACATTGATGTCAATCGCGCGAAGTTCACAAATATTGCTTATGATCAAAGCCTTACAGGCACAGGAAGCAGTGATTTTATGGCGATGCGAATGTCTTTCTGATCAGGTTTTGCGTGGTGCCACAGCGCCAGAAAATTTCTGAACAATTTCTTAAGGTTCCGGGCGATGGCAGCGAAGCGAAATTCGTCGTCTGAACCATGTGACCCTTGTAATCGGAGCGCTCCCGGACACCGGCCTTAGTTGATAACCGTTGTCAGTCGCACTTACTCTCGCTGCACGGAGCGAATTGGTCGGAACTTTGCAACAGATCCGGTGTCGCTGAGATTACGCCATAGCCCTGATTAACGCCCGCCTTGATCCAATCAATATAGTTGGCTTTGCGGCGCGACATTTCCGTCGATTTTGGCCCCAGAATATAAAACGCATGATCTGTGCGCACGCTGTGTGCCAAGGGCTGCACAAGAATGCCCTGATCGACAAGCGCCCGGGTCGTAAAGGACCAGCCCAGAGCAATGCCTTCCCCGGCAAGGCAAGCCTGAATCACCAACTGATAATCATCCAGCACCAGTGTCTGTGGGATCTGCAGCTCGGGACGATCCTGTGAGGCCAGCCATTCCTGCCAGTTCATGCGATTACGGAACGGTTCGGCATTGTGGATGATGTCGTGATTGGCCAGATCATCCAGATCGCGCACCGGGCCTTTTCGCTCAAGATAAGCGTTGCTGCAGATCGTATACAGAACCTCGTCCGACAGGTGCCAGCTGTTGGGGCGGTCCCAGTTCAGCGGGCCACGCCGGATGGTCAGGTCGATCTCGTCCCCCGGTTCGATATTGCGGTCGGTGGTGACCAATTTCACATGCACCTCGGGATGCGCGCGCTGAAAGGCGGCTGTCAGCGGCAGCAGCCACTGCGCCGATACCGAGGTCGAAGCCGCCACCGTCAGCGTATGACTGTTGCGTCGCGCCAGCGCGCGCAGCCGGGTCTCAATCTGTTTCAGCGCCGGTTCGACATCAGCCATCAACTCGGCCCCCGCCGACGTCATCCGGACACCCCGGTTGCCGCGTTCAAACAGCTGCACGCCCAGCTGCGCCTCCATCGCCTTGATGGTCTGGCTGACGCTTGGTTGAGTGATGCCCAGTTCCGCCGCCGCCAGATTGAAACTGCTGAGCCGCGCGGCAGCCTCGAAAGCGATCAGCGCATTCGGTGACGGGAGGAGTTTGCGAAGTCCTGACATAACTCATGCTTATAGCTATATTAGAAACGAGTATCTACAGCCTTGCAGAGTAATCGCCTAAGTGTCGCCGCATGAACATTTTGCCTGTCCATATGGAGCCAACCCGGTCCGGCTGGTACGCCGCGCTGGGGGCGCGACCAGCCGCTCAGCCGTTGGATACTGACATTACCTGTGACTATCTCGTGGTCGGCGGCGGATGGATGGGTTTGCATGCGGCGCGGCGGTTGGGAGATTTGGCAACCGACGCCCGTATCGCGCTGGTGGATGCGGGTCGGATTGGCGACAATGCCGCCGGGCGCTGCGCCGGATTCGCCATCGATCTGGCGCATAACCCCCGCAACAAGCACTTCGCCGAAGACCGCAAGGGCAACGAAGAAGAGTTCCACATCAATTCCGAAGGCATCGCCTATATGCAATCGGCGGTCGAGGAGCTGGGCGTCGATTGTGACTGGGACCCGTCCGGCAAATACCACGCTGCTGCCACCCCGCGCGGCCAGCGTTGCCTTGAGGAGATGTCTCAGGCCCTGACCCAGATCGGCAAGGACCACAGATGGGTCAGCGAGGATGAAATTCAGGCCATCACCGGATCGCGCCATTACCACTCGGCGATTCACACGCCGGGCACGGTGCTGCTGCAGCCGGCGAAATATCTGACTGGGCTGATGCAGGCGCTGCCTGAAAACGTCTGCGTCCATGAAAAGTCGCCCGTGACTGACATTACTTATTCCCCCCAGCATCATGTCTGCGAAACGCCCGGCGGAGTGATCCGCGCCCGTCACGTGCTGCTGTGCAACGCCGCCTATCTGACCAAATGCGGGTTCTTCGATCACACCGCCATTCCCGTCTACACTTATGGCTCGATGACACGGGTGCTGAGCACGGACGAGTTGGCACAGGTCGGCGCGCGCGGGCCGTTCGGGGTGATCCCGGCGGAAAGCTTCGGCACTACCATGCGGCTGACCCATGACAACCGCCTGTTTCTGCGCAACGTTTATTCCTACGCACGTGGATTCAAATCGCATCTGTCGGACGTGGATTACGCCCGCAAACACCATCAGGTGGCCTTTGACCGCCGCTATCCCGAGCTGTCACATATCGGCTACGACCACAGTTGGGGCGGCTTGCTGACCATGGCCCATAACGGCGGCATGGTATTTGGCGAACTGGGCGACCGCGTGTTCGGCGCCGCCTTCTGCAATGGCACTGGCGTCGCACGCGGCACCGGTTTCGGCAAGGCGCTGGCCGAGCTTGCATTGGGACAAACTTCGCGCAGTATCGACATTCTGAACAGCCGCCCCAAACCCAATCGCGGCCTGCCCGACTGGATCACCGAGATCGGGGTGCGGGCAACCACCAAGTACCGGTTCCTCAGGGCCGGAAAAGAAACCTGACAGGAGAGCAAGGAATGGCAGATCTCGCAGGCATCAACCTGGCCATGCAGACCCCGTTTGCCAATGACGGCAGCATTGATTTCGACGAGGTCAAACGCCTGATCGATGCCTATGTCGACGCGGGTGTGCAGGGGCTGGTTCTGGGTTCTGGCACCGGCCAGCACCCCTATCTGACCGAAGCGGAATGCAACCGGTTCTATGAGGCGGGCATCGCTCATATCGATGGACGCTGCAATGCGATCTGCCAGACTTCGGCCCTGAATATGGAGGAGGTCGCCCGCCGCTCACGCCACGCGCAGGAACAAGGCGCCGATGCGCTGATGATCCTGCCGCCCTATCTGGAAGGTCCGGTGGATGACGACGGGCTATTCGAATTCTACCGCGAGATCGACGCCGAGGTCGGCATCGATATCGTCGGCTACAACATTCCGCAAGCGACCGGTCTGTCGGTCTCGCCCGCGCTGTTCAGCCGGTTGAGCGGGTTGCAGAACTTCAACTACATCAAGGACAGCGGCGGCGACATGACCGTGCATCAGCAGTATCTGAGCGATGGCTGCAAGGTGCTGAACGGGTGTGACACCACCACTGTCTTTGCGTTGATGGCCGGTGCGCATGGCTGCATCTGGGGCGGCGCGAATTACATGCCGCACGAGGCGGTGCGGCTTTATGCGCTGGTGGCCGAAGGCGATCTGCACGGCGCGCTGGCGCTGTGGAAAAAAATGCTGCCCTCGCTGCTGCACATCTGGACCCATGATTACATGCAATGCGTTCTGGTGGCCGCAAAACACCGTGGCTTCGGGCTGGGCAATGTGCGCCGCCCGCTACGCCCCTTATCGGCCGAGGCCGAGGCGGCAATGATCGCCACCCTTGCCCCGCTGGACGCCTGACATGCGCGCGGTGCGGATCACCCAAGGCTCGGACCGGTTCGAGGTTCAGGACATCCCCGCGCCCGACCTGCGCGCGGGCGGGGCCGTTGTGCGGATGCAGGCGGCGCTGGTGGCCTCGTACATGGCGGCGCTGCCCTCGGGCGCGTGGATGACGCCGCCCCGGCCTTTCGTGCCGGGTCAATGTGCTGTGGGTGTGGTGGAACAGGGCTCGGACCGGTTGCAACCCGGTCAGCGCGTCTATTTCGATGCCTATACCGGCAGCAATGACCCCACCCTGCCGCAGGCCGATCACGGTTTTCTGGGCTGCTTTGCCGTCGCGCCTGACGCACAACCCGCCATGGCCGACTGGCCCGATGGCAGCTTTGCCGAGCTGATCCACGCCCCCGAAACCTGTTTCACCCCGATCCCTGATTCCATCGCCGCTTCCGCCGATATCCTGTGCCGTTTGGGCTGGCTCGGCACCGCGCTGGCGGGGTTGGAGCGTGGCGGGTTTCAGCCCGGCATGACGCTGGCCATCAACGGTGCCGCCGGTCTGGTCGGATCCGGCGCAGTCGCGCTGGCGTTAGCCATGGGTGCGGGCGTGGTGCAGGTCTTTGGCCGCCGCGATGCAATCCTGCGTGAACTGGTGGCGCTTGATCCCGCCCGTGTGCGCATCGGCGATGTCTCGGACACTGGCCCGCTGGACATGCTGCTGGACTGCGCCGGAGGCGACGAAACCGCAACCACCGCCGCCCTGATCGCCCGATTGCGCCGTTATGGCTGCGCCAGCTTCGTCGGCGCGCTGACCGCGCCGCTGCCGGTGGACACCGCTGCACTGATGCGGAACGGTAATACGCTGACCGGCTCGTTCTGGTTCACGCCCGACATGTTGCTACGGCTGCTTGCCTTGATCGAAAGCGGCGCGCTGGACCTGTCGCGCTTTGCCGCCACCCATTTCGATCTGTCCGAGATCGACAACGCCATCACCTTTGCCCGGACCGATGCAGGTGGGCTGCGTCACACCGCATTGGTAAGCCAGAGGCCGTCATGACCGCTCCGCGTCCTGCCCGTCGTGGCCGCGCCGCCCGCAAGACCCACCGCGAGACCGAGATCACCCCGCGCCTCAGCACCATCCGCTATGGGCTGAAGCCCACCGAACTGGTCAGCGCTGATGAGCTGGAACGTATCCATCGGGCCTCGCTGTGGATTCTGAAAGAGGTGGGCATCGACTTCCGCGATGAGGTCGCCCTGCGTCAATGGCGCGACGCTGGCGCCGATGTTCGTGGCGAACGAGTTCATCTGGACGGTGAACTGGTGGACAGCTTGCTGGCCAAGGCTCCCGAACGGTTCGAAATGACCGGGCGGGGCGAAAACACCCGCTTCGAGATCGGCGTCGACACCGTCAGCTTCTGCCCGATGCAGGGCGCGCCGAACATTCGCGATCTGGACGGCACAAGGCGGTTTTCCACCCTCGCGGACCTGCAACGGCTCAACAAGATCATCCAGATGAGCCCCGGCTTTCACATGGCCACCGGTTTCGCCTGCGAGCCCACCGATATCGCCGTGCCCTGGCGGCACCTGCATATCAACCGCACCAATCTGGTCGACACCGATCTGGCCACTTTCGGCCTGACCACCGGGCGGGAACGGGCTGAGGATTCCATCACCATGGCCCGGATCGTCTATGGCGACGAGTTCCTGCGCCACAACGCGGTGCTGATGGGGCAGATCTCGGGCAACTCACCGCTGGTCTGGGATTCCACCATGCTGGAAGGGCTGCGGGTCTATGCCGAAGCCGGTCAAGTGGTTCTGTGCTCGCCCTTCGTGCTGGGCGCGGCCAACACGCCCGCCGATGTGGTGGCGACAGTTGCGCAACTGAACGCCGAGGCGATTGCCGCCATCGCCTATACGCAGCTGGTTAAACCCGGCACCAAGACGATCTACGGCCAGTATTCCGTGTCCGTATCGATGAAATCCGGCGCGCCGATGTCGGGGATGCCCGAGGTCAGCCAGATCAACGCCATCGTGGGCCAACTGGCGCGCCGCTATAATATCCCATGGCGCACCACCGCCTCGCAAGCCTCGTCCAAGACATTTGATGCGCAATCGGGCTATGAATCGGCCACATCCTATATGGCGGCGCTGACCTCGAACGCCAATTTCCTGCTGCACGCAGGCGGTTGGGACGAAGCAGGCATGGTGCACTGCATCGCCAAACTGGTGGCGGACGGCGAACAGAACCTGCTGATGGCGAAATACGCGGCAGGGGTGAATTTCGACCGTCTGGGTCAGGCGATGGAGGCGGTACGCCGCGTCGGCCCCGGCGGGCATTATCTGGGCGACGCCTTCACGCTGGAACATTTCGAGGACGCTTTTATCGCCCCTGAGGTTCTGGACTACGAAGCGTTCGAGCAATGGCAGGCCCAAGGCTGCCAAAGCATGCCCGAACGCGCTGCGGAAAAGGCGAAACGGCTGCTTGCGGATTACCAGTCTCCCACGTTGGATTCTGCTCGGATCGAAGAACTCGACGCGTTTGTCGCTCGCCGTGAAGGCGAGATATCACCAAGCCTGGCCTGAAATTGTCGACCGCATTCATCGCAAACCAGAGCGGAGAGAAACTGCGTCTTCTGGGCAAGATATCCGCCCAGAAGGCCCAGATTGCTACCCGATGGCGAGAAGGAAACTGGAGCAGTTTTGACATCCAGACGCTATGGATCATGCCCATCACTACACCCAGGGAATGTGCGGCGACGCCGGTTCTCCAAATTTTCTTTGCGCGATGTTGAATTGATGAAAGAATGCACCGACCGGTAAGGTTTGCACGCCTCGGCGGCAGGGCGCGCTTCGAACACAAGTCGCGATGCGTGCTCAACCATCAGGCAGTCAACACGCGCAAAGGCGCGAGGGGGAAATATTGACTAAAGTTCTGTTGGTAGAAGACAACGAAATGAACCGCGACATGCTTTCACGCAGATTGACACGCAAAGGGTTTCAGGTCGTTGCTGCGAGGGATGGGTTAGAGGGTGTCTCTATGGCCGGCAGCGAATCTCCGGATATCATCTTGATGGATATGAGCCTGCCGGAAATTGATGGCTGGGAAGCTACGCGGCGTATCAAGGCAACGCCCGAGACGGCCTCGATCCCGGTGGTTGCGCTGACCGCGCATGCGATGGCCAGCGATCGGGAAAAGGCGCTTGCAGCCGGTTGTGATGACTTCGATACCAAACCCGTTGAACTGAGCCGTTTGCTGGAAAAAATGGGAAGATTGCTACCTGCGCCCTGATAGAGAACCGCTTATTCCACAGCGGTTTTGCGACGGGCGACATAATGGGTTCTGACCTGACCTTTGCCCTTTACTCTTGTGTCGATGGGTTCAGAGATTTCAAAACGATGCCGGATCAGTCCGGCGGTAGCTTCGGACACTTGTACCCGACCAGGCGCACCTGTTGATTCAAGGCGGCTGGCGAAATTAACGGTATCCCCCCAGACATCGTACAGGAAACGATGCGACCCGATTATTCCTGCAACCACCGGCCCGCTATGCACGCCAATCCTGATGTGCATCGGGTGGTCCGCTTCGAGATTCAGCGCCTCGACCTGATCAAGCATCCGAAGGGCCATCTCGACGATCACTTCAGCATGATCATCACGACCGTCTGGCACCCCGGCAGCGACCATGTACGCATCGCCGATCGTCTTTATTTTTTCAACGCCAAGCTCTGTCGCCGTTTTGTCGAAACCCGAGAATATCCGGTTTAGATAATAAACCACTTGTGCCGGGGGCAGCTTGGCGGACATCTCGGTAAAACCGACGATATCGGAAAAGAGGACCGTGACATCGTTATGGCGGTCGGCGATTGTGGCTTCACCGTCGTTCAGCCGGGTCACGATCTGTTGTGGCAGAATGCTAAGCAAAAGATCTTTGTACTTTTGCTTCTCCGCTTCCATCATCTCTATGTAGTGGCGCTCGCGTTCCCGCCACCGGTTTTTCTCGAGCGCCGCGCTGATCCGGGCATGCAACAGGATCGGATTGAAAGGTTTGGGCAGGTAATCCTCGGCACCGGCCTCAATGCAGCGCGCGACGCTTTCGATCTCGTCCAGAGCCGAAATCATGATAACGGGTATATCGCGCAGGCCGTCATCCTCTTTCAATCGTGCCAGGACATCAAAACCGTTGATGTCCGGCATCATCAGATCAAGCAGAATCAGATCAAACGATTGTCGGGACATCATTTCAAGAGCGGTATAGCCGCTGTCAGCGGTCCAGGCGCGATGCCCGTCCCTCTTTAACCGGCGGGCGAGCAAATCCCGGTTGGCCCCAATATCATCGACGACGAGAATGTCGCCGGTTAGTGCAACATTATCGGCGATTGGTGCGAGGGGCTGCATACTCTGAACCAGACTCGCAAACATTGCCGCAGTTTCCCGTGGCGTGTCAGACATCCTGAGGTCATCGCCGGACAAAGCCGCAAGCCTATCGATGTGTTGCAAAAGGTTTTCGGTATGCTCCAAAAGCCCAAGCAAGTCCGGCGCCAGATGTTCTGCATTCAGGTCATCCAAATCCTCAAGTAACATCTCGCTGTAGCCTTTGATCGCGTTCATCGGGGTACGCAAATCGTGACGCAGCCGTTTCACGCCTTCATCAACGCTAACCGTTAGTTTCAGGGCCATCTCAGGATGCAACAACTGGTCGACCAAAGCGTTCAGTTCGGTCGTAGCTTGGGAAATTTTGTTCAAGTCCGAGGTCAACTCTTCATGCGCCTGACACCCGGATTCGCTTTGAAGCATTTCGCTTAGACCGACGATAACGCTTACCGGAGAGATCAGGTTTTGGCGCAAATTCGCCAACCACACCGCCTGTTCGTGTTGCGCTTCGATTTCCGGGCCATCATTCACAGTTTAGGACTCCATGCGGATGCAGATCGGGACGCAATGAGGACTTCGTTCAACTGATTAAGAATGGTTTCAATTTCATCTCCGTCCTTGTTAATCAGCGTCTCGACAGAGCCATTCAGACGCGCGCGATCATCGTTTGAGAGGGTTTTCGCGGTGACCACAATGACAGGAATGCCCTTCCATTCCGGGTTTTTCCTCATCCGCGCCAGAAACTCAAACCCATCCATCGCGGGCATCATGAGATCCAGCAAAATGACATCCGGCACCGCTTTGGAAAGATGCTGAAGTGCATCCAGCCCATTAACCGCCTGTTTAACGTGCCAGCCTTCCTTCCCCAAAACGCGGCAGAGCATTTCACGCGTTGCAGCCTCATCTTCCACGACCAGAGCGCAATGGGTCGGCAGGGCCGGACAATGTTCTTTCAGGGCGTTCAGCAGTTCGATCGTGTCTATGGGTTTGCCCAGATAATCACTGGCGCCCAGCGACAGTCCCCTGGTGCGATCTTCTGCGAATGTCAGCATGATGACCGGAATGCCAGCAAGTTCCGGATCCTCTTTCAGTTTAGAAAGCACGGCCCAGCCATCAATCCCGGGCATGAATACATCCAGCGTAATGGCATCGGGCTTGGCTTTTCGGGCCAGCCGCAACGCATCCTCGCCTTTAGTCGAGGCAAGCGTACGATATCCTTCCCTGCGCAACCGCCGGCCCAAAAGGTCATGTACCGTCGGATCGTCATCAATCAGCAGAACCAATGGAGCATTTGGATCGCTGTCAGGATCGTCTTCAGAATATCCCGTGTCCTGCAACAGATCGGTTGACGGATCGCGGCAGATACCTGGAAGAAGAATTGTAAAAGTCGACCCTTCGCCAAGCGTGCTCGAACATTGAATGCTGCCGCCCAATTGTTCGCAGAAGACCTTGGTGATCGATAACCCCAATCCCGTACCGCCATAGTTGCGCGTCGTGGAGGAATCCGCCTGTGTGAATACGTCAAAAACCTTGTCGACTTGTTCTGGCGACATTCCGATACCCTGATCGGTGACCGCAAATTCCAGATGATCTGGTTCATTCGACCGACGAACCGAAAGTGTGATCATCGCGTTTTCAGTGAATTTGCATGCGTTGGATAACAGGTTGAGCAGCGCTTGACGCACCTTGGTCAGGTCGCAGACCATTTCGCCGATATCATCGGGACATGCTATCTCAAGCGCATTGCCGTTCTTCTCGGCCAATGGTTGGACGGTGGTTTTAACGTCCATGATCATCTGGAAGACGTCGAAGGTTTCCAGATTGAACTCCATCTTGCCGGCTTCGATTTTGGACAGGTCCAGAATGTCGTTAATCAGCGCAAGCAGGTGTTTACCAGCAGACTGAATTTTTCGAAGATCGCTCAGGTTTGCCTCATCATTCTGGTCAATGGCTTCCTCGAGCATCAACTCGCTGTATCCGATGATCGCATTCAATGGCGTGCGAAGCTCGTGACTCATATTGGCGAGGAATGTGCTTTTGGTTTTGTTCGCAGTTTCCGCGATATCCTTCGCCACGCGGAGTTCGCTTTCGACTTGCTTCTGAGTGGTAATATCGCGGCCGTAAATATTCGCGTAACCACCCTCCGGAACGGGCCACAGCAAAAGGGCATAGATCAGACCACCGGCCTCATACTCAAAATCCTGCCGTTGATCTTCGTGCAAACCTTTAGCGACACGCGTGCGCCAACCTGTTCCTACACGATCGCCAACCTTCAGCTGCAGCGCTTTGATCAATGGAGCGCTTGCCCTATTGGCATATACCAATTTGCCCTGATCGGTGATGCGCAACACCGGGTTGGGGTTCTCTTCAGGGATACGCGCCAATTCTTGCATCCGCTTTTCTGCCTGCTTCAGTTGCGTGACGTCCCGCCCATAAAGGTTGACGTGCTTGGCATCAGGCACCGGCCAGAGCAGCAATGCGTAGACCAATCCATCGGCGTGACATTCAAAGTCCTGCCGTTTGTCTTCCTTTAGCCCTGTCTTGACGCGGGCCAACCACTCCTCGGTGACATCCGCACCGACCTCTAGACCCAAGGCATCCAGCATGGGGTCACTCGCTTTATTCGCAAAGAGCAACTTGCCGTCACTGCTGATACACATTACCGGGTTCGGGTTTTCTTCCGGTATCTGAGCAAGCTCGGCATTACGAGCTTCGACTTTCTTCAGTTCAGTCACATCGCTGTAAATCGCGACGGTTCCGTTATCTCGGGTCTTACGCTCACTGATTTTAATCCAACCCCCGGAGGTCCGGCTTTGCATCTGGGTGCCTTCAGGATTGTCATGACGTTTCAGCCGTTGGGCCAGCCATTCTTCTTCACGACCGATGGCATCCGAGATGACGTTGAGTGACAGGGCCTTTCGAACGACTTGCTCGAACGTCATCCCCGGTTTTACCAGATCTTCATGTCCCGGATACAGCATCTTTCGATAGGTTTGGTTCGCCAGAACCAACCGGTCACTGGAATCGTACAGGGCAAAACCTTCTGGAATTGTGTTTATGGCATCGACGATCCCGCCATGCGCCGTTTGTTCCATCTGCTTGTCAAGGATGGCTATGGCGCAGTGCGCCGCAGCGCTTTCAGCAAGGTCAATAACATCCTCTGCAAGATCCGCAGATTGACCGGCGCGAAATGAGAAGGCCCCCACAACCCTGCCAAGAGCCTTTATTGGTAACACCACACGCACAACAGAAACCGAGGTTTCATCCGAACTTTCGTCGCTCAGCGTGTCGCGAAACAGCCCCGGTTTTCCACTGTGCAAGACCTCGCCGACGTAGCCATGCGAGACCGGAACAAGGGTGCCGTTCCAGATAACCCGATCGTTTTGAGAATCCTGCAACGCGCCTTCATAGTAAAAGGCCCCGCCTTCGCTAAGCATGGCCAATTTGCAGTCTTCTATATTTAACGCTGCCTTCAATCTGCTCACAATCTCGCAGAGCACACGATCTGGGTCCGATGTATCAGACGTGAAAGACGCAATTTCCTCAAGAAACGCCCATTTCGTTCCAGCCGGTAATGTCACACGACGATCGTCGGATTGGTTCATTTTGCGCGCTCCATTTGGCAAGCCCGGAAAATCTGGCAAATAACCACTTCCAGGTTTCCAAGCCTATTGGCAGTTGAATTGAAATGTAGAATCAAAACAAGGCTGTTGCTGATCCAAGCCTCGAACGTGTTGGTCAGGTAGTCCGCAAGCCAGTGTTGGCCGGGCCTCGCTCCCTCTCGCTTCATCGTGAGACGCTCAGCTTCTCCTTGCCGCAAAGGCGATCGAGAATATTAGTGGATCATAACGTTTTTTTGCGTTCACGTACTACGTCAATCCGGCAAAATCACACCCGCACCGCTTGGCTGCGATCTTCTGCATCTCTTTACGCACCCAAACCAGCTGTTGGCCTCAGACCAACGACGGTTAGCCGACATGCGCCGGCGGGCGTTCACATCGGACCGTTTTGGGATCGACACTGACAATTGGCAGACCCAACGATGCCTCGCAGAGATACGCTTCCATGTGCCGACCATGCAAGGAAGAACACGGTATGCCCAGAACTTCCCCGACAGCACCATCTCAATAGGGGTCTGCATTCAGTGCGACTTTCGCGTCAACTTCAGGTGGGAGGTTTCTGCCCTGCGAAGCTGGATCACTTCTTGCATCACGCCATCTGCAATGGACGTTGGCCGAATGCTTCGAAAATTCTGCATCCATGTCTGGCCCACCCGAAAAGGCGGGCCAGATTGGTCGATATGGGTGAATATCCTTAGTCGTACAAAACAGCCGAAATCTTTGGGTCGTCCATATTCGAGGCGTCGTAGTAGTAGAAACCTGTGTCGATCAGTTCCGGAACCTCTTCACCGTTCAGAGCTGCAACCGCAGCCTTCACGGTCTCGTAACCGATACCCACAGGATTCTGCGTGATCGCACCCGCCATAAGACCACTTTTGATCGCGTCTTTCTGAGCCTTGCCGCTGTCATAGCCAATGATGACCAGCCCCTCGGTGCCCAGTTCCTGTACGCCATTTACAACGCCGATGGCTGAGCCCTCGTTTGTTCCGAAGATCCCGTTCAGATCCGGGTTTGCCGTCAGGATCGCTTTGGTGACTTCGGTCGATTTCAGATGGTCACCCTGGCCATATTGAACCGTGACAACCTCGATGTCCGGATACTTTTCGGCCATGCGATTGACGAAGCCATCACGACGATCGATGCCGGTACGGCTGGTCTGGTCATGTGCCACAACGGCCACTTTGCCCTTCCCGCCCAGTTTTTCGGCCATCTTGTCCGCGGCCAGACCAGCGGCTGCAAGATTGTCGGTGGTAGCAGTGGAAACCGGAATATCACTGTCAACGCCGCTGTCGAATGCAATGATCGGTATGCCCTTCTCATTCGCCTGTTTCAAAAGCGGGATTGCAGCCTGACTGTCCAAAGCGGCAAAACCGATCGCTTTGGGATTATTGGCCAGGGCAGCGGCCAGCATATCGATCTGGCGGTCCACCATTGTTTCATTGTCCGGGCCTTCGAAACTGATCTTGACATCGAACTCATCGGCCGCCTGTTCCGCACCAGATTTCACCGCTTGCCAGAACTGATGCTGGAAGCCCTTGGAAACCATCGGGATATAAACTTCTTCTGCTACCGCCATCGAGGCGGATCCTGTCAGGGTTGCGGCGCTCAGCGCACCCAGAATGAAACGACGTGAAAACATGTTTTCTCCTCCAGTTGGTCGTTTTGGTCTTTGCTCAAATGAACTTGATCAACCTGCCTTCCTACGTCGTGCCATATCGGCGTAGACGGCCAGGATGATAATTGCGCCGGTCACGACGGTCTGCCATTCCTGTGCTACGGACAAAACGCGCAGGCCGTTGGTCAGCACAGCCATGATCAGCGCGCCGATCAGCGTACCAAGGATGGTGCCGCGCCCGCCGGACAAAGACGTTCCGCCGATCACCACCGCAGCGATTGCTTCCAGTTCGTATCCCAGCCCCAGCGCGGGTTGTGCCGAATTCAATCGCGAGGCGATCAGAATACCGGCGACACCGCAGATTGCTCCGGCCAACGCATAGATGCGCATCTTCCACATGTCGGTGTTCACGCCCGACAAACGTACGGCCTCTTCGTTCGAGCCAAGCGCAAAGGTGTAGCGACCCAGAACTGTACGCCCGAGGATGTACGAAGCGGCAATAGCGACCAGAAACAGGATCAGTACACCGTTCGGGATCGGCAATGCGGGGAATATCTCTCCGATCAGTGACCCGCGCGAGATCTGATCGAACCCGGGCGTATCGTTGAAATAGATCGGGCGCGTACCCGAGATGACCAGCGACAGGCCCTTGAGGATCAACATCATGCCAAGCGTGGCGATAAAGGGCGGGATTTTCATCTTGGCAACGAAAGTGCCCGAGCACAGGCCGCAAAACGCACCGGCGGCAATGGCAGCTATCACGCCCAACAGCAGGGGCATCCCCAGATATGTCAGGACCACGCCGGCGATCACGGCACAGAACGTCATCAATGTTCCAACCGACAGATCGATACCGCCGGTAATAATGACCAAAGTCGCGGCCACTGCCAGCACACCATTGACCGATGTCGCCTGAAGAATGGCGATCATATTGGATGTTTGCATGAAATTGGGTGAAGCGATGGAAAACCCGATCAGCAGCACAATCAAACTGGCGAAAGCCAACAGCTTTTGATACGCGCCGCTATCCGCAAGGCCCGAGAGCGGCTTTTTCTTTTCGATATCCGATACTGTTGTCAATGTGCTGCCCCCGTTACCTGCATCGCCGCTGCCCGTTGCGTGGCCAGATGCATTATGTCTTCCTGAGTGGTGTCTTTGCCGCCGGGCAGAATTCCGGTCAGCCTGCCTTCGCACATCACTGCGATGCGATGACTGAGGCGCATGATCTCAGGCAGCTCAGACGAAATTACGATGATCGTCTTTCCCTGCCCTGCAAGCTCTTCCAGCAATTTATAGATCTCGGATTTGGCGCCCACGTCGATACCGCGGGTGGGTTCGTCAAAAATCAGGATGTCGCAGTCGCGCAAAAGCCATTTGGCAATCACGACCTTTTGCTGGTTGCCGCCCGATAAAAGCCGGACTTCCTGAACGTCCGAAGGTGTTCGGATACCCAGTTGTTTGATGTAGCTTTTAGCAGTCGCGCTGATTTCGCTGTCCTTCAGAACTCCGCCAGAACCGGTGAAGCGATCCATCGATGCCAAGGCGATGTTGTCCCGAACATTCATACCTGTGGCGAGGCCGAAATGCTTACGATCTTCTGAAAGATATCCGATCCCCGCCTTGACCGCATCAGCGGGCGATCTGATCGAGACCGCCTTGCCATGCACCCGAATTTCGCCGCTGTCTCTTGGGTCAGCTCCGAAAATGGCGCGCGCAACCTCGGTTCGTCCTGCACCCATAAGGCCAGCAAATCCGAGAATTTCCCCCTTTTTGACCGAGAAGCTGACATCGTGAATTTCGGTGCTGCGGCTAAGCCCGGTAACCTGCAACGATACCTCTGCGTCGCCCAGGCAAGGCACTTCCAGAGGCTCTTCATTAACCTCTCGGCCAACCATCATCGCGATAATCTGGCTGATAGGTGTTTCGGCAGCGCCGATGGTGCCAACATACTCGCCATCCCGCATCACCGTAACACGATCTGAAATTTGCTTGAGCTCGTCCATCTTGTGGCTGATGTAAACGACGCCAACGTCTTCGGCCTTGAGACGACGGATAATGACAAAAAGTTCGGCAATCTCTGCATCATTCAACGCCGCTGTGGGCTCGTCCATGATCAAAACCTTGGATCGAAACGACAAAGCCTTTGCAATTTCGACCATCTGCTGTTTCGCGATGGTCAGGCTCCCAACCAACGCCCTGGGATCTAGGTTCAGGTTCATCGCAGCAAAAATTCTGGCAGTCTGTGCGTTCAGAGCGGCCTCGTCCAGCCGACCAAAGCTCTTGCGGGGTTCGCGCCCGATAAAAATGTTCTGCGCTACGGTCAGATCATTCATCAGGCTTAACTCCTGATGAATGATGCCGATGCCCAGATCCTGAGCCTCTCTTGGCGTTGTCGGGCTGACCTCCCGCCCTTCGATCTTCAGGACCCCACCGTCGCGCTGGTAAATGCCCGACAGGATTTTCATCAACGTACTCTTTCCAGCGCCATTCTCGCCCATAAGTGCGTGAACTTCGCCCGGCTCAAGATCGAACTGCACGGATTTCAATGCGTGTACGCCAGGAAAAAACTTATCAATCCCGGTCATTTCGACCATCTTTGAAATAGTATCTCCCATTTGCCCCTCTCCCCTGGGCCACATGCAGATTACATCACGGCTTCGATCTGCATTGGTGCAAACGCGACGCCCCTCAAGGCAAGTACCTCGTCTTTGGTTTGCTCGATGATCTGATCGTAACGGACGACGGTCTGACCGGCATGGATTTGCGCCAATCCAGACCTGTGAGCGCACGTAACAGGTTCAGACGAAGTTTCCGGAATACGCGCAGGTTGGTCATTCGCCTGCTGGCCACGCAGAGCCACGACAATCTTGCCTTGCGGCTCGCGGTGGCGCGCCGCCCCTTCCACAACATCTTTGCCGCCTTGTGCTTGCATCACATCACCGCCTGCTTAGCCCATGTTGCTAAGGCGGCGCACCTCTTATGTCAACTAATATGTTAGTATGTTAAATTGTGATTCCTATGCAATCCGGACCCGATGGGTCACCCGCGCGGCTTTGTCAGGTTGTTGAGGGCCGATTACGCTATAGCGCCAGGGCGCTCTGAGTTGGCCCGACCTGTCCCATCTCAAATGACCTCATTTTCCGCGCGCGGTAATTGGCTGTCCCGTCAGGCCCAAACTTACCCAGACCTCACTCAATGCAAAAAAATGGCACAAGATACGGCAGCGGATCTGGCACGGCGACATGAGGTTGCCCAGGGATGGATCGCCTAGCGTGTTGGTGATTTTTGCATAACGCGCTGAAAACACATGATCCGGTTATCAGAAGCTAAACAGGCGCATTTCCGAGATATCGCTGGTTCCTGCTCACTTCCGGTCTGATCTTAAAGTATTTGAAGAAAGCACGCGACATCGCAGAACGAGAGGTAAAGCCAGTCGCGGTAGCAATCTCCGCAAGCGGCATATCAGTGTGTTTCAGCAGGCTATGGGCTCGTTCCAAACGCAGTTCTTTGTATGTGTCTAAAAGCTTGGCGCCCGTCTTGGACAGATATCTTCTTTGAAGCTGGCGGGTGGATGCGCCCACCGCCTCGGACAGTTCGGAAATCTTCAAAGGCTCTTCGATATTTTCAAGCATGGTCGCCAGCGTGAAAGAGACCAGTTCATCCCCATTCGCTTTTCGAATTAGCCGGTTGGTGATCTGGCTCTCGATTGCCTTTTCTGGCTCTTTGAGGCCAACAAACCTGCACAACGCATCCGCAAGATGCTCTCCGTGATCCATCGAGACAAATTCGGCAAGCAATCGAAGGGCACTGATGCAGGTAATGGCACTATGCAAACGCCCGTTGGCCGAAATACAGGTTGCCTGTCCACAGCTGACTATTCCATGTTCCCATGCCGCCGACTCGAAACTTGGGTGAATGGCGGCCACCTTTCGTTCTGAATCGCTGGTTTGGGCCAATAGCATCGCAGCACCACCGACAAGGAGTATTCTGGGAGAGAGGTTCATCACCTGTGCAACCCAGGCCCTTTGTTCACCAATCGGGCACCAACTGCTTTCCCAATCACCCAAAAATATTGCCGTTCGCCCACCCCAGTAGAGTGGCCCCCCGACCTTTTCCTCCGCCAGAACGCGCAAATTGACGACATAGGAATGTGCATCCATCAGCGTGTTCAAAGCGCGATAGAATTCTACAATGATTTCCGCCGAAGCCTTGTCGGCACTGTGCCGAAGAATGATGTCGATGTACCGGGTACGTTCAGCCGCCGCCGCAGAGACCTCAGCCAAGTTTGAATGAACATTCCGCACAACATAATGTTTCATCTGACTCAATCACCTTGGTTCGAACTACAACGGAAACGGAGCTCTCATTGGTTATGGCAAACCCCGCCCATTATTGGGCGGGGTTGAGGAGTATTACTCAGCGGCGTCTTCGTATTCTGACATGGGAGGGCATGTGCAGATGAGGTTTC